>NZ_JAEHBN010000015.1:0-134311 GCF_016483605.1 Bacillus cereus group sp. N11
CGGGAAGTGGCTCAGCTTGGTAGAGCACCTGGTTTGGGACCAGGGGGTCGCAGGTTCAAATCCTGTCTTCCCGATATTCCCAAAAACATGGGGCCTTAGCTCAGCTGGGAGAGCGCCTGCCTTGCACGCAGGAGGTCAGCGGTTCGATCCCGCTAGGCTCCACTTATTTTTATATTACTTATGGCGGTGTAGCTCAGCTGGCTAGAGCGTACGGTTCATACCCGTGAGGTCGGGGGTTCGATCCCCTCCGCCGCTACCATAAGGACCTTTAGCTCAGCTGGTTAGAGCAGACGGCTCATAACCGTCCGGTCGTAGGTTCGAGTCCTACAAGGTCCACCACTCAAAGTTTATATCTCGGAGGTATACCCAAGTTCGGCTGAAGGGATCGGTCTTGAAAACCGACAGGCGGCGAGAGTCGCGCGGGGGTTCGAATCCCTCTACCTCCTCCATTTTTTCTAAATTGAATATTTTATCATCGCGGGGTGGAGCAGTACGGTAGCTCGTCGGGCTCATAACCCGAAGGTCGCAGGTTCAAATCCTGTCCCCGCAACCAAATGGTCCCGTGGTGTAGTGGTTAACATGCCTGCCTGTCACGCAGGAGATCGCCGGTTCGACCCCGGTCGGGACCGCCATTTATGTTGGCTCGGTAGCTCAGTCGGTAGAGCAGAGGACTGAAAATCCTCGTGTCGGCGGTTCGATTCCGTCCCGAGCCACCATTTTTTTTATGCCGGCTTAGCTCAATTGGTAGAGCAACTGACTTGTAATCAGTAGGTTGGGGGTTCAAGTCCTCTAGCCGGCATCATTTAGGGGCATAGTTTAAAGGTAGAACTGAGGTCTCCAAAACCTCCAGTGTGGGTTCGATTCCTACTGCCCCTGTAAAGTATATGGGCCTATAGCTCAGCTGGTTAGAGCGCACGCCTGATAAGCGTGAGGTCGATGGTTCGAGTCCATTTAGGCCCACCATATATTTATTCCGCAGTAGCTCAGTGGTAGAGCTATCGGCTGTTAACCGATCGGTCGTAGGTTCGAGTCCTACCTGCGGAGCCATGGCCCGTTGGTCAAGTGGTTAAGACACCGCCCTTTCACGGCGGTAACACGGGTTCGAATCCCGTACGGGTCATAAAGAAAGAGTCAGCAATATGCTGGCTCTTTTTTATTGTGTATAATCCTCTTTTTTATCATCTTATTTTCCTCAAATAAATAAAGGGATTTAGGAAAAACTATGGTATGTATTAAAAGGAGGAGATAAAAAATGACGCAAGTTAGAGACTTTATGAGTACTCATATTGTACATTGTACACCGTTAGATAATGTATATGAGGCTGCTGTAAAAATGAAGGAAGAATCAGTTGGATTGATTCCTGTTCTTGAAAATGAACAAGTCGTTGGGCTTGTTACTGATCGAGATTTAGTTGTTCGAGGGATTGCTGAAAAACATCCTGGGTCTAATAAAATTACAAATGTAATGACGACAAACATTGTTTCGGTTTCTCCAGATGATTCTATTGAAAAAGCTACAGAATTAATGGCACAGTATCAAATTAGACGATTGCCAGTAGTTGAGGACGGTCAACTTGTCGGGATGCTAGCATTAGGTGATTTAGCCATAAGAGAAGCGGCAGATGATCAAGCTGGGTTCGCTTTAAGTGAAATCTCGGAACGTACGGAATAAAGTTAAACTTTAATTAGTGAAAGTGTTATTGTCCGCAAATAGTGGGATAAATGATGGATAAAAATCAGATACATTATTCTAGTATATGTGGATTAAACTAATATATTAGCGTGATGTATCTGAGACATTATATAATAAGTACATAGTTCAGGTTTTCGACAGTTTATTTAAATTTTTCATTCCTAATTTTAAATAAGAGAAAAAGTGATATACTGATAGATATAAGTATTATGGTAGGTTTTGAATATAACAATATTTATTTTTAGTGTTGTAATAATGAATTAATATTTCCTACGTAGATAAAGTTAAACTTTAATTATTGGGGGTTTTGTCCATCCTCCAATGATTATTCGTTGAACCAATCGGGCTTTTACCGGCAGTTTTATTTCCCACCTAACTTCCTCGTATTCACTGGATTTTGAGGTGGGCGTCTTACTGCCCGGCAAATAGCGGGATAAAAAGGGAAGGGGAATTATATGAGGGCTGTACAGGGCGATCCAAATTGGAATTTGGTTACAGATACATATATAGAACCAAATAATTTTGCTGAATTATTATCTTTACTTGTACCTTGCCACCCAAAAGGTGAAGGAAAAGAGCGAACTATATTAGCATGGAAAGAAAAAGAATTTTATAAAGAAGAAAATTTAGCAGCAGTTATCGTTTATGGAATGAATAGAGTAAAGAATTTACCACAGTTTCATAAAGATGAAATTCCAACCTTAGTACGTATTCTTCGTTTATGTCAAGAGATTGGTTGGTATGAAGAGGCAAATACTTTTATGGTAACACAAGGGCTAGCTGAATTTGTCCAGACTTCATTGGAATATGAAACATGGGATCTTTTGACACAAGCAGTTGCTTTAAACTATTTAGTTATTAAATATCGTGTCGGGGAATTAACAGATGGGGATGTAGAAATTTGGGATAGAGTTAAATTTAATGAGAAATGTATAACAAATTGTAAACATCTATTATCTCAAAAAGAAATATTAGAGTTTACATTCTTCTATATGTGTAAGAGGGCTAAAGCACAGTCAAAAGAGCAGCTGAATAGTGATATGATGAGTCTAGCGATGTATTGTAATACTTTTGTGTATGATTTATATACACATGACTTATTACGAAAGTATCGTAAGTGTACAGATTTTCTATCATATTATGGACCTAGTCAAGTAGTTTTAGCTTGTCAAAGAGCTGTACTTTCTCAAATTTCAGATCGATTAGACCCACTAAAGACAACTCATGTAGATGATTATTTATATGTGATGAAAGAAATGATGGAACATATGACAATAGGGATAATGGATCGATATAACCATTTTATCGGAAAGTTATTATCATACGTGCCATTTTTCGAAATGATTCAAGTTCCACAGCATGCATATTATTGTGAAGAATTACTGTATATTTGTAAGGGCATTGAATATAAAGAGGAAATACTACGCAATTATATATTTATACAATTACATGATTGTTTACCGTCATTCTTTAAACTATTTCTTAAAAATAAGCGTTATGCGACGATTCATGATATTCTTTTCTATTGGTGTGACGATGAACAAAGAATGGGTTTAGAGAAAAAATATAATCTTAGTTTTATTTATGAAAAATATGCTTGTGGCTAAACAGTATTTTACATATGAAAAATTAATATAAATTAAAAAGGATCTCAATGTTATGTGAGATCCTTTTTTGTTAGTAAAACAAGGAGAAAGTGATTAAGATGAGAAATAACATTCCATATAGGAGAAGTTGTGCAGTATAACTTCCTTGTATACCAAAAAAAGTATTTAGTTTTTCGTATAAATTTAATATATATTTCATTGTGTTATCTTTGAAAGATTGGTACACAGTGTCTCCTCTTTCTAAGCTTCTTGTTCATGTTTTTTATTATTAGGGACATTAATGTATCTAGCTATGAATAATAAAACAGCCATAAAGAATACGGGAATTATAGTAGATAAATAAAAGCCATTACTAATAACATTTGTTATAAGGGCACTTAATAGAAAAATAGCATTATAAACATGGGCAACTTTTTGCTTTAGTCGCACTTGAAATGACTCCATCATAATTTCTAGAGCAACAAAAGCAATGATAATAGATAAAAATACAGTGTTTGTATTGTAAATTATTAAACAACAGATTAAACCTAAAAAGGCTAAGTATTCAATGAAGAGAGGTATATTGCGTGGCATACAATTTACCTAACTAAATACGGCAGTGGATTTACTGCATTTGTTTTTTCAAAATTCCATTCTCCATTATGTAATTCAAAATGGAGGTGTTGTCCGTATGAATGACCTGTGTTACCCATATGACCTAGTAATTGTCCAGTTTGTATTTGATCACCAGCTTGTACAGTGCGATCTTTCATATGAGCATAAACTGTTGTATATAATTTCCCGTTTATTTGATGGGCGATGAACACTACATTGCCATAACTAGCTGAATAATATGATTTAATAACTTTACCTGCAGCGGCAGCTTGAATGGAGACGTTACCTTGTGCTGCAATATCTATTCCATAATGCATTTGTTCCCAGCGTATATCAAAGGTTGAGCTGATTTTTCCTTGAGTAGGGAATTTGAAAACTGCTGGAATAGCTGAAGATTGAGCTGTTTGAGCTTGTGATTGCTGTTGATTTTGTACCACATAGTGTTTGGCCACATACCCGTATCCTGTGCCAAAACGAATTTTATACCAAGTTCCTACTGTTTCTACTACTTGTACCTGTGTACCGTTTTGTAAAGAACCAAGTAGAGTGCCATTTGTGCTAGCATTGCTACGTACATTTAATTTAGGTGTTGCAACAGTATATTTCGTATCATTTTGAACTGTGATTCCTTTTACTAAGGGCTGCGAACCATTAGATACGAATGCTTTTTGTACATAACCTGTTTGACCGTTATGTGAAATTTTATACCATTCGCCTTGTTCTCCTTGAATAGTCACGAACTTACCATTTGGTAATACATCTAAAATGGAAGATTCTAAATTAGGTTCAGAGCGAACGTTCAATGCATTAGCATTGACGATGTATTGATTAGTAGATTGAAGTTTGTTTTTTTGCAGAATAGCATCTTTTTGTACATAGCCTACTTTATTATTAACAGATACTTTATACCAATCCTTCGTTGTTTTAAGTATGTTAACTTTCGTATTAAAGCGAATTGTATCAAGGGATATGCTATTTGTATTATCTTCTTTATGTAAGGCTACTTGATCGACTTTGACATATCCAGTTTTGACATTAGATAATTGTTCAGCGTTTGCTTTTTGTACATTTGTTTCGCCCATAGAAGGAAGTAATGAGGCGATTGCGACAGTAGTTGCTGTTAGAGCTGTAGCTTTCATATTCATATAATAGAGACCTCCTCTAGTTGTATAGTTAGTTGTAATTTTATTATAGTATAAAGATATAATATAGTGGGTGTATTCACATAAATGTAATATGAAATCAATATAAAAATAAATTTTTTCAGGATAATGATTCCTTTTTATAGAATTAATTGGGATTTTATTTTACGAAATAGAATAATAAGTATTATATAACTCTGTAATTTTGTTGACAATTGAGAAAATTAAAATAGTTGATGATGTCTTATTAGGGTGTTATACTGACAGTGATAATTTTATAGTTTGCTAGGAGAGCTGGTGTTGCCAGCTGAGAGTAAGACCTTAAGTCTTTGATCCTTTTCATTACCTGATCTAGATTATGCTAGCGTAGGGAAGCAATTCGGACACTAATGATGAGTCCCCGTTTCTTTGCGTATAGAAACGGGGCTTTTTTATTTGAAAATTTTATATTGAAACCACTAGGGGTGCTTTTCGTGCTGAGAGAGGAATAATCCTTAACCCTTACAACACCTGATCTAGGTAATACTAGCGAAGGGAAGTGGAACAACGAATAAGCTATAATTTTATTTGTTGTAACCACTTCTGATTATAGAAGTGGTTTTTTATTTAGATACATATATTGAAGGGGGAAATAGAAATGAAATTTTGTAATAGATTGTTAGAAACTGTACAACCAGTTTGGGAGATGAGTCATAATCATCCATTTGTAGTAGGGATGGGGGATGGCACGTTAGAAAAAGATAAGTTTCAGTATTACATTATTCAAGATTATTTATATTTGTTAGATTATGCAAAGCTATATGCCATCGGTGTTGTAAAGGCAACGAATCCACAAGTAATGGGAAAATTTGCTGAACAAATTGATGGAATATTAAATGGAGAAATGACGATCCATAAACAGTATGCAAAAAGGCTTGGAATTTCTATAGAGGAGATAGAATCAGCAAAACCATCTGCTAAAAATTTAGCTTATACAAATTACATGATGTCTGTATCTCAAAATGGCACACTTGCGGAATTAATAGCAGCACTTCTTCCATGTATGTGGAGTTATTGGGAAATTGGAAAGCGTTTAAATGATATTCCTGGAGCGAGAGATCATGAGTTCTTTGGTGAGTGGATTCAAGGATATAGTTCTGAAGAATACGGTAACCTTTGTATTTGGTTAATAGATTTATTAGATGAAATGGCAATTGGAAAGTCAGAGCGAGAGCTAGAAAGATTAGAGGAGATTTTCTTATATTCCAGTCGATTTGAATATTTATTCTGGGATATGTCCTATCGTAAGGAGATGTGGGGATTTGAGGAGCAAGAACATACTACAGTTTCATAATGTTTCTTTTCATTATGATGAGAAGCCAATCATCGATGAATTAAATGCTTCTATACAAGAGAAAGAGTTTGTAAGCATTATTGGGCCAAGTGGCTGCGGGAAAAGTACTCTATTTCGTCTTATTACAGGCTTAGAAGAAGTCAGTACTGGACGGATAGAGCTGACAGAAACAAAAAGTCATCCTGTAGGGTATATGCCTCAAAAAGATATGCTCCTGCCGTGGAGAAAAATTATTGAGAATGCTGCTTTGCCACTAGAATGTCAGGGTGTACAGAAGAAAGAAGCACAAGTAAAGGCAAAGGAACTGCTACATAAATTTGGTTTACAAGGATACGAGGGAAAATACCCGAAAGATTTATCTGGCGGTATGAGGCAGCGCGTATCTTTTATCCGAACATTATTAACAGGCGGAGAGATATTATTGCTAGATGAACCGTTTAGCGCATTGGACGCTTTAACGAAGGCATCTTTGCAAGAATGGTTGTTTGAACAATGGAAAGAGTGGGAAAAAACAATTTTATTTATCACTCATGATGTGGAAGAAGCGTTGTTTCTTTCGAATCGAATTTTAGTGGTGGAACAGCAGCCGATAACTACTTTGACTGAACGGATTGTGCCGCTTGATCATAACAGAACACGAAAAGATTTATATAAACCGGATGTGTTAGCGCTGAAAGATGAGCTTCTTAGTATGTTACAAAGGCAGGTACTCGTATGATGAACCGATTGAAAGAATTAGTTCCTGCCATTACACTTTCTAGCATTTTACTCGTTATGTGGGAAATAGGAGCAAGAATTGTAGATGAAATGTACATTTTACCGTCACCGTCAGCAATTGTAATGAAGATATGGAAACTAAAAGACATATTATTTACGGTTCATTTACCGGCAACGTTATACGTCGTTTTAATAGGTGTTGTTATTTCTATCGTATTAGGTGTAGGGCTAGCGATGTTAATGAATGCGAGTACATGGATGGAAAGGGCATTTTATCCATTATTAGTTGCCTCACAAACGATTCCTATTACAGCGCTTGCTCCGCTTTTCGTTTTATGGTTTGGATATACCATCTGGAGTAAGGTTGTTGTTACAGTTTTAATTACGTTTTTCCCTATTGCGGTCAATACGTATGACGGACTGCGTAGTACGAAAAAAGAATGGGAGGAGCTCTTAGTTACATATGGAGCAACGAAGAAAGATGTTTTTCTTAAGTTAAAGTTACCGTCTGCTCTTCCTTATTTTTTTTCAGCTTTAAAAATTGCAGTTCCGCTTAGTGTAATTGGGGCAGCAATAGGTGAATGGCTCGGTGCACAAGCTGGGCTTGGTTATTTCAGTAAGAGAATGATGACACAGTTAGATGGAGCTGGTGTATTTGCACCCATTGTATTGTTATCATTATTAGCTATTTTCTTCGTCATACTTATTTCCATATTAGAAAAGAAATTCATTAGTTGGAGGAAGCATTCATGAAATTTTTAAAACGCATCTTTGTGTTTACATTATTAGTTGCAATGATTGCAGGATGTTCGAGTAATTCAGCATCAGATAAAAGTAAAAAAGAGAAAGAAATAACGGTTATGCTCGATTGGTACCCAAATGCGGTACATAGCTTTATTTATGCAGCAATTGAAAAAGGCTACTTTAAAGAAGAAGGAATAAAGGTAAATATAAAATTCCCTTCTAATCCAACTGATCCATTAACTTTAGCTGCAGCAGGGAAAGTGACAGTTGGTTTGTATTATCAGCCAGATGTTGTTATGGCCAGAGCAAATGAACAAATTCCAGTGAAATCAATTGGAGCTGTCGTACGTTCACCGTTAAATCATGTCGTATCGCTGAAATCAGCAGGTATTCAATCACCGAAAGATTTAGAAGGAAAAACAGTAGGATATTCTGGAACTCCTTTAAGTGAAGTATATTTAAAAACGATGATAAAAGAAGCTGGTGGTAATCCTGATACGGTGAAAGTAGTTGATGTTGGCTTTGATTTAGTACCAGCGTTAATTACGAAAAAAGTGGATGCTGTAACAGGAGCATACATTAACCATGAAGTACCTGTTATGCGTCATGAAGGCCATGAACCAGCGTACTTTAATCCAGCAGAATATGGTGTGCCGAATTATCATGAACTTGTTTTCGTAACAGGTGATAAAACGTTGAAAAAAGATAAAGAAGCATTGCAAGCCTTTTTACGTGGGGCAAAAAAAGGGTATGACTTTATGAAGAAAAGCCCTGATGAAGCATTAAATATTTTATTAGATCATCAAGAAAAAGAAAACTTCCCGCTTGTACCAGAAGTTGAAAAAGAAAGCATGAAAATTTTATTAGAGAAGATGGAAACGAAAGATGAGCCATTTTTATCAGATTCAAAAGAGTCATGGGAGAAACAAAACAAATGGTTGAAAGACAAAGGAATGACGAAAGAAATTGTTCCTGCCGATGAATTATTCGAAAACATTTTAAAGTAGGCGAATGAATATGAAAAATGAGCTCCATGTAATCTCAAATGGCCATATGCCATTCGAAGAGTTAGTGAATGTAGCGATGCAAATTGAGAGTGAGATTGATTATTTGCATATTCGTGAGCGTGAGAAAAGTACGAAGGAATTATATGAAGGGGTGGAAAGTCTTTTGAAAAAAGGCTTTCCAGCATCTAAGCTTGTTATAAATGATCGAATTGATATCGCCATTTTATTAAACATTCCGCGTGTTCAACTAGGATACCGAAGCGCAGATGCAAGGTTAGTGAAAGAAAAGTTTTCTTATTTGCATGTCGGTTATTCAGTACACTCGTTAGAGGAAGCGATAGTAGCATTTAAAAATGGAGCGGATTCACTCGTTTATGGTCATGTATTTCCGACAGATTGTAAAAAAGGTGTGCCAGCGAGAGGACTTGAAGAAATTTCAGACATTGCAAGCTGTTTATCTATACCGATTACAGCGATTGGAGGAATTACCCCAGAAAACACAGTAGATGTTCTTACTAACGGTGTAAGCGGTATAGCAGTTATGTCCGGAATTGTAAGTAGTAGTAACCCATATAGCAAAGCGAAATCTTATAAGGAATCAATAAGAAAGTGGGCGGAAAAACATGTGTGAGAAGTATGATGTAGCGATTATTGGCGGTGGTGTAATTGGTAGCTCAGTTGCACATTTTCTAGCAGAAAGAGGGCATAAAGTAGCAATTATAGAGAAGCAAAAAATTGCATCGGAAGCTTCTAAAGCAGCTGCTGGCCTGCTTGGTGTTCAAGCAGAATGGGATGCGTATGACCCGCTATTTGAACTTGCTAGAGAAAGCCGAGCTATATTTCCACAACTTGCAACAGTTTTACGTGAAAAGACGGGTATTGATATTGGATATGAGGAGAAAGGGATATATCGTATTGCACAAAACGAAGATGAGAAGGAAAGAATTCTTCACATTATGGATTGGCAACAGAAAACAGGTGAAGATTCATATTTTCTAACGGGAGACCATTTACGGGAAAAAGAGCCATTTCTATCCGAATCCATTATAGGAGCGGTATATTATCCGAAAGATGGTCACGTTATTGCACCAGAGCTTACGAAAGCATTCGCGCATTCTGCATCAATTTCCGGTGCGGATATATATGAACAGACAGAAGTGTTTGATATTCGTATTGAAAATAATAAAGTGACTGGTATTGTTACGAGCGAAGGTATAATCACATGCGAAAAAGTGGTGATTGCCGGTGGCTCATGGAGCACGAAGTTACTAGGTCATTTTCACCGCGAATGGGGTACATATCCAGTTAAAGGAGAAGTAGTAGCGGTAAGAAGTAGAAAACCACTTTTAAAGGCACCTATTTTCCAAGAAAGATTTTATATTGCTCCAAAGCGCGGCGGACGTTACGTAATTGGAGCAACGATGAAGTCGCATACGTTTAATAAAACTGTACAACCGGAAAGCATTACTTCTATATTAGAGCGTGCTTATACAATATTGCCAGCTTTAAAAGAAGCAGAGTGGGAAAGCGCATGGGCAGGATTAAGACCACAATCGAATCACGAAGCTCCTTATATGGGAGAACATGAAGAAATAAAAGGTTTATATGCTTGTACGGGCCATTATCGAAACGGCATTTTATTAAGCCCTGTTTCTGGTCAATATATGGCGGATTTAATAGAAGGAAAGCAGGAGAATCACTTGCTAGATTCATTGCTTTCTAAAACGGTTTAGAAAGGGGATGGAAGTTTGAATTTAAAAATTAATGGTAACCAAATTGAAGTACCAGAGAGTGTAAAAACAGTAGCTGAGTTACTTACACATTTAGAGTTAGATAACAGAATTGTTGTAGTAGAGCGTAATAAAGATATTTTACAAAAAGATGATCATACAGATACATCTGTTTTTGATGGAGACCAAATTGAGATTGTAACTTTCGTAGGAGGCGGTTGATTATGTTAAACATTGGACCATTGTCATTTCAGTCTAGACTTTTATTAGGAACAGGGAAATTCCCTGATTTTGACGTACAGCAAAAAGCAATTGACGCTTCTGAAGCTGAAATTTTAACGTTTGCAGTACGTCGTATGGATATATTTGATGCAAAGCAACCTAATTTATTAGAGAAGCTTGATGTGAAAAAATATACGTTATTACCAAATACAGCTGGAGCAAAAAATGCTGAAGAAGCTGTTCGTATTGCAAAATTAGCAAAAGCTTCAGGGCTTTGTGACATGATCAAAGTTGAAGTTATTGGTGATGATAGAACGTTGTTACCTGATCCAGTAGAAACGTTAAAGGCATCTGAAATGTTACTAGAAGAAGGGTTTATCGTACTTCCGTACACATCTGATGATGTTGTATTAGCACGTAAATTACAAGAACTAGGTGTGCATGCAATTATGCCAGGAGCATCACCAATCGGTTCAGGGCTTGGTATTGTAAATCCGTTAAATTTAAGCTTCATTATTGAACAAGCGACAGTACCGGTTATCGTTGATGCAGGTATTGGTAGCCCAGCTGATGCAGCGTTTGCGATGGAATTAGGAGCAGATGGTGTGTTATTAAATACGGCTGTATCAGGAGCAAAAGATCCTATTAAGATGGCATACGCAATGAAGTTAGGTATTGAGGCAGGTCGCATAGGCTTTGAAGCGGGGCGTATTGCACGTAAACGTTGTGCAACTGCAAGCAGTCCTTTAGAAGGAATGAGTGTAGTTGAATAATCGATATTCTCGCCAAGAACTATTTTCTCCAATTGGGGAAGAAGGACAGCAAAAGATAAGAGAAAAGCATGTGCTTATTATCGGCGCAGGCGCACTTGGTAGTGCAAATGCAGAAATGTTTGTAAGAGCTGGTGTTGGGAAGATAACAATTGTTGACCGTGATTATGTCGATTGGAGTAATTTACAAAGACAACAATTGTATGCAGAGAGCGACGTGAAAAATAATCTTCCGAAGGCTATAGCGGCTAAAAAGCGTTTAGAAGAGATTAATAGTGATGTAACAATAGAGGCCCTCGTTCAAGATGTAACAGCTGAGGAGCTAGAAGAACTTGTTACAAACGTTGATGTAATGATTGATGCGACTGATAATTTTGAAACACGTTTTATTGTGAATGATATAGCACAAAAATATTCTATTCCATGGATTTATGGTGCATGCGTAGGCAGTTACGGTCTTTCTTACACAATTCTTCCTAGTAAAACACCATGTTTATCATGTTTATTACAATCGATTCCGCTTGGCGGGGCGACATGTGATACAGCGGGTATTATATCACCTGCTGTATCTCTTGTCGTTTCTCATCAAGTAACAGAAGCTCTTAAACTGTTAGTAGAAGATTATAAATCACTTCGAGATGGACTTGTATCGTTTGATATGTGGAAGAATGAGTATTCATGTATGAATGTGCAAAAACTTCGCAAACATAATTGTCCTTCGTGCGGAGAGAATGCATTATATCCGTATTTAAATAAAGAGAACACATCGAAAACAGCAGTTTTATGTGGGAGAAATACAGTTCAAATTAGACCACCTCATAAAGAAGAAATAGATTTTGAACAATATAAACAGCTACTAGAAGGCCGTGTGAATGATTTAAATGTAAATCCATATTTACTATCTTTCTCTGTTGAAGAAAAGAGGTTAGTTGCCTTCAAAGATGGCCGTGTACTGGTACATGGAACGAAAGATATAAGCGAAGCAAAGACGATTTATCATCGCTATTTTGGATAGAAAAGGATGAGTGAGATGGAAGTGAATAAAGCTTTAACAATTGCAGGATCTGATAGCGGCGGTGGTGCTGGTATTCAAGCGGATTTAAAAACATTCCAAGAGCTTGGTGTGTATGGGATGACGGCAATTACGGCAATTACTGCTCAAAATACGCTTGGCGTTCAAGGGGTATATCCTGTTCCATTAGAAGGTATTACGGAACAGCTGAATTCAATTGGTACGGATTTAACACCAGATGCAGTGAAACTAGGGATGTTATTTAGTAGTGAAATTATTCAAATTGTGGCAGAACAGATTAAGAAATTTGGTTGGAATAATATTGTGCTAGATCCTGTTATGATTGCAAAGGGCGGAGCATCATTATTACAGCAAGAAGCAGTTCAAGCATTAAAGGAATATTTATTACCAGTAGCAACAGTTATTACACCGAATGTTCCAGAAGCTGAAGTGTTAACTGGGATGGAGATTCATAATATAGAAGATAGTAAGAAAGCTGCGAAAGTATTGCACGAATTAGGTGCTAGATATGTGCTTATGAAGGGCGGACATGCGGAATATCAAGGTAATGAAGTAATTGATTTACTCTTTGATGGAGAAGAGTTTATTGAATTTAGAAGTGAACGAATTCCTTCGAAACAAACGCACGGAAGTGGCTGTACATTTGCTTCAGCAGTTACAGCTGGACTTGCGAAAGGATACTCAATGGACGAAGCAGTTCAAGAGGCAAAACGATTTATTAGTATAGCAATTGAAGAGCCATTGAATATTGGTAGTGGTCATGGACCGACGAATCATTTTGCGTATAAATTGAATAAAGCATAAGCATGAAGAATGAAAAGGCCAGTTTTACAACTGGCTTTTTTTGTTTACTTTTTCCAAATACAAGAGTAATATATCAGCCAGAATACATTTTTTTGTAATACGCTGAGTCCAAATATATGGAGCGGAGGAACCAATTTTGTGCATCGTCACTTGGGGTGAATCTTTCAGTTTTGAAAGTAGGGCTACTCTCAAAGCCCGAATCCGACAGCTAACTTCGTAAGCGTTTTGAGAGAGGACGGTGCCATGATGGATACATCACTTCATCGATCCGATTAGTATAGGGGAATATCAATCTACGTTTGAATTCTTTTATGCTAAGGAGGATGAGGTACATGGAACTAACACTTATTTGTGTTGGAGAAAAAAACAAGGTAAAGAGTTTAAGAGAGCTAGTAGCATTTCAGCATGAGTTAATTATTTTTACAGTCAATGAAGAGATAGCGGCTGAAGTTAGAGATTATGGGTTTGAATCAGCTTATAGCTGTAATAAGGAGAAAGATTTTACTAGTATGTGCACACGAATTAAGAAGGTGATTTTACTAGGGGATGAGCTTCCAACAGTTAGTTTCTTCACAGAACACATTCGTTTTTCTTTTCAAGCGCCTATTACTGTTGTTACAAGGAATAAACGATATCCAGCGCGGCTCTATGAAACAATTGGAGCTAAATTTGTCGTGTTTACGAACTGTGATAATATTTCGTTTTTATTTTTTGAATAGGGCGGGGGAAGAAATGATGAAGGTACTACTATTTGGAGATATAGCAAATCGTTGGGCGGTATCGATCGAGAGGGTTCAAGAATTGGCACAGATTGATCCTATTTTTCCAGGTCCATATATTTTATTACCATCAAAAGATGCTTTGTATTTAGAGGCGGATATTATTGAATATGAGCAGTTACATGCAGAATTATCACAAGTTTATATCCGTGGGAGAAATTTACGTGCTTTTTTACGTGGTAAATAAATTCTGAATGAAAACGAGAGCGAATGTTAAGTGTGCCTAAGTGGGGTGCTTATATACATTCGCTCTTTTTTTATATATAAAAGGTCATTTCTATGAAAAAGAAAGAAAAGACAAGAAAACAGATGAAAGAATATTAATAATACGTAATGTAAGCGTTTAAATAGCGTAATATTTTCTTATTTTAAGTAATTTACCTCTTTACAAGTGAAATATAGAGGAGTATATTTACTCTCATAAATCATTTATCAAATTTCCAAAAAAAACCTAAAATCGCTGAGTTCCAGAAATGGAGCGGGGGAACCAATTTTGTGCATCGTCACTTGGGGTGAATCTTTCAGTTTTGAAAGTAGGGCTACTCTTTAGGCCCGAATCCGACAGCTAACCTCGTAAGCGTTTAGAGAGGAGGTTTACTTTTTGTTGTTCATTTTTTGAACACTGAGTAGAGCTCAGTGTTCTTTTTTAATATTTTAATGGTAAATTTTAACATTTAAAGTGAGGGATTGTTATGTTAGATGTTGTGATGATCGGAATTTTTGTTGTATTAGTAGCATCGATGGCAAGTCTTGCAAGTTGGTCAGATAAAGTTGTGAAAGAAGGGAAGCAATCATGATGATTGCCTTATCGGTTATTGTTGCAGCGATTACGGTGTACTTAGTATACGCATTATTAAATCCAGAAAAGTTTTAATTAGGGGGAATCATTCATTATGATTTGGGTTGCAGTCATTATTACAATGCTCTTGTTTATTTTAGTAGCAAAGCCAACGGGGATTTATTTAGAGAAAGCCTTTCAAGGTAGCAAAATGCTAGATAAAGTATTCGGGCCTTTTGAGAAACTTATTTTTAAATTTACAGGTGTAAAAGGATACAATCAAACGTGGAAACAGTATGCATTATCATTAGTTCTACTCAACGGATTTATGATTGTCGTTGTATATTTCATTTTTAGATTACAAGGTGTATTGCCATTAAATCCAGCGCATATTGAAGGGATGGAGCCTACGCTCGCTTTTAATACAGCGATTAGTTTTATGGCTGATACAAACTTACAACATTACAGCGGTGAAAATGGTTTATCTTATTTATCACAATTAATCGGGATTACATTTTTAATGTTTGCGGCACCAGCAACGACGTTAGCGATTGTTATGGCTTTTATAAGAGGACTTGCTGGAAAAGAACTTGGTAACTTTTTCGTTGATTTTACGAGGGCGTTAACGAGAGTGTTTCTTCCTATCGCATTTATTGCAGCGTTAGTCTTTGTCGCACTTGGTGTACCACAAACGTTAGATGGGGCGGTTACAGCACAAACGATTGATGGAGCAAAACAAAGTATTTTACGCGGGCCTGTTGCATCATTCGTTTCTATTAAGGAACTTGGGAATAACGGCGGTGGATTTTTCGGGGCAAACTCTACACATCCTTTTGAAAATCCAGGACAAATGAGTAATATTTTGCAAATGATGCTTATGATGTTATTACCAACAGCACTTCCATTTACGTACGGACGAATGGTAGGAAATAAAAAACAAGGGCGTATCCTTTTCGTTTCACTATTCATGGTGTTTTTACTAGGATTTATAACGATTACGACATCTGAACTAAACGGGAATCCGGCATTAAATGGAATGGGTATCGAACATGTACAAGGAAGTACAGAAGGGAAAGAAGTACGATTTGGAACAGTATTTTCTTCACTATACGCAACAGTAACGACAGCTGCTGAAACAGGGGCCGTTAATACGATGCATGATACGTTAACGCCAATTGGCGGTTTAGTTCCACTCGTAAATATGATGTTGAATACAGTATACGGCGGTGTTGGAGCGGGCTTTATTAATATTATTATGTATGCAATTATTGCAGTTTTTATATCTGGGTTAATGGTCGGAAGAACACCAGAGTTTTTAGGTAAAAAGATTGAAGGTAAGGAAATGAAATTAATTGCAGTAACGATTCTATTTCATCCATTACTTATCTTAGGATTTTCTGCATTAGCTCTTTCAACAAGTTTAGGAACGGATGCGATTTCTCATTCCGGTTTTCACGGTTTAACGCAAGTTGTATATGAATACACATCGTCAGCTGCGAATAATGGATCTGGATTTGAAGGATTAGCAGATAATACACCGTTTTGGAATATTACGACTGGTTTAGTTATGTTTTTAGGACGCTATTTCAGTTTAATTACGATGCTAGCTGTAGCAGCTTCATTGAAAGAGAAGACGGTAGTACCAGAAACAGTCGGAACGTTCCGTACGGATAATGGTTTATTTGGAGGAATCTTTATTGGAACGATTGTAATTGTTGGTGCATTAACATTTTTCCCGATGTTAGTACTTGGCCCAATTGCAGAATTTCTTACATTGAAGTAATGGAGGGTAAATAATGAGACCGGTAGTAGTAAAAGAAAAACAATTGAACGATTCACAAATACATGCTGTAGAAGATGAAGTTAGACAAGCGAAAACGTTGGATCGTGATATCGTGACGCATGCGATGAAACAATCCTTTGCGAAATTGAATCCGAAAGTAATGATAAAGAATCCGATTATGTTCATTGTGGAAATTGGGTTTATCATTACGTTCATTTTATCTTTTCTCCCAAGCAGTTCTAGTAGTGTACCAGGATGGTTTAATATAACAGTTTCTCTCATTCTATTATTTACAGTTTTATTTGCTAACTTTGCAGAAGCGTTAGCTGAAGGCCGTGGTAAAGCGCAAGCCGATTCTTTAAAACAATCGAAGAAAGATGTGTTTGCAAATGTCGTAAAAGAAAATGGAGACATTGTTCAAGTTTCAGCAACTGATCTGAGAAAAGGTGACGTTGTTATCGTAAAACAAGGGGAAATGATTCCGAATGATGGTGAAGTAATAAAAGGGTTAGCGTCTGTCGATGAATCTGCAATAACAGGAGAATCAGCCCCTGTTATAAAGGAAGCGGGTGGCGATTTTTGTTCCGTAACAGGCGGAACGATGGTCGTAAGTGATGAGATTACAATTGTTATTACAAGTAATCCTGGAGAATCATTTATTGATAAAATGATTTCATTAGTAGAAGGGGCTGCTCGTCAAAAAACGCCGAATGAGATTGCTTTAAATACAGTATTAACGAGTTTAACGCTTATTTTCTTAATCGTTGTTGTGACGTTGCCAATTTTCACGAATTATTTAGGGTTTCAAATTGATACAGCTGTACTTGTAGCATTGTTAGTTTGTTTAATTCCAACGACAATTGGTGGGTTATTATCGGCAATTGGTATAGCTGGGATGGACCGGGTGACAAAATTTAACGTGTTAGCGATGTCAGGGAAAGCAGTAGAAGCTGCGGGCGATATTAATACAATTATTTTAGATAAAACAGGTACGATTACTTTCGGGAACCGAATGGCACATACACTGCTTCCAGTAGGAAATGAAACGATTGAGCAAGTTGGAAAGTGGGCTGCTATTAGTTCTGTTTTAGATGAAACGCCAGAAGGTCGATCTGTTATCGAGTATGTGCAGGGAAAATCTATATCATATAATAGAGAACTTGCAGAACAAGGTGAGTTTGTTCCGTTTAAAGCAGAAACGAGAATGAGTGGTGTTGATTTACAAGACGGAACGAAAGTGAGAAAAGGTGCTGTAGGTGCCGTTATTGAATGGGTTGGGTCACAAGGCGGAACAATTCCGAAAGATGTAAATCAAAAAGCAGATTTCATTTCAAAAGAGGGTGGAACACCACTTGTAGTTGCAGTAGATAATCGTATTTACGGTTTAATTTATTTAAAGGATACAGTAAAACCGGGTATGCGTGAGCGTTTTGAACAGTTACGCCAAATGGGGATTAAAACGGTTATGTGTACAGGTGATAATCCGTTAACAGCAGCAACGATTGCAAAAGAAGCTGGAGTAGATGAATTTGTTGCTGAGTGTAAACCGGAAGATAAAATTGCTGTTATTAAAGCAGAGCAAGATAAAGGGAAACTTGTAGCGATGACAGGTGATGGTACAAATGATGCTCCAGCATTAGCGCAGGCGGACGTTGGATTAGCGATGAATAGTGGTACGACAGCAGCGAAAGAAGCGGCGAACATGATTGATCTAGACTCGAATCCAACGAAAATTATTGAGGTTGTAGGAATCGGTAAGCAATTGTTAATGACACGTGGTGCGTTAACGACGTTTAGTATTGCGAATGATATAGCGAAATATTTTGCAATCATTCCAGCAATGTTTACACTTGCGATTCCGCAAATGGAAGCATTGAACATTATGAAATTAACGTCACCACTGTCAGCAATTTTATCAGCATTAATATTTAACGCTGTTATTATTCCATTACTTATTCCATTAGCGATGAAAGGAATCGCATATAAACCGATGAGCTCTAATGCATTGCTTAGCAGAAACTTACTCATT
Organism: Bacillus cereus group sp. N11; assembly: GCF_016483605.1. NCBI lineage: Bacteria > Bacillati > Bacillota > Bacilli > Caryophanales > Bacillaceae > Bacillus > Bacillus cereus group sp. N11. The sequence goes on from NZ_JAEHBN010000015.1 coordinate 18,766, forward strand.
TACGGGCTTGGCGGGGTTATCGTTCCGTTCATTGGAATTAAGGTAATTGATATGCTTGTCGGCTTGTTCATATAAGGAAGAGGGGAAAAAGATGGCGAAGAAACAAAGTATACTATCACCAATTATTCGTATTACTTTTACATTTTTAGTTTTGTGCGGCCTCGTATACCCGCTTATTGTAACTGGTATTGCACAAGCGGTAATGAAGGATAATGCGGATGGAAGTCTTATATATAATGATAAGGATGAAATAGTTGGTTCGAAGTTAATCGGTCAAAATTTCACAGATCCACGTTATTTTCATGGACGTGTCTCTAGTATAGAATATAAAGCAGAAGCATCTGGTTCAAATAACTATGCACCGTCTAATCCAGATTTAGAGAAACGAGTAGAGAAAAGTATGGAAGACTGGAAGAAACAAAATCCAACCGTTCCAGTTACAGAAGTACCGATAGACTTAGTGACGAATTCAGGTTCAGGGCTTGATCCTGACATTAGTCCAAAGGCAGCGTCTGTGCAGGTAGATCGCATCTCTAAATTAACGAATATTCCGAAAGAAAAGTTAAATCAATTGATTAAGGAACAAACAGAAGGTGCTGCCTTCGGTTTATTTGGAGAAGATCGCGTAAACGTCTTAAAGTTAAACTTAGAATTACAGAAATTAATGAAATAGTAACAGTACTACCTCAATCTAACGGATTGAGGTAGTGTTGTTTCGCAAGAAGGGTTGTGAGTGTTTTGTATGCGGATGATTATAAACCGACGTTTCAAAGGCGAACGCCAGAGGAATATTTAGAATACATTCGTCAACAAAATCGTGGAAAATTAAAGCTATACGTAGGGGCTGCCCCAGGCGTAGGGAAAAGTTATAAAATGCTTTTTGATGCACGAGAGATGAAAAAAGACGGTATTGATATTGTAATTGGTTTAATTGAAACACATGGTAGAAAAGAGACGGAAGAAGCAATTGCTGATTTAGAAAAAGTTCCTTTAAAAGAAATAGAGTATAAAGGAAAAGTATTTTATGAACTTGATGTAGAAGGAATTATAAAGCGTGGCCCGCAAGTAGTTGTAGTGGATGAACTTGCACATAGTAACATTCCTGGGTCTAAAAATAAGAAGCGTTACATGGATGTGCAAGAATTGTTAGATGCCGGTATATCTGTATTATCTGCGTTTAATATTCAACATTTAGAAAGCGTTCATGACATTGTAGCTCAAATTACGAATGTAAAAGTACGGGAACGTATTCCAGACTTTATTTTACAAAAAGCAAATGAAATTCAGCTCGTTGATGCAACGCCCGAGGTATTAAGGAAGAGATTAATAGATGGAAAGATATATAAGGAAGAAAAAATTCAGCAAAGCTTACAAAATTTCTTTACGCTTAATAATCTAGGGGCACTCAGAGAGTTATCACTTCGAGAAGTTGCTGATGATATGGACGAGAAAATTAGCCAAACAGTAATAGAACCAATTGGCGTAAAAGAAAAAATTCTCGTTTGTGTACAATACAGTTCAACAGCGGAGAAATTAATAAGACGGGGATGGCGCATGGCTGATCGGTTAAATGCTGAATTGTACGTATTAAACGTTGAGAGGGAAAATATAGATTTTATTTCAGCTGGAAAAAAGCAGACGATTGAAGAGTGGAAATCGTTAACCAATCAATTTGATGCGAGTTTTGTATTAGAAGAGGCGAAAGGGAGAAAACCAGCGGATGTTATTATTGAAGTCGCAAAAAGATTACAAGTGACGCAAATTTTACTTGGACAATCTGCAAGAACAAGGTGGGAAGAAATACGAAAAGGTTCTATTGTAAATGAAATTATGAGACAAACAAAGTATATTGATATTCATATTGTTGCCGATCAAAGAGCTTAAATAGAGCCCACCTTTCTGGGGCTCTATTTTGCCTTTTGTGCGGTAGAGAAACGTAACATTTTTATTGCGTATAAAACTATAAGTAGAAATGTAACTGCTCCTATAAAGAAAATCCAAAAGTAATTTTGATTAAATAAAAGAAACCCACCTACAATAGGTCCTGTACCCATGCCAAAATAGCGAATGAAGTTGTACATACCGATAGCTGTTGCGCGTTCTTGTACGAATTCTTCCGTTAATAAAGTAGTGTGAGTTGGCATAGAAAGTCCCATGCTAAAACCGTATAAAGAGGTAACGATAATGACGGTTGGGATATTGTTGCTATATGCGAAAGAGAATAAAGTGATATATATAATATTGAAGAAACTAGTGATGAATAAAGCTTGCTTTGTTGTGAACTGTTTTTGCAAAAATTTGTAGCAATAACTTCCTAACATAATAGAAAGGGACATTGGTACAAACATAAGACCAATTTCACTTGCGTGTAGATGATATATATTTGTTAATATGCTAGGCAAAAAAACGAGGAAACAGAAATACATACAAAATTGAATAAAGCCAATAAGTGTAATAGAAAATCCAGTTTTATTTTTTAAGATAAGCCAGTAATTCTTTTTTGCTTTAGGTTGTTTAATTACATTTGGTTTTGTTTCTGGAAGTAGTGAAATGTTTATAATTAATAAGATGATGCCAATTGTAGATAAAAACAGAAATACAGATAAGTGGCCGTGTATACTGCTGAGATAACCACCTATAAGAGGGCCGATCGCAGGTGCGAGAGCAAGTAACATTTGATAAAGGCTCATCGCTTTTCCGCGTTCTTTTCCTTCAAATAAATCACCGATAATCGTTGCTGCAACTACAGGTATAGCCGCTATTCCTATAGCTTGAACAGCTCTAAAAAATAGAAATAAGTAAATGTTTGGTGAGAAAGCACAACCAATTGAGCCGATTGTACTAATAATTAAACTAGGGATAAGGACAGATTTTCTTCCTTTTGTATCAATTAAAGGTCCGTATATGAGCTGCATAATCGCAAGAATGAATGTGAAAAGTGAAACGGTTAAACTTACAAGATAAAGAGAAGTATGAAACGAATTTTGAATCATCGGTAAGATCGGTGTGTAAATATTTTGAGCGAAGGAACTGAGTAAGGCACTCATACAGACAACATATAAAATGAAATTCAGTTTGGTTTTTTCCATAATTGCTAACCTCCTTATTTTTAGTTTACTTGGAAACTAAATTTATTTTAACATGATTTTCTCACTTGTAAAGATGGAGAAATGATTTTAAAATGGTATATAGTTAAATTGTTTCTTTGGAAACTTAGGAGGCGAACGGATTGGAACGTACAGCGAAACAAATGGAAATAATTTCGGATATTCGTACACTTTTTCATAAAAAAGAAGAGCATTTGAAAGAAAATAATGAGAAGTTTCTTCGTGAAACAGGTGTAAGTGGTATGTCTTTATCTGAGTTACATGTTATCGAGTGTATCGGACAAAATGGTCTCATGAATGTAACGGCTATTACAACAGAAATGGGAATGACGAAGGGCGCGATCTCTAAAATTTGTACAAAGTTATTTCAAAAGCAGTTCGTTGAGAAGATGCAAATGTTAGATAATCAAAAAGAAATTTTCTTCCGCTTAACGGAAAGAGGAAATGAAATATATAAAGCTCATGAAAAGTTGCATAAACAAGCGGAAGAAGAGTGGCTGTTACTTTTAGATGGATATACGAAAGAAGAGCAAGATTTTATTCAAAGGTTTATAAAGGATGTCTCTGATCATTTGGAAATATAATTGGAAGAAAAAATACTTTTTTCTCAAGCCTTTTGAATATAATTTCTGAAAGAACTCATATATAATAGAAAAAGATACTTAACATAGTGAATAATTAAAGAGTCAATATATATAGAGGAGAGAGTAACATGCTTGAAAATACGGGGTTAGTATTAGAAGGCGGCGGTATGCGTGGTGTATATACGGGCGGGATATTAGAATATTTTATGGAACAAGATTTATATTTTCCATATGTGATTGGTGTCTCGGCTGGTGCTTGTCATGCAGCGTCGTATCTTTCCAGACAAAGAAATAGAAATAAAACAGTCAATATTGATTATGCATCACATCCACAATATTTATCGTATAAAAACTTGTGGAAAAAACGTCAACTATTCGATATGGATTTCATTTTTCATGAAATTCCAGAAAAGCATGTGCCGTTTGATTTTGAAACATACTTCAATAGTCCAGAGCGTTTCCTTGTAGGGACAACAGATTGTGAAACAGGGCAATCTGTTTATTTTGAAAAAGAAGGAACGAATGATGATGCGCTAAATTTATTACAAGCGTCTAGTTCATTGCCTTTCATTGCACCGGTAGTAAATTACCGCGGTAAGCAATTGTTAGATGGCGGGATTTCTGATCCGATTCCAGTTCGTAAAGCGCAAGAAGACGGATTTAAAAAATCAGTCGTTATTTTAACGAGAAATCATGGTTACGCAAAGAAAAAATCAAAGTTTGGATGGGTTGCAGCGAAAGCTTATAAAAAATATCCGAACCTTGTTAACACGATGCTGAATCGTTATGAAGTGTATAATGAAACACTTCACTACATTGAAAAAGAAGAACAAGCTGGGAATTTATTTGTTATTCGCCCAGAAGTGCCGCTTCAAGTAGATCGTATGGAAAAAGATACAGCAAAATTACAAAGTTTATATGAGCAAGGCTATGAGGATGCAAAGAGACAATTTGCAGATTTACAGGCGTTTTTGCAAAAATAAATATTAGGCTGCGGAGAAGAATTTCTCTGCAGTCTTTTTTATTAGTGGTTTCAATACCGAATGTTGGTTATACAAATTTTTGGGATATGGTATAATATGGATAAAGGTATGTGGAGAGGTGATACATATGGAAAATGTATATAAAGGACTTAGACATACTGGATTTACTATGTTGCTTATTTTTGGTGGTGTATTTTTATTTCGTTTGCTCATGCATGATGAAATGTTATTAGATCAGCTTATTAGTTTTAGTATAGGAATGGTAATGATTATTTCATCAGTGTTCATTCAAAAGTATAGTAAAGAATTACAGGTAAATGAGAAATATTAAAGGTTTCTAACCTCTTTTAATTAGTTTGGTCGTAGAGGAGGTTTTCATTTCTTCTATTATTTATGTATTTAATAATGGGAGAGCTGATGATAGCAATCTTCTTAGGTGTTACAGCAATAGCAAACGGTCTTCTGCTCCTTGCGTTGAAGTAGTTCGTGTGATTGTTGCAAAAGGAAAGTAGCACATTAACGGGCAGTAAGACCCCCACCTCAAAATTCGGCGAAAGCAAAGAAGTTAGGTGGGGGATCAACTGCCCGTTAATGCGCGATTGGTGAAGCCTAATAATAAGTGGGGGGAAGAAAACCCCCACTTATTAAAGTTTCACTTTATTTACGTTTCTTTTTAATAAATGAAAAGGCTAAAGCTGCAATTAAAATACTGCCTTTAATGATATCTTGTGCATAATAAGGAACGTTCATCATTGTAAGGCCGTTTAATATGATCCCGATTAATACGGAACCAAGAAATGTTCCGATGACATTTGGTTTCTTAGCACCGAACATTGCATAACCGATATAGGCAGCTGCAACTGCATCCATTAATAATGGGGCGCCAGCTGAAACTTGTCCTGTGCCAACACGGCTACATAGAATAATACCGCCAATAGAGGCAAGTAAACCGCTAATCATATAAGCATATACACGGTAACGATCAGTAGGAATACCAGCTAGTCTAGCAGCTTCTCGATTCCCACCTGTCATATAAAAGAAACGACCGTACGTTGTTTTTTCTAAAAATACATATGCAATCAAAACGACAATAAGCATGATAATGACAGGGACTGGAATTCCTAAGACAGAACCTTGACCGATAAATAAAAAGGATGGAATAAAATGTCCTTTGGCACCAGACATTCCTTCATAAATAGAAGATCCTTTTGAAAATGTTAAGTGTAGTCCATTCACGATATACATGATACTTAATGTAGCTAGTAAATCTGGTAGTTTAATTCGGATAACGAGTAGTGCATTTAATAATCCAACTAATAGCCCACAAAGAATAGGAACAAGGAGTGTGACTAATAGTTCTTGTCGATATAAAATGAGACAGGAAGCAGTGGCAATGGTTGCTAAACTAGCGGTAGAGCCGACCGATAAATCAAACCCATCTACAATTAATGTAAAGGTAACACCAATTGCAAGTAACGTTACGATAGAAATGGAGCGTAAAACATCACTAATATTGTTGTATGTTAAAAAAGAATCGTTGGCGATAGAGAAGAAAATTGTAACACCTATAATGATAGCAATCGTACTAAATTGATAAAAAAGATGAGTAGGTAAATATAGTTTCTTAGTTTTTGTTTTATGAATGAGATTCAATGGAATAACTCCCTTCAGATAAATGTAAAAGCTGTTCAGGAGATAGTTCGTTTGGTAAGTATTCACCTACAAATTCTCCGTTTGCCAGTATAAGAATGCGATCAGCGATATGCAGTGCTTCATCTTGTTCTCCTGTGAAGTAAATTACGGAACTTCCGTTTTCAGTAATGTTACGAATGAATTGAAAAATGTCTTGTTTTGCAGCTATGTCTACACCTTTAGTTGGCTCGTCTAAAAGAAATAGATTCGGTTTGAATCCATGCCACTTTGCAATCGAGACTTTTTGTTGATTTCCACCGCTAAGTGAATGAATAAAGGCTTTTGGGTCATTCGGTGAAATGCTGAAAGAAGAAATTGCCGTAGTAGCATTATTTAATTCGGTTTGTTTTCGTCTCCAACCTGATTGGTGTAAATTAGTGTGACTTATAATGTCTTCCGAAAGAAATACGCCTTGTTTTCTTCTTTCTTCTGGTACAAGTGCGATTTTCGCTTTAATCGCATCTCGCGGTGTTTTAATCGTTATATTTTGACCGTTTATTTCTGCGTGATAAGTATGATGAGCACCAAATAACGTTTCAGCAAGTGTTGTTTTGCCACTGCCAATTAATCCGTATATCACAACAGTTTCACCTTTCCGTACGGTGAGAGAAAGGGGAGAATGGTTTTTGTGTAATGGAAGTTCTTGTGCTTTAAATAATTCTTCGTTCCCTTGTTTTGGTGCTGCATTAATAGGAAGTGTCAGTTGTTTTCCAGTCATCGATTCCACAATTTGTTGATCTGTAACCTTTGTAATCGCTTCAGAAAGTGCGACTTTACCGTTATGTAATACAGTTACATCATCCGCAAAATTTCGAATCTCTGATAAACGATGAGAAATTAAGATGATGCCAATTCCTTTTGATGTTAAATCTTTTAATAGTTGTCCGAAGGTTTCAACTTCTTTCGGTCCAAGAGAAGAAGTAGGCTCATCTAATAAAAGATAATTTGTATTGTTGGATAAAGCTCTTGCGATAAGAAGTAATTGTTTTTCATGTAATGAGCAGTTTGAAACATCTTCCGAAACATTTAAATCTACCTGTACAGTTTGCAAATGTTGTTTAGCGAGTGCGACTAATTTTGACTTTGAAAATAGTACTTTATTTTGCATTGCTAAATGATCGATAAGTACATTTTCTAATACAGATAATCCCGGAATAAGTCCGTGATCTACTTCTTGTGTTACGAAAGAAATACCGTGCTTTTTTGCATCGCGTGGCGAAGTAAAGGAAACAGACTGATTATCAATTTTTATATCGCCAGCAACTGGTTGAATTTCACCAGTTGCTATTTTCAGTAGAGTACTTTTCCCAGCACCGTTCATTCCTAGTAGGGCATGAACTTTTCCTTTTTGAATATGGATAGAAACATCTTCTAGAACAGGTGTAGCGGCATGATAAGAATGTGTAATGTTTTGAAGAGAGAATGTCATCATTTTTTCTCCTTCTCTAATTTTTTCATCCAAGGAGAATACGCATCTTTCGAGTCTCCCCAACCGTTTATATGTTTTGATAATTGATCCATTGTTATATTTTCTTTTGGTAAAATATTTTTCTTTACTAAATAAGGTTCTAGTGAATAAATATCTGGCGTTTGTTCACCGGCAATTTTTTTGTATAAGAATCGTACTTGAACTTTCCCTACTTCAGCTGGATCCGTTGCAGCCGTAGCAGACCAAGGTGAGTTTTCTTTTTGCATAAGTTGTAAATCTTCATTACTTAAGTCAATGCTGTATACTTTTATATCTGTACGACCAGCTTGTTCAAGTGCTTTAACAGCTCCTTTAGCAAACTCATCCCACGAAGCGAAAATGGCTTGTAAATCTCCTTCTTTCGGATATTTTTTTAGTAAAGCTTCTACTTGTGTTTGTGTATCAAGTGGTGTGTTATTACTAGCAGTACCGAATCGCGCAACTTCTTTTATATTTGGATACCGTTTATAAAAAGCATCAATGATAACGTTACGACGTTCCATTGGAGCAAATCCGCCAACCCATACGACTGCGATATTTCCTTGTCCATTCAAATCTTCTGCTAACGTTTTTAATGATTTCCATGCAAGACTATAGTCATCTTGATCAATAATCGTTACACCTGGTAAGCGTAGATCGTTATCAAACGCGACTACGGGAATGTTCGCCTGTAACGCTTTTTCTACCCCAGGTTTTAATGCTTCAGATCGGCCATGATCAATTAAAATACCATCCACTTTTGAATTAATAGCAGTATCTAAATTTGCAGCCATTTTTGCTAAATCGTTATCAGAATTGTAGACTTGTACACTACCGCCAAATAGCTCGACTTGTTTTTTGACGCCCTCAATATATTGAGAGGAAAAAGTTCCGATAGACATTTGCATAATTAATGCGATTTTTAATGGCTTTTTTATTTGCTTTGGAATTTCTGTTTGTAAATGATTTTCAACTGTTGTAGTTACTTTTTTCACCGTTTGTTGCTTTTGTGAAGAGATAGCATCTTGTTCATTTGTACAAGCCGTCAATGTAAGTAATAGAAAAATAAGTACGATGGAACACAATTTTTTCATAAAAAAATCCCTCCTAAACTAAGAAGAGAGGGGAGGGAGTGAAAATGAAAAACGCCTTTTCATATAGAAAAGACGTCTTATCATATTACTCTTATCTTTCAACACAACGTGTTGTAAGAATTAGCACCGTGCCCATAAATGGGTCGGTTGCCGGGCTTCGTAGGGCTCATCCCTCCACCTGCTCTTGATAAGACATCAAATATTTAACTATTTTGAATTATTCCATGATTCTGTACAGTTGTCAAATGTTTTTTGAAAATAAAAAATCCCTCAGAAAGAGGGATTTTAATGTGGTAAGAATATCAATTGATAAGCGAACAAGATTCCGAATACATACACAAGTGGGTGAACAGAACGGAATTTACCTTTTGCCACTTTCATAAGTGGGTATGAAATAAATCCAAGTGCGATACCTGTTGCGATACTTGATGTAAGTGGCATGCTTAAGATTACTAAGAATGCTGGGAATGCTTCATCAAATGAATCCCAATCGATGTGGCGAACTGAACCCATCATAAGACTACCAACGATAATTAGTGATGGTGCAGTAATAGCTGATACACCAGATACAGCGCTCACTAATGGTCCAAAGAAAGCTGCTAATGCGAATAGAACAGCTACTGTAACTGTTGTTAAACCAGTACGGCCACCAGCTGCAACACCAGCAGAAGATTCAATGTAAGCTGTTGATGGTGTTGTTCCGAACATAGAACCGATTGTTGCTGAGAATGAGTCAGATAGAAGAGCTCGTCCTGCTTTTGGAAGCTTTCCGTCTTTCATAAATCCACCTTGTTGCGCAACGCCAAGTAGTGTACCTGTTGTATCGAATAGTGTAACAAGGAAGAATGAGAATACAACGCCGTATAATCCGTAGTTAATTACATCAGATACAGCAGTAATTGGATTTGATACGATAATTCCTTCTGGTAATCCAGGCATTGATGTAACACCGTTTGAGAACGTTAATTGTCCTGTGAAGAAAGCGATAAGACCAGTTAATAGCATGCCGATAAATAGCGCACCATTTACATTTAAAGACATAAGGACAATTGTAATTCCAAGTCCAGCTAATGCTAGTAAAACTGGAGCAGAGTGAAGATCACCAAGTCCAACTAAGTTTGCATCGTTTTTTGTAACGATACCTGTTAAACGTAAACCGATAAAGGCGATAAATAGTCCGATACCAGCAGTAATTGCGTGTTTTAAGTTTTCAGGAATGGCTTCCATTAATTTTGTACGGAAAGATGTGAATGATAACAAAATTAAAATCATACCTGCTACGAATACAGCAGAGAATGCAATTGCGAAAGTCATGCCTTCATGAGCTTTTACAACAGAGTAAGAGAAGTAAGCATTTAATCCCATACCTGGTGCAATTGCGATTGGTAAGTTTGTAAAGATCGCCATAAATAATGTTCCGACAACAGCAGCGATAATTGTTGCTGTAAATGCTTGTTCAAATGGAACACCTGCATCCCCAAGGATGACAGGGTTTACGACAATGATATATGCCATTGTTAAGAAGGTAATAATACCTGCCATAATTTCAGTTTTAATAGAAGTTTTATGTTTTGAAAGGTTAAACATATAAACATCCTTTCTGTTTACGAATAATTTTCACAACAGTTATATATAATATTCGTTTTTTAACTATTTTGCAATAGTTTTGTATAAAAAGTTTACAACAATTCATATTTTGTGTCTTAAATTCGAATATTAATCGTAAAACTATGTGTGAATTGTAGTTTTTTATTGTGCACATGATAAGGAAAAGGAGCTGAAGGAAGTTATGCCACAGCAAAAAAGCTTTTTAACAATGCCAGCCCAACATCAAAATAAACAGCCTGGTATTGAATCATTAATGAATCCACTTCCGCAGTTTGAAGATCCCAATTATAAGGGAAGTGAAAAGTTAAAGGGGAAGAATGTGTTAATTACAGGGGGAGATAGTGGGATTGGACGAGCTGTTTCCATCGCTTTTGCAAAAGAGGGTGCAAATATTGCAATTGCTTATTTAGATGAGGAGGAGGATGCGAATGAGACGAAACAACGTGTTGAAAAAGAAGGTGTAAAGTGTGTATTACTACCGGGAGATTTAAGTAATGAACAGCATTGTAAAGATATTGTGGAAGAGACTGTTTCGCAGTTAGGTGGTTTAAATATTGTTGTGAATAACGTCGCACAGCAATATCCGCAGCAAGGACTAGAATATATTACAGCAGAACAGCTAGAAAAAACATTCCGTATTAATATTTTTTCTTATTTTCACGTTACGAAAGCAGCACTTTCTCACTTCAAACAAGGGGATGTCATTATAAATACGGCGTCTATCGTTGCATATGAAGGAAATGAAACTTTAATTGATTATTCTGCAACGAAAGGAGCTATCGTTGCTTTTACAAGATCTCTCTCTCAATCGTTAGTGCAAAAAGGAATTCGTGTAAATGGTGTTGCGCCAGGCCCGATTTGGACACCTCTTATTCCATCGAGCTTTGATGAGAAGAAAGTGTCACAGTTTGGAAGCAATGTTCCGATGCAAAGACCTGGTCAGCCATATGAATTAGCACCAGCATACGTATACTTAGCATCTGACGATTCATCTTATGTTACGGGGCAAATGATACATGTAAACGGAGGCGTTATCGTAAATGGATAGTTTTCATTTATAAGAGCAAAGTAAAGCTAATTGCATTTATTATGATGTTAGTGCTAGGGAGGATTTAGATGAAAAAAGTATTGTTTATCGTAATCCTATTTTTCTGCCTACCAGCTAGCGTTTTTGCTAATACAGATCATTTAATATTAGTTAATCTTACGACGAATCAGCTGTCTTTCTTTGAAGAAGGAAACTATACGAGAACGTTTCCGATAACGACTGGAAGAGATCGTACACCTACGCCAGAAGGTAATTTTTGTATTATAACTAAATATAAAAATAAAGAATACCATCGAAAAAAGATACGTGGTGGTGCACCAAACAATCCTCTCGGTACGAGGTGGCTTGGACTAGATAAAAAGGAATATGCGATTCACGGGACAAATCGGGAATGGACGATTGGAAGTAGGGAATCAAATGGTTGTATTCGCATGCATGACAAGGATATACAATGGTTATATGACCGAGTACAATTACAAACAAAAGTAATCATTTCTCGTTTTCATACGAGTCCGGAATATGAGGCAAATACACTTGGTTATCGTGTTGTGAGCTGGAATGGTCGTAAAGTAGAAGAAGAGCAAATTGGAATACTTACGTTAGTAGATCGCGCGGATATATATTGGCAAGAACCGAATGGGCAGTTAACAAAAGTAAAAACGGTATTGCCGAATGAAAGATATACGGTGTACTCAAAACGAAAAAATGGAATATATTATATAGGAAACAATTTATATATTGTAGATGAAACAGGAGAAAAAATTCGTTACGAGCAAATTCCTACTTCGACTTTAAGTAATATATATAAACGGAAATACAATGTTCCGTAATAGCTACCGTTTTATAGACGGTAGCTTATTTCTACTTGGAGTTTAACTGCAACTATTGTATTTTGCTGAATATAATACAATACAGATAGGGGGCGGTTACATTATGAAAAGCGAATTTGCATTTAAAGTTTTCTTAGTAACGACCTGTTTATTCATTGTGTATTTGTATGCGTTTCTCGTCTTTTCCTTTTATGTTCCATATGTTGATTTAATATTGTTCTTCGGATTTATTTGGGCTTTTGTAAAAGCAAGGGAAGGAGAAAAGAGTATATATAGGCGCATTACCCTATGTGGGACGGTTGTCCTCGTTATTTTGTACTTTTTTATCATGCATGATTTTTGGAGGGGAATGTAAAAAAGCATACGATTCATCGTATGCTTTTTATGTTTAATATTTTGGTTTAAATGTATGGCAACAAGTTTCTACACTCGTTGCTACAGAGCTTTCTAGCGTCTCGTTTGTTAAAACCGCGCTTGTATACGAATCATTTTCAGTTTGACCAGCTTCATCTACATCAGGCTGAACGATGATAGCACTTGCTTGACAAAAGTTACCTTGTCCCCAAAATGAGCAATTGGAAACAGAGCATTTTACTTCTGGCATAAAACCCCCTCCTTATACATTAGTGTGAGGTTTTACGCCCATTTCATGTGTAGAAGGAGTTTCCTTTTCTCGTTATTTCTTCGTTTGCTCAAGCCATTCTTTTAATTTGTCTTTCGATTGTTCGCCGCTAATACGGCTCACTTCTTTACCATCTTTAAAATGAATGATTGTTGGTGTACCTTGAATTTTATATTCATCCCAAGGAGCATCTAATTTTTCAATATCCATAACTTTCATATCAACATTCAAGTCTTTAGCCATCGGTACTACGACAGGAGATAATTTTTGGCAATGAACGCAAGATGTTTGATAAAAGTATACTGTTTCTTCTTTTTTCTCTTTTAAATTCTTTTGGAGATCTGAAAGAGAGATTTTATTTGTGTAGTAGTCAGCACCATCTGTTTGACTACCAGTAGCATTATCAATTTTTTGGCTAGTTGAAGCATTTTTTTCTTCCATTTGTGTGACAGCGAAAATTGCTGCAAACAAGGCAATAATAATACCGCCAAATATAAGCATTTTTTTCATTCTTTCATCTCCTTATTTGTTTTTGATTACGATAAAGCTACAAACAGCGATTGTGATAAAGCCGATAAGTGCTAAAAACGGGATGGTCACAAAGCCGAACCAGTTTATGTATTCTCCCGTACAAGGTACGCGGCCGCAAGCTGCCCCAGCAGCTGAAAATGCTGCAATTTTTTGAATTGCATAGTGATATAAAGAAATACAAGCACCAATACTTGCGATTGGTAAAGAATAACTTGCAATGCGATAGTCTTTCTTTACTACAGCGATACCAAGCCATAAAACAAATGGATACATAAAAATACGCTGATACCAACAAAGGACACAAGGCTCAAATTTCATGATTTCGGAAAAGTATAGACTTCCTAATGTAGCAATAAATGAAGCTCCCCATGCAGTAAGTAAAGCATATTCTTGCTTTTTTTCTCGTCCCATATTTTATACCTCACTTATAATAGTTACATACTAAATTATAGTATGAAGTAGTAGGGAAAAGAAAGAAAAAATATGTTTATCAATAAAAGTTTTATAAGGAGAAACATTTATTGATATCAACATTTTAAAAAGCGCCATTCTCATAAAGAGAATAGCGCTATATTTTACATTTGAATTTGCTCTACTTCTTCTACATGTGACTTTTGAGATGCGTGGTCAATATATTGAAATAGGAGCTGCAATTGTTTATCAACTTCTGGTAGTTCTTTACTGTATTGATAAGCATGTAAAAAATGCTCAATACGCTTAGAAAATAATTGATCGTTCGTCTGAACCATGAGAACGAGTAATTTATCCCAATTACAGCAATACGTGTAATAGAGAGCTTTATCATAGTCGTTATATGTTTGCACTGTGTACCCTCCTTACCGAGAGTTATATATAGTGTGTGATAAGTAAGGAGAAATACACTTGAAAGAATTTGTTAAGAAAAAAAGTGAATGAAAAAAAACGAGGTATTTCCTCGTTTTTTAAGCTTTTGGCATTGGCGTAGGTGTTGGTTTGCCATAGCCTTCTTTGTATTTATTGTCAATATAGTTACGAATTTCAAGCGTTGATTTTCCTTTTTGTTTCATCGCAGCCGATTCAACTGCGATTTCTAGGCAATTGACGCAAGTCGTTGCATGGGAATCCCAAACAACTTCACCATTCTTCTTAATTTCACGAATAAAGCAATTTTTATTGTTTTTATGTCCTACACTTTCACCGCAACCGCAGTAACATGGAATCCAATCTAATAGCTCTGCATTTTGTCCAGCGACAGTGTAAATGTCTTTCATTTGTGGATCAAGCTTGTCTAGGAAGGCCGGAAGTGTGTCGACTCCTTTTGTTTTTTCTTGAATGTCAGCTTGCTGCGTGTGCGATGCATGGTCATGCTCTTCTTTTGATTCAGATGATTTTTTTTCATTTGTACTAGTAGCTCCGCATCCAGCAAGAATTAAACTCAGTACTGCAAGTAAAGAAAATACATATTTCTTCATACGCTTGTCCCCTTTACACATGTATTAATCAAATTGTATCAAATATCATGGTGTGTCGGGTGAAGATTCTTTCGACTTATTTTTGAAGCGCCACCGCAATGAATGGAATAGAAATAAGATTGGGATATAAGCGTATACAATATATAAACCAGCTTGAGACAGTACTGTATTCAATGTATTGATACTTTCGCGGTTTGTGAAATACAAGGATGAAATAAATATAGTTGCGATAAAAAATGGCAGTGTAATGTTAAATGGTATGCGAAAAGATTTCTTAGTAATGCAACAAGAAGACCAGATCGTTAAACAAAGATTAGGTAAAATAATAAGATACCATAAGAAAATAATAATATACTCAAACCTTTGGATAAAAGGAACTTTAATGATTTTTAGCATCGTTAATGTTGGCCAAATTGTATGATGTAGTTGCCCTTGGCTATAGTACATAATGGACACAATCGCTAATATTACGTATAGAATGGTTGTAAAAGCAATACCGCTATGTGCCCATTTATTTAACGATTTTCCTTTTTTTATAAATGGATAAAAGATAAGGATTGCTTCAAATCCAAGAAACTCTAATGCAGATGCTTTCGCTGAAGTTAAAATGTCTAAAGGTGAATGAGCGAGAATTGGGAAAATGTTACGGACATGTGCGTATTTCATTGGGAAAACTAAGAAAAATAGTACGAAAATCGGGATTATGACGCCCCAAAAGCATATTCCTGTCACAGAACGAAAGCCGCCTCTAATTATGTAATAAGTTACAAGTAAAAATAGTAAAGTTAATTTCCACGGTTTAATTGTAGGAAAGACCCAAACTTGAATGACTTCAATATATGAACGAAGAACAGTAAGGCAAAATAATAGAAGGTATGCAGCAAAGCATACGGAAAAAAATGTTCCAATCCACTTTCCGAAACATGTCGTATGAATATTCATTAAATCATTATCTTTTTCTAACATTTTCAGCATACAAAATAACACGATGTGAGTTGCAATACCAGCGATAATAAGAGAAATCCAAGCATCATAACCGGCAAATTGCGCAATAATCCTTTGGTACCCTAACACACCTACTCCAATTTGAAGGGAGTGTAATAGAAGGAATGTGAAATAAGGGGAAACAGTATGTGTTTTATCTTGTTCAGCCATTATAGCACCTCCACTATTCTCCGATACCAGATTGCACGACATTGATTTGCACATGAACAGCAACGTCTACATTAGGGTACATTTCTTGAATTTGTTTTATGTTCCATGTTCTTGAATGACTACGAATTTCTTCACGTATACCAATTGGATCGATTTTATTTTCTTGGAATTGTTTTATTAATTCGTTTAAATCCTTCTCAAGTGTTTTTTCTACATGTCTTTTTACGTAAGTTACATTTTTACTCTTTGATAAATCAAGCCAGCTGGGAGCATTTTTTACGAGTCCATTTAATTTTAAGTGAATGTTAACTTTCGGAATATCACCGTTTTGCGAAAGAGAACAAACACTTTTTCCAGATAAGTTTTGAGTAGCGATCAATCCTTTATGCTTACCTTGACGTATTGGAACTTCGTAGCGACCATTTTTCGTTGGATTAATAAGTAATTTTAATAAAAAAGATTCTTTTTTATCGGTGTACATAACCACTTTATCCTTTTTTAAAAAAGCAAGTCCTTTAATGGAAGCAGATTTGTCTTCTGATACTTGAATGTAAGGAAGAAATGGATCGCATCCAGATGAATAGAAGTTATATAAAAAAATATTTAAAGCTGTCCGCGGGATTGTCTCGTTTTTTATATTTTGCTCCAGTAAATCAGATAGATAAAGTGATCCATTTGTTTTGACATGTTTCAGTAATTCTTCTGCTGAACCATCTACAAGTGCTAGCTGCACATCACGGCCAATGTTAGGATCACGTTGTAAGTTGTTAATAACATCTCCAAGTCCATGTTCACCAAATGCTTTCCCAAATAGGACAACACGCATTTGACCTACAGCGATCGTATGTGGAGATTTGGTGTTTAGAAGGGGAGAGATTGTTTCAATTGTACCTGCATGAGTTGATTGAGTTTCTGGTTTAGATTGTACGCCCTTTGTGTAATCGGGATATAAAATGGTTCCGCGAAATTTTTTATCTTTTATTATATCGAATCCACCTACGTGAATCATTCGCTGTGTATCAACTATATGTGCTTCTGTACAACCAGATTGAACAATTAAAATGATAATGGAAAAGCATAATAAAATATTTTTCATTTCTCTTCACCGTCACGTTTTTCTTTCGCTTTGTTTGGGTCATAGCGCCATTTCTTTTTTGGTCTCAGAAAAGAGGCACGTCCAGCAGTTTGACTAAACGGCAAACGAAGGAGTCCTTCTGCTGTCCCTAAACCGCGAAATGGATATAGAGGTAATAAATAAGGTGATCCAAGTGATTTTAAGCGAATTAAATGAGCTAATATGAGTACGAATCCTACAATGAGACCTAAGCCCCCAAATGCACCAGCTAAAAGGATAAGTGGAAATCGTAGTATCCGGATAGTAGAAGACATTTTTACAGTTGGTGTTGTAAAAGAAGCGAGTGCTGATAAAGCAACTGCAATTAATAAAATGTTACTCGTTAAAGCAGCTTGAACAGATGCTTGGCCAATTACAATCCCGCCAACGATGCCGATTGTTTGTCCAACTTTTGTAGGTAAGCGTGCTCCAGCTTCACGGAGCAATTCGATTGTGATTTCTAAAAAAAGTGCTTCTAAAATGGGCGGAAAGGGTACATTAGCTCTTGAAAAAATAATCGGACCTAGTAAATCCGCAGGAATCATTTGATAGTGATACGTTAATACAGCTGTATAAATAGCTGATGAAAATAGCGAGAATGCTGCTCCGAAAAAGCGAACCATTCGAAGAAATGAGCCTGCTATCCATGGTAAATAATAATCTTCTGGCGAGACGAAGAAATCAAGTAACGTCGCTGGTCCAGCTAATGCGTAAGGTGAACCGTCTGTTAAAATAACAACGCCTCCATTCAGTAATGCGTACACAGAGCGGTCTAGCCGCTCTGTAGGTAGTAAAACAGGGAAGGGTGAGTTACTATTATCGCTAATAAACTGTTCAATCATAGTTGCATCAAAAGGAACATCAAAGTCAACATCTTGTAAGCGCTGCATTGCGGTATTGATGTGTTGTTCATTTGTAATGCCTTCGATGTAAGCAACTATAACCTTTGTTTTTGATATAGAGCCAACTATAACTTCTTTGAAAACTAATTGCTCTGTTACTATATTTCGGCGAAGTAAGTGTGTATTTGTATCAATATTTTCAACAAATCCGACTTTTGGACCGATTACACTATATTCATTTTCGGTATCGTTATATAATCGTGTACCTAAAACTGAACTTTCAGCACGAATAAGTACATATTCTGCTGTTTGAGAATCGTTTTTAAGCTGTATGAGTACATACCCAACTAATAATTTTTCACGAATATCATCAATAGAAGGGTTGGTAATAATCCCTTCGAGTGTGACGATATTTGCTATATCATTTATAGTTTCAATGTGATCCAATTCTCTTTTTATAGGTGTTAAAATGAATCGATTAATGAGGAGTGATTCAGCTGTAGATTTATAATAAAACAAACATAGCGTCCCATCTTCTACGATGTTATAAGAAACGAAATCACTAGATTCTTTCATAGTTTGGATAAAATCTGGAATGGAACAGATTGTTTTTTTCTTCTTTTTAGACGATAAACGAAACAATTTCTCACCCCTTACTACATCATTTGTTTATGTTAGTTTTTGGGAAAGACGGGAATTTATACTTCAAAGTTGAAAGTTCATAAAGAAAAGGAAGAGCAGTGAATACCTCTTCCTTTTTTGCGTGTTAATTTGTTTGCTTCTCTTTAATAGACTTCACTAATTTAATCATCTCTGCTCGTATATCTTCTCTTTTAACATTTAATTTTTCCGCGATTTGTTTAATATCCATACCGTCTTTTTTCATTTTTAGTACATCATCAAGAGGGGTATTACTTTTTTGAGAGATGATTGTTAATACCGTGAGCTGACGTAAGCCGATATTATATTCTTTCATTTTTTGTTTTAGTCCATCTGGTGTGGATTTTTGCATCGTTGCTAATTGTTGCAGTAATGCTTTTTTTGTTTCCTTATTCATATGATGCTTTTTAAGCTTACTTGGATCTACACCGAAATGTTGTGCGGTTTTCTCCCAAGATTTATTTTGCTTATAGTAAGCCAAAACGTCCTTAGTTTCTTTTTTGCTGATTCTTGCAATGTGGGCAGCTTTCCAAATTTCATGTTTATTATAGCCGAGTTTTTCGAGCGATTGCATTTCTTCTTCTGAAATAGGTTTATGATGATGCATTGCAACTTCCTTTGGCGTGGTAGCAGAAGCAGGGAAGGTAGATACCCCGCATAATAATGCGGCCATAGTCATACTTACTGCGATTTTTTTGTACATGTAAACTCCTCCTAGATGGATAATGTGGAAAACTTTACACATATCATTTCCATAAAATGTGAAAAACTTGTGAACAAGCTAAGTTTTTTTATTCACAGTAGAAAAAGAAGTTTTTTATATGTTTTCCAACATAAAACATTGATTAATAGTGAAAAACTAGGTTATAATCGAAATTGAAAATCAATATCAATAACAAACTTATACATATAGATGAAAAATAAGGGAGAGAAAAATATGACTACATATACTTCCATCGCAAATGTTATTAAAGAAAGACGATCTGTTCGTACATTTACAGATAAAGCAGTAGACAAAGAATTATTAATTGAACTATTAAACGATGCAACATGGGCACCAAATCATAAACACCGTGAGCCATGGAATTGTAAATTATACATTGGGGACGGCCGTAAGAAACTAGTAGATGCGGTATTAAACTCTTTCACAGAAGAAGAAAGAGCGAAACGCGGTAAAATTTTATCTGATCGTTTCTTAAGCACACCTGCACAAATCGTTGTATATATGAATGAAGATCCGCGTCAAATTCAGCGTGACGAAGATTACGCTGCAACATGCGCATTTATGCAAAATTTCCAATTGCTTGCTTGGGAACGCGGCTTAGGCTGTGTTTGGAAATCAGGTGGATTAAACTATAATCCATTATTTATAGAAGGAATCGGTTTAACAAGAGGCCAACGTATCGTTGGAATTCTTCATATTGGTTATTTCGAAAAAGCGCCAGAAGGAAAAGCTCGTACACCGATTACGGAGAAGATGGAAATTATTGAAGATTAATAGATGAGACATTCTCGTTTTTACGAGGGTGTCTTTTTATTATGCAATCAATCCTCATGAAAGCTTGTTCCCCATCATACACTTTCTTAAGGGAAAGTGTAAGGAGGGAAAATAATGAGAGCAAGTGACGATAAAGCACTGCAATATGCGATTGCGGAAATTACGGAAATTGCGACTGGATTTGGGCTTGATTTTTATCCGATGCGTTATGAAATATGCCCAGCGGAAATTATTTATACATTTGGTGCATATGGGATGCCGACGAGGTTTTCACATTGGAGTTTTGGGAAGCAATTTTTCAGAATGAAATTACAATACGATTTAGGACTTAGTAAAATATACGAACTCGTTATTAACTCTGATCCATGTTACGCCTTTTTATTAGATACGAACTCTTTAATCCAAAACAAATTAATCGTAGCGCACGTTTTAGCACACTGTGACTTCTTCAAAAATAATATTCGTTTTTCAAATACGAAGCGGGATATGGTAGAAAGTATGGCGGCAACAGCGGACCGTGTGAAAGCGTATGAGCATAAGTACGGAAAGGCAGAGGTAGAAACATTTTTAGATGCCGTACTTGCCATTCAAGAGCATATTGATCCGTCGCTTATGCGTCCGAAACTTGCATGGAGTATTGATGATTTAGAAGAGGAAGAAGTGGAAAAGAAAAAAGCATCACAATACGATGATTTATGGAATTTAGATGATCGAAATAAAAAGAGGGAACGATCGAATATACGCAAAAAGAAGAAGATTCCACCCCAACCAGAGAAAGATTTACTACTCTTTATTGAAGAATATAGCCGTGAGCTTGAAGATTGGCAGCGAGACATATTAACGATGATGCGTGAGGAAATGTTATATTTCTGGCCACAGCTTGAAACGAAGATCATGAACGAGGGCTGGGCTTCCTACTGGCATCAACGTATACTGCGTGAAATGGACTTAACATCTGATGAAGCAATCGAATTTGCGAAATTAAATGCAGGTGTCGTTCAGCCATCAAAAACAAGCATTAATCCATACTACCTCGGTATTAAAATGTTTGAAGATATTGAAGAACGCTACAACAACCCGACAGAAGAAATGAAAAGGCGTGGTGTGAAGCCTGGTTCTGGTCGAGAGAAAATGTTTGAAGTACGCGAAATTGAATGGGACGTATCGTTCCTAAGAAACTACTTAAATAAAAATCTTGTTATGCGAGAAGATATGTACTTATTCCAGCGCCAAGGAAAAGAATATAAAGTAATTGATAAAGAATGGGAACATGTACGTGATCAACTCGTAAATATGCGGACAAATGGTGGATTCCCGTACTTAGTAGTAGAAGATGGAGACTACTTAAAGAACGGAGAATTATACATTAAACATAGTTACGAAGGAATCGAGCTCGATTTAAAATACTTAGAAAAGGTATTACCATATCTTCATCAGCTGTGGGGAAGAACGGTGCATATGGAGTCGATTGTGGAGAGTAAGGGCGTTGTGTTTTCTTATGATGGGAAGATGGTGCATCGGAAGTATGTGTGATGGAAAGAACGGACATAGCATGCTATGTCCGTTCTTTTTATTTGGAGCAAAGTTAAATATGCTATTCTTGAAGAAAGGGAGTTACATAGAGAAATGGAGCGATTCAAATGAGCAAAGTAGGGGTATGTAAGGTAGATATTACGCCACCTTTAGGTATCGATTTTATTGGATACCATAGAGATACAGGAATTAATAATATTGAGGAGCGTATTTACGGGACAATCTTTGTATTTGAAAAAGATGTAATAAAAACGGTGTTTATAAGTATTGATAATATTGGGATGTTAGTAGAAGATACGAATTTTATTCGTGAGCGAGTAGCAAGTAGGCTTCATGTGCCATTTGAGCGAATAACGGTTGTTTATACTCATACGCATTCCGGTCCAGAAACGGTCGGTGATGATCCGCTAGTACAGTCGTATAAAACGCTTTTAGTAAATAATGTAGTGTACGGTGCTGTTACTGCGAATAACAATTTGAAGCTATGTGAAGTTGGATGGGGTGTTACGACAGGTGATATTGGGGTAAACCGAAGAGAGAGAACATCTGATGGAAAAGCGAAGATGGGAACGAATATAGAGGGTGTTGTAGATAAGCGAATTGGGATGTTAGCAATAAGAGATGTTGAAACGAAGGAGTTATCTGGAGTTGTAATATTTTGTACTGCCCATCCGAACGTTTTAAAAGGTGATAGTGATGTATTGTCAGCAGATTATCCGGGGATGACGAGAGAGCTTCTTGAGAAAATAGTAAACTGCCCAGTTATTATTGTTCAAGGTGCTGCTGGAAATGTGAATGCGAAGTATCGCGGTTCAAGGGAAGCATTAAACCAAATGGCTTACATGCTTAGTGGACATGTATTAACGATGTTGCCAACAGTTACATATAGCCCAATTGTAAATGTAAGGACAGTTTCAAGTACTATGCAAATGAAGTTGAAGGATATTCCTGAAATTGATGAGATACAAAAAATGGTCCAACTAGCTGAGAAGCAGTGGGGTGTGAATGCGGATGAATGGCTTGCTATCGTTTTAGAGAAATATGAGCAAGGTATGCGGCGGTTAAGTATTGATTTAGAAGTGCAACTGTTTCAAGTTAATGATGGGATTTTCTCTGGCATACCGATGGAACCTTTTTCAGAAACTGCCCTAGAAATGAAAGAGATTCTTCAAAATGAATTAGCTTTCTTTGGTGGATATATGAATGGATATATTGGTTATTTACCAACGAAGGAAGAATTCTCATATGGTGGGTATGAAGTGGAATTAAGCCCTGTTGTGTATGGACCGGTTACGAATTTATTGATGCCACCGGAGGAGAATACTGCGGAGTTGGTTGTGAAGAGAGTTATGGAATTATATAACGCGTAAAAAATATATTCAGTAGAATAAAATTTAAAGAAATTCATGATTTTTAATACAGCTATAGAAAAACGAATCCATTTTGAAGAAGATGAATCAAAATGGATTCGTTTTTTGTTTACCAGACAGGTCGTATATTTGATGATAATTTCTCTGTATTTTCTTTAGTAACGAATGTTGTCAAATCTTCTTTTAGCATGTGCATTCGTTCTGTACCTATGTTTTCAATCCATCGCTGCTCTATTTCAGCTACTATTTCTTCTTTTGCTTTCATTACTGCTAAGCCACGTTCGGTTAAAACAATGATTTTACCCCTTTTATCAGTAGGGTGTGTTTTACGTGTAACGTAGCCACTATTCTCAAGAGAATCCACCATTTTACTTATAGCTTGTTTGGAAATCCCTAAATACTCAGCTAGCTCTATACCAGTTGCCCCATTAGGAAGGATGCGTTTGAACATAAAACCATGTGCTGGCCTAATATCTTCAAATCCTAATTCACTTAATTTGTCATGTAGCTCAGTAATTAATGTGCTAAATGATAATGATAAAAGCGATGTAAGATCTAACTCGTTAAATGTTTGATCCATATATATAACCTCCGCACTTTTAGTCAATTAAGTTGACTATATGTAATGCTTATTGTACTATACATAATACAGTCAATCAAATTGACTATATTATGTTGGTAGAACAAATAATGATTTATATAATATAGAATCGATGGAGGTTTCACATGGTTAATATCGTTAAAATTAGAGGGAGTGTATTTGCACCGTATGCTTCGCTGAAACCTATTCAGGATCCTGCAACGGGAAGAGTTTTTGAATATGCTGGAGATGCACGTGAGTTTACACCATACGCTGTGAATACAAAGCGTTCAAGATTAGAACAAGAAGTGAATATTGATTTTTATAAAAGAGAAATTTTCACATATGCAGATGCTTGTATCGTCACTGTGAAAATTACAAATCCAGATGGCTCAATTGAGTATCAAAAAGGAGAAACAAGTACAGAAAACATTGTATGTACAAATATTGTATGGAGTGAAGATGAGGTTTCGTTTGAAATGAGAGCAAGTGCAAGCAATCCGTTAAACGCGGCAGCACCAGCAGCAGATTATTTTTTGACTATACGGGTTAATGAACGTGGCGCTGTGCACGTTGAAGGTTTACATGATGGTTTCCCTTGCTATGAATTTTATAAACAAATAGACTTTGGTTCATTTGAATTCATATATACACATGACTTCAGAGAAACGGATGATACCCCAGCAGCACTAGCTGGAGAAATGGAATATAGTTTTAAAACGACAATCTAAATATAAATATAGCGCTATTTTTCAGAAGGAAGTAGAAAACGTAAAAGAGAAATCTATTGATTATGGAGCGATATTGTGGTCTGTTTTACTCGATATTATGCAGTATCTAAAATAAAATTATAGAGGTGTATCTTATGATTCATATCGTAAAAATTAGAGCGAGTGTATTTATTCCAATGTCTTGGACGGAAGCTAAGAAGGATATGGAAACAGGAAAAGTAATCCAATTTGAAGGTGATTCACGTGAATTTACACCACATACGGTAAATACTATGCGCTCTAGAGTTGAGCAAGAGGTTGTAGTGGATTTTTATAAAGAAGAAGTGTTTTCATATGCAAATACGGGTATTACGACAGAGAAGGTTACAAATCCAGACGGTTCTGTGAATAAAAGAACAGGAAAAGCGAGTACTGAAAATATTGTGTGTACTCATATTGTATGGAGTTCTGACGGTGTGCAATTCAAAATGAGTGCAAGCGCTAGTAATCCGTTAAATGTGTATGCACCTCCTGTGGATTATGTATTAAATGTATGTGTGAAACAGGATGGTAGTATTGATATTCAAGGAGAGCATGATGGATTCCCTTGTTTTGAATTTTATAAGCAAGTAGATTTCGGTTCATTTGAGAAAATTTATACACATGATTTTAGAGAAACTGGTGATACAGCTGCAGCGTTAGGTGGCGATATGGATTATCTTTTTACAAAGAGTTTATAAGGAATAAGGTAGAGTAGACCACTTAACCGCTAGAAGGTTGAGAAACAAACATCCCCCTTTACAATATACCCTAAAGGGTATATGATGTTATACAAGGTTATAAAGTAATATATAATATAGCTATAATTACGGAGGTGGTCTACAGTGGAATACAATCAAGATATGAAAAATAGATTAAAACGTATTGAAGGCCAAGTGCGCGGTGTGCTTCGTATGATGGAAGAAGGAAAAGATTGCCGAGAGGTTATTACACAGTTAACGGCATCTCGTTCTGCATTAGATCGTACAATTGGATTAGTTGTTGGAACAAATTTAGAGCAATGTTTGCGTGAACAGTTTGAAAGTGGCAATGGTTCAAATGAAGAGTTAATTAAAGAAGCCGTTCAATTACTTGTAAAAAGCCGATAATCTGTCAAACATAAGTGTTGACAGATTTTCAAAAACGTTTTAATATACCCCTACAGGTATATGTATATAAAATATGGAGGAATCGATAATGAGTATAAAAGTGGATATGAGTTTAGATTGTAAAGGTTTGGCTTGTCCGATGCCTATTGTAAAGACGAAGAAGGCGATGGAAGGATTGGCATCAGGGCAAGTGATTGAAATTGAGGCAACAGATAAAGGATCTACGGTAGATATACAAAGTTGGGCGAATAAAATAGGGCATCAATATATCGGGACGAAACACGAGGGTGCTATATTGATGCATTATGTGAGGAAAGCGCATGAACATGAAGTGAATGAAGTTGTGAAATATCCTCATACAATTACGAATGCGGAATTACAGGATATATTATCTCACGGAGAAGAGTGCATTGTATTAGATGTTCGTGAAGCAGCAGAATTTGCTTTTGGTCATATTCCATCTGCTATTTCGGTGCCACTAGGTGAACTAGACAGTACATCGTTAGATCAGACGAAGCAAATTTATGTTGTTTGCCGAACTGGTAACCGCAGTGATGTAGCTTGCCAAATGTTGAAAGAGAAAGGTTTTTCAAATGTGAAAAATGTCATTCCTGGTATGTTAGGGTGGCAAGGAAATGTGGAGAAATAAAATTTTTTAAACGAAAATATACCTATGGGGGTAATTAAATGGACATTAAGATGTTACAAGCAAAAGATGTTGCAGAGAAAGTTTTATTCGGAGAGTTGTTTATTTTAGATGTTCGTAATGAGACGGATTATGAAGATTGGAAAATTGAAGGGAAACAAGTATCTTCTATTAATAAACCTTATTTTGACTTGTTAGATGGTGTAGACCATATTGTAGATGAATTACCGAGAGAGAAAGAGATTTTAGTCGTATGTGCGAAAGAAGGTTCTTCGCAGTTTGTCGCGGAGCAATTGTTGGATGCTGACTTCAACGATGTTTCCTATTTAGCTGGTGGGATGAAAGCTTGGAGTGAATATGTAAAGCCGCTCAAAGTAGGAGATGTACAGGGCGGAGGGAGTATATATCAATTTAATCGTCTTGGAAAAGGCTGTTTATCTTATATGGTCGTTTCTAACGGTGAAGCAGCAGTTATTGATGCAGTAAGAACGATTGAATCATATGAGAAGTTTGCGAAAGAGCATGGAGTTACTATTACGAATGTAATGGATACACATTTACATGCAGACCATATTTCTGGCGGTCGTAAGTTAGCTGAAAAAGTAGGTGGTACGTATTGGTTACCTCCAAAAGATGCGGAGGAAGTCGTTTTCTTATACGAACCACTTGTAGAAGGATCTGTTATTACGGTGGGGGGTACCAAAATCGAAATTGATGCGCTATACTCACCGGGGCATACGATTGGGAGTACATCATTTATTGTAGATAATTCCTATTTATTATCGGGCGATATTTTATTTGTAGATTCAATCGGGCGTCCAGATCTTGCTGGTAAGGCTGAAGATTGGGTGAGCGATTTACGAAATACATTATATAAGCGCTATAAGGAATTATCTCAAGAGTTAATTGTTTTACCAGCTCATTATTCAAAAATAAGTGAAATGGATGAAAATGGGGTTGTGAGTGCTAATTTAAAACAATTGTTTGAAGTGAATGCAGGATTAAATATGAAAGATGAGAATGAATTTCGCAAAATTGTAACGGAGAATCTACCACCTCAGCCGAATGCTTATCAAGAAATTCGTCAAACGAATATGGGGAAAATTCATCCGAGTGTGGAAGAAGAACGTGAAATGGAGATTGGTCCAAACCGCTGTGCAGTTCATAATTAATAACAAATTGGAGGAATAGATGATGAATATAAAACAAGTTTTAGATGCGAAAGATTTAGCATGTCCAATGCCAATTGTAAGAACGAAAAGAGCGATGGATACTTTACAATCGGGCGAAGTGTTAGAAGTACATGTAACGGATAAAGGGTCAATTAAGGATATTCCAGCGTGGGCAAACAAAACTGGTCATGACATCGTAAAGCATGCAGAAGAAAGCGATGTACTAAAGTTTTGGATTAAGAAGGCGTAGTAAAGAAATAATTTTATAAATGTAGAGGGGGAGTTATATGAACACAATAGTAAGTACGCTTTTCGTTGTATTGGCTGCATGGTTTGTTATTTCACGGTTCTTACCGGTGAAAGGTGTTCAAAATATAAATGGAAAAGAATTAAAAAGTATAGTGGGAAAACAGGGGAAGTACTTTATCGATGTTCGTACAGTAGGCGAATATAGAGGGAACCATATGAAGGGCTTTCAGAATATCCCGCTAAATGAGTTAGTTAGTAAGGCAAATCAATTAAATAAGAATAAGGAAGTAATCGTTATTTGTCAGAGCGGGATGAGAAGTAAGCAAGCAGCAAAAGTATTAAAGAAATTAGGATTTCAGCACATTATAAATGTTTCAGGTGGTATGAACGCTTTGTAAGGAAAGGAATATTAAGATGAAAGAAATTACAGCGAGAGAAGTAGAGGAAAGATTGTTACGAAATGAAGAGATACATGTAATTGATGTTCGTGAAGTGGAAGAAGTGAGGGAAGGGAAAATTCCAGGCGTGCTTCATATTAGGTTAGGCTTACTAGAGTTTCGAATACAGGAGCTTGATAAAAATAATGAATACATTATCGTTTGTCGCTCGGGAGGAAGAAGTGCAAGAGCAGTTCAATTTTTAGAAGGTTACGGTTTTCAAGCGATCAATATGGTAGGAGGTATGTTAGCTTGGGAAGGTAAAGTCATATAGCATAGAGATAAAAGATTTGAGCCTTTTTATAAATAATTAAATACCCCTATAGGTAATTTAGAGGAGGAACAACATGGAACAACAGAAGAAAACGACAATCGTGTTATTTAGCGGAGATTATGATAAAGCGATGGCTGCCTATATTATTGCAAATGGTGCAGCGGCTTATGATCAAGAAGTGACTATATTTCATACTTTTTGGGGGTTGAATGCTCTTAGAAAAGATGAGCATGTGAAAGTAAAGAAGACTTTTATAGAGAAAGTATTTGGGAAGATGATGCCGCGCGGTGCCGATAAGATGGGATTATCAAAAATGAATTTTGCTGGCATGGGGCCGAAGATGATTAAAGGCATTATGAAAAAACATAACGCAATGCCTTTGCCGGATTTAATTGATTTGGCAAAAGAACAAGGAATTAAACTTGTAGCTTGTCAAATGACAGTAGATTTATTAGGGTTAAAAGAGGAAGAGATTATGGAAGGGGTAGAGTTTGCTGGGGTAGGAGCATATTTAGCAGATGCTTCGGATGGGAATGTAAACTTATTCATTTAAATCACCTTCTTTTAAGAAGGCGGGGGATGTAAGGTGAGCTTAGTCGTATTACTTTTTATAATTGGGTTTATAGGATCGTTTATATCAGGAATGGTTGGGATTGGCGGCGCGATTATTAATTATCCGATGATCTTATACATTCCAGTATTGCTAGGGTTTACTGGTTATACTGCACATGAGGTGAGCGGTATTACAGCGGTACAAGTATTCTTTGCAACTTTTGCAGGTGCGTGGGCATACCGAAAAAGTAATGACATGAATAAAACGTTAGTTATGTATATGGGAGCTAGTATATTACTAGGAAGCTTCATAGGGAGTTTCGGTGCTAACATATTAGAGGAACATACAGTGAATGTTGTTTATGCAGCATTAGCTACAATTGCAGCTATTATGATGTTTGTACCGAAACAAAACAATAGTGGAGACGTGAAGTATAATAAATGGTTAGCGAGCTTGTTAGCGTTCGTTGTAGGGGGAGCTTCAGGCATTATAGGAGCTGGAGGTTCGTTCCTTTTAGTTCCCATTATGCTAGTTATTTTAAAATTACCACTGCGCATGACGATCGCAACATCTATCGCTATTACGTTTATTTCCTCAATAGGGATTACTACAGGAAAAGTGATTACTGGGCAAGTAGTTATCATTCCAGCTCTAATTATTGCGGTTGCAAGTATATTTGCTGCGCCACTTGGAGCACGAGTCGGGAAGAGGCTAAATCAAAAAGTACTGCAATATGTATTGTCCACTTTAATTGTAGGAACTGCTGTTAAAATGTGGGTTGATATGATATCGAAGTAAAAGGATGGTGCTGCTTGCAGCCCATCCTTTTGTTTTGTGGGTAGTAAAACGTCACTGATTATAGTTTTACTTTATGCCCAAATAACTTTCATTAAGTTTTTATATTCGTCGTTCGCTAATTTATACAGCATTCTCGTATGCTCAAAAACAAGTGCCGGATTAAAGTTTGGTTCTGAGAATGCAAGAGATGTTGAAATATCAATTGCATTTTGCTTATTTAGTGTGAATTTTGCAAATCGGTAAGATGTGTTTAATTCATTGATGACATGTAAAATGTCATTTGTTGATGTTTCGTCAGGTACGTGAGCAACATTGAAGCAGTATATATCCACAGTCGGATTTTCATTTTCGAAAGCAGCGATAAGTTGAATTTTTGCGCCAGCTTCTGTTTCTAATCCTACTGAAAAATGCACCGAACCATCATTTTCATCTATATTTTCTTCCATGTATATATCGTTGGATTTTAAGTAGTCTTTAAAATCTGAAATGTTATGTTTTACTGCAGCTTTCATATGTATGAGCCCCCTGATAATTGGAATAGATTACTATTATTTATTATAATTTAAAAATATTAAAAAAGATAGTTGGAAAGTTCTGATTTTTTATGTTTAAAAAAAGAAGCCGCACTCTACCTCCATAGAGTACGGTTTCTTTTTATTCATTGTTATTAGATGATGTTTTTATATCTTCATTGTTATTATCATTATGGTTGTTGTTACTTGACTCACGTTTGTTTGTATTTTCAGAGTCAGTGTCTTTTATTCTCTCAGAGTTAGTGTCTTTTATTCTCTCAGAGTTAGTGTCTTTTGTTCTCTCAGAGTTAGTGTCTTTTGTTCTCTCAGAGTCAGTGTCTTTTGTTCTCTCAGAGTTAGTGTCTTTTGTTCTCTCAGAGTTAGTGTCTTTCGTTTTCTCTGAATCTGTTTTTTTCGAATCAAAGTCAGTTTTTGTATAGGCAGGTAATCCAAGGTGAGTACGAAGTTCGTTCGTAACATTTGCTAGTGCTTTTTTATCTGGATTGTAGTAATATGTTCGACCGCCACCAGCAGATTTGCTACATGTATCATCACCTTTTTCCATATAGCAGTCATCACCTTGAATTTGTAACTTTTCAACTGAAGAATCTGCGCCATATTTATAGAATGAAAGCATATCATCGAATGTTAAGTTTGTAACGAATTGTCCGTTAATATCATCAATGATGTTGCCAACTTTTGTTACAGATCCAACGTTTGTTATTTTCTTTAAAATAGCTTCAATAACGAGTTGTTGACGTTGCCCACGCATTGCATCACTATCGATGTGTCGCGTTCTAGCAAGAGCAAGAGCCTCTTCGCCATTTAACTTTTGGACACCTTTTTTCAGGTGAATTGCATCGGCATTATCATTACTATCTTGTTCTGAAAATTCAACAGGTACATCGACTTCAATGCCGCCTAAATCATCGACAATTTTTATAAATGATTTAAAGTTAAATTTTACAAAGTAATCGACAGGAACATTCATTAATTTTTCAACTGCATCGATACTTGCTTGTGGTCCACCCTTTTTACCGTTTTTAGCAGAACCGAATGCATGAGCGTGTGTAATTTTATCTTTTTTCTTTTCTACTGGAATGTAAGTATATGTGTCACGTGGAATACTTAATAGTTTAACAGTTTTGCTGTCTTTATTAAAAGTTGCAAGCAACAGCGCATCTGTTCTTATAGCTTCACCATATTCTTTTCCTCGGACATCGCTTTCATCAACACCCATTATTAAGACAGAGACATTGTTCGTAATAGGTTTTACAGCTTTATCACGTAAATCAGATTTATCACCGCGTGCTAAATCATGTGCGGCATTTCGAACAGCAGAAGATGCTTTATTTACTAAAAACCACGTATAACCGCCTCCTACTATTAAAAAGAATAGAATGACGCTTATAATAATTTTTGTTTTTTTCTTACTTTTTTTCGGTTTATTGCGTGTATTTTCTTGCAAAGATGGGTTTTGCTCCATTTCTTGTACTCCTTCATTTGGATTGAAATACGACACTCACATCCACTTATTATAATGAAATTTGACGAAAAAAAACATTACAAATCATTTACATTTCGTAAAAATTCAATTTATTTATAAAAAGTCAGATTTTCTATATGTTATTTTTCAGATGTAGGATAAGTATATGTTTTTTTAGTAGAAATGAAAATATATATTGTGAGAAAGTGAGAGAGAAGTAAGATTTGTTGAAATATAGCCAATAAGAAATTGGTAGTACTACTTATTTCTTCTATATAATAAAGAAGAATTTTACGGATGAAGGAGAGAGCATAATGGGTCATACATCATTCCGAGCAATCGTCGTGAAAGAAAAAGAAAATAATCAATTTGAAAGAAAGCTTGTTGAGAGAGAAATCAATCGTTTACCTGAAGGAGATGTGCTAATACGAGTTCATTACTCTTCATTAAATTATAAAGATGCGCTTTCAGCTACTGGTAATAAAGGTGTAACGAGAACATATCCTCACACGCCAGGAATCGATGCTGCAGGAGAAGTTGTGAGTAGTGAAGATGGTTCCTTTAAGGTAGGGGATCAAGTTATTGTAACGGGGTATGATTTAGGTATGAATACGTCTGGTGGATTCGGAGAATATATTCGCGTGCCATCATCTTGGATTGTTTCTTTACCAGAAGGAATGTCTTTGAAGGAAAGTATGATGTATGGGACAGCTGGTTTTACAGCTGCACTATCGGTATATAAGCTCATTGGAGCAGGAATTATGCCTAATATGGGAGATGTTTTAGTAACGGGTGCTACGGGCGGTGTAGGTAGTGTAGCGGTTAGTATTTTAAGTAAGTTAGGATATAACGTAGTCGGAGCAACAGGGAAATTGGAAGAAGAAGAGATGTTACTACGTTTAGGAGCAAAGAAGGTAATTCAGCGTGAAGAGTTGAGTGATGAATCAGGAAGGCCAATGCTTAAAGGAATATACGCCGGGGTTATCGATACTGTGGGCGGAAAGATGTTAGAAACAGCATTGAAATTGGTACGATATGCCGGTTGTGTAACGACATGTGGTAATGTGGCAGGGCATGAATTACACACAACAGTATATCCGTTTATTTTGCGAGGTGTTAGCCTTGTAGGAATAGATTCCGTACAATGTCCAGTAGATATGAGAAGAGAAGTGTGGGCATTGTTAGCGACAGAGTGGAAAAACTTAGAACTATTATCTTATACAGAAGAATGTACATTAGAAAAATTAGATGAGAAGTTTTCGCTCATATTGCAAGGAAAGTTAAAAGGAAGAACAGTTGTAAATATGAAATAAAAAAGAGACGCTAACTTGAGCGTCTCTTTCCTATTATAATGATTGTTTTAGATTGATTTTTCCTTGTTCACCTAAAACACCGTCAGCGATATTTACAGCGTGATCACCGATACGCTCTAAGTTACTTACCATGTCAACGAAGATGATGCTTGCATCGCCTGAACAGCTGCGTTCGTTTAGACGTATTACGTGACGTTTGCGAAGAACACGTTCCATTTGGTCGATTTTACGTTCTTTTGCAATAACAGTTTGAGCTAGTTCAGTGTCAAAGTTTGTTAAAGCATTGATTGCATCTTGTAATGTTGAAATTGTTAATTCAAGCATTTCATTTAATTCAGTTAGTGCGTCGTCTGATAGTGAAACGCGGTTTGAAATTTGGAAATCTACAAGTTCTACAAGGTTTTCTACATGATCACCGACACGTTCAATATCTCCAACAACACCAGCTAAAACAGAATGCTTCTCAGAATCTGCTGATGAAAGTGGTTTTTCTGATAGTAAAACTAAATACTCGGTAATTTTTTTATCTAAATTGTTAATAGCTCCTTCTAATTGAGTAGCCATATTAGCGTGTTTTTTGTCTTGTGTATTTAAAAACTGGTTTGCTTCTTTTAATCCATCTAATGAAAACTCCGCCATACGGATAATCTCTTTTTGAGCTTCTGTTAAAGCAATAGCTGGAGATTGTTCAATAAAGATTGGATTTAAATGTTGTGGTTTGAAGTTAATAGATGCATCTTCACCACGAATAATTTTTGTTACAATCCAGGCTAATACTGCAATGAATGGGAACTGAATGATTGTATTCGTTACGTTAAATGTTCCATGTGCAAATGCAATTGTCATTTCTGGATTCAAGTTTAATGACGTTTGGAAATATTGAATTAAATTTGTAAATGGTATCAATATAATCGTAAAGATAATGGTACCGATAATATTAAAGATAACGTGAACTAATGCTGCACGTCTTGCTGCAATTGAAGTACCGATTGCTGCTAATACTGCTGTAATTGTCGTACCGATGTTATCACCGAATAATACAGGAAGGGCAGCTTGTAAATCGATTGCACCTTGCCCGAATAATTCTTGTAAAATACCGATTGTTGCGCTTGAGCTTTGTACAATTAAAGTGAAGACTGTACCGACAATAATTCCTAAAATTGGATTATCACTCATGCTAATCATTAAATCTTGGAATGCCTCTAATGAACGAAGAGGTTTCATACCTGCGCTCATTAATTCTAAACCGAAGAATAACATACCAAAACCGAATACAACTTGACCTACAGAATGTACTTTTTTATTTTTAAAGAAGAATAGTAAAATCGCTCCAACTGCCATAACTGGGAGAGCGTATTCTCCGATTTTAATCCCGATAATAAATGCAGTAACTGTCGTACCGATGTTCGCACCCATAATAACACCAATTGCTTGTCTTAATGTCATAAATCCGGCACTTACAAGTCCGACTGTTAAAGCGGTTGTTCCTGAACTTGATTGAATTAATACAGTAACTAACATACCTGCTAGTACACCCATAAGTGGGTTCGTTGTAAAACGATCTAAAATATCGCGAAGACGATCTCCAGCTGCTTGTTGCAGTCCATCGCCCATGTATTTAATCCCGAATAAGAAAATACCTAATCCACCAATGAATTGGAAGATCATTTCTTGAACATTATATTCCACGCATTCCACTCCTTAAATTTCATGTACGATGTAATTATTAACTAAACCTTGAGGCACTGTAAACGGTTTGCTAGTAAAATTTACACTAAATTTACAAAGAGGTGAAAAGTTTACAATTCTTTAAAGAAACAGCTGTATTTTAATGGTTTTCGTTTTTTGTAAATAGTGTTTTTGTAAAGAAATCACATTTTTTAGAATAGTATTATTCAATTATATATCAAAGAAATCTTCTACAAGTTCATTGTATATTTTTTGATGAAAGTTAAAAAAATATGTAGGGAAATGCATGTAGTTTTATAAAGCCAACATGGGGTTTAATATTTATTAAGTAGTCTTTTTTTGCAAGAAAAAAAAGCCGCTAAATTATCCAGCAGCTTTTTCTGTATTTTTATCTCCGTGCTTTTGTTTTCTTATACTTGTAATGTAAATGAACAGAAAAGCAATAAGTAATAGGGAAGAATAACGATATACAGTCGCATAGTTTGTAAAATGTGCAATGAATCCGAAAATAATCGCTCCCGCACCAATTCCAAGGTCAAATGCTGAGAAGAATGTAGCTGTTGCGACTCCTCGTCGGTGCGGTGCTACTCGGTCGATCATCCATGCTTGTAGCGCAGGCTGAATCGCTCCGAAGCCACTTCCGTAACAGGCTGCCGCAATAACTAAGCTCGGAATTGTCGTTGTATACGACAATAAAATAATACCTGCGAACGTTATAATAACCCCTGGAATGATGACGAATGTATGGCCTTTCGCATCATATAACTTTCCGGAAAATGGACGAGTTACAGCGATTGCTAGCGCGTTACATAAAAAGAAGAGACTAATATCAGCAATGCCAACTTCGGTAGCAAATAGTGTGATAAAGCTGCCGATTCCTCCGTACATTAATGTAATACATAATATTAATAATGAAGGAAGTAAAGCTTTGCGCTCAATAAATCCATCGAGAAAAGTATCAGATGATTGTTTTGGTGGTTGTTTCGTTTTTTGGATTTGAAGTAGTTTCGTTAAAATTAATGAAACGATTGTGCATGAAAGTGCACATAAAAAAAGAACGTTGAAATTATATGCTTGCATAAGCCATAGTCCGATTAGTGGGCCGAGAGCCATTGCAATGGTTCCAGAAAGTCCGAAATATCCCATGCCTTCCCCGCGGCGAGCTGCTGGAATTAAATCAGAAACGACAGTTCCATATGTAGTCGTTGTAATACCGAAGCCAGCTCCGTGTAAAATACGAACGGCAAGCAAGAGAAAAATGGTAGAGGCGAAAAGGTAACTGCCCATAGCGAGTAAACAAATAGCAGTACCGATCATTAAAATGATTTTTTTATTAAATTTCTGTAAGGCGTTTCCAGTTAGCGGTCTAACAAAAAGTGCCGCAACGGTAAACATACCGACGACCAATCCGATATTTGAACTTGTGCCACCGATTTCTTTCACATAAACAGGTAAAGTTGGAATTAACATTTGAAACCCTAAAAACATACATAAGTTTGCAAAAATTAAAGCAACAAACTCTTTTGTCCATAACGGTTCTCGTTTTACGAGTATTGCCTCTCCCATATATTCATCCCCTATATACATTTTTTCCGCTATTTGCGGACAGTAAAATTCCCACCTCAAAATCTGGCTGGAGCAAAGAAGTTAGGTGGAAGCCCTGCTGCCCGCAAACGCCCGATTGGTGAAGGCTAATAATCGGTGGGGGATGAACAAAACCCCCACTGATTAAAGTTTCACTTTATCTCTTTTCTTTTGAGTATATGTATTGGTCAATGTAGCAGTCAAGGAAGGTGTCTTGAAAGCGGATAACAATTTTTAAAATGAAAAACTGACAAATTTGTGTAAACGCTACACAACTATGAAAAAAAGATGTAAAGTATAGATGTATAGACTTGTAGTTGTTATGAATGATAGAAATTGTTTTTTCTTTAAAGAAAGCGGATTCAAAAGGTAGTGAATGAGAAGGGGATATATACTTTTTTACTACATATATTTGAAAAGGTTTACAAAACAATGAAGAAAGAGGCGTGTACATATGAGACGATTAGGTATTTCTATTTATCCAGAACATTCAACGGTAGAGAAAGATAAGGAATATGTAACATTAGCAAGTAAATACGGATTTACACGTGTGTTCACATGTTTACTATCTGTGGATGGAGAAAAAGAGAAAATTATTGAAGAATTTAAAGAAACGATCTCTCATGCGAATGCATTAGGGTTCCAAGTATTAGTTGATATTAGTCCATCTGTTTTTGAACAATTAGGTATTTCGTATAATGATTTATCATTCTTCCATGAATTAGGTGCGTACGGTATTCGTTTAGATGTTGGTTTCTCAGGATTAGAAGAATCAATTATGACTTATAATCCGTATGGTTTGAAAATTGAGATTAATATGAGTAATGGTACGAAGTATGTAGATAACATTATGAGTCATAGACCAAACCGTGAGAATTTAATTGGCTGTCATAATTTTTATCCGCACCGCTATTCGGGGTTATCATACGATCATTTCATTACATGCTCGAAACAATTTAAAGAATACGGCATGAGAACAGCTGCATTTATTTCATCATTTGATGCAACATACGGACCTTGGCCAGTAACAGAAGGTTTATGTACGTTAGAAGAGCATCGTGAATTACCGATGACAACGCAAGCGAAGCATTTATTTGCGACAGAATTAATTGATGATGTTATTATTGCGAACGCTTATGCATCAGAAGAAGAATTACAAGCACTAGGTGCGTTAAATAAAGAGAAACAAACATTTGATATAGAACTATACGATACAACGACAAATTTAGAAAGAATTATCGTATTAGAAGAACCTCATTTTTATCGCGGGGATGTATCTGAATATATGATTCGTTCTACACAAAGTCGTGTGAAATATAAAAAAGAAGAGTTTAAACCTCATAATACGCGTGAAATTAAGCGTGGCGATCTTTTAATTGATAATGAGCAATATGGCCAGTATAAAGGTGAATTACAAATTGCATTAAAAGATATGGTGAATACAGGAAAAACAAATGTAGTTGGTCGAATTATAGAAGAAGAGATTTTCTTACTAGATTATTTACATGCTTGGGATAAATTCGGATTTACATTAAAGAAATAGAGAGAATATAAAGGGGAAAAACTACTGATTTCAGCAGCTTTTCCCCCTTTATATATAAAGAGCGAGAGGAAGAGCTATGACAAAGGTGCATCAGCGATTAATTTCTATTTTAGAGGAGTTTTTAGAAGAGAAATCGATGTTAAATCGAGCTTTTTTAGCGAACCGATTACATGTATCAACGAAGACGATTCAAAAAGATATAAAATTATTAAATGATATATTGGAAGAAAACGGAGCGAAAATCGAATCGCAAAGAGGGACTGGATATGAACTAGAAATTATACAAACGAAGATATTTGAAGAGTTTTGTGTGAGTCTATTTCAAAAACAGACGAAAAAGATCCCAACTTCTTATGAAGAAAGAGTTGCGTATATTTTACAACGTGTTTTAACGACAGAAGGATATGTGAAGCTTTCGCAGTTAGCAGAAGAAATTTACGTGAGTAAATCAACTGTAAATTTAATTATGAAAGATGTTACAGATATATGCGGTCGCTATACATTGCAAATTGAAAAGAGACCGTATTATGGTATACGTATTGTGGGAGAGGAATTTAATATTCGTTCTTGTTTATCACAATATGGTTTACCACGTTATGAACATACTCCGTTTCATGAGCAATTTGAGCAGACGGATACATATGTATCGTTACCTCATATATCACTCATTCGTTCAATTATATTAAAGTATATTGAGGGTGGAACAATATATTTATCTGATATAGAAATTGATAATTTAGTCATTCATATTGCAATCGCATTAAAGCGTTGTCAAAGTCAACATTATATGACAGGACTGCATGTGGAGCAATCAGAACTTATAATAAAGAAAGAATATACAATTGCGAAGCAGATTTTAGGAGATTTAGAGAAAGAGTTAAAACTTTTATTTCCAGAAGAAGAAGTATTATATGTGACGGTGCATTTGTTAAGTACTGCTGTTACAGCGAGAGATCGCTATGAAAATGTAGAAGAGCTATTAGGAAAAGATATATATGCATTTATGCAACATATTCTTTTTAAAGTAGCGGAAGAACGGAATCTTATTTTTTATTATGATGAAGAATTATTATTTGGATTTGGTGTTCATTTAAAAACGTTATTAAATCGTTTGAAGTATAAGTTAAATACGAGAAATCCTCTTTTGGCAGAAGTGAAAAAGAATTATCCGTATGCTTTTGAAATTGCGGTTCTCGTTGGAGATATAATTGGTGAATATACGGGTGAAACGATTCCGGAAAGTGAAATTGGTTATATTGCTATTCATTTCGGCGGAGCGATGAGCCGTTTGCAGGAGCAGAATCAAAAGAAAAGATGTTTACTAGTTTGTGCGACTGGTCAAGGGAGTGCACAACTATTAAAATATAAAATTTTATCACAGTTTCGAGATAAATTAGAGATTGTAGGTATTACAGGTTATTATCAATTGAAAGTAGAAGACCTTTATAAAGACAAAATAGATTGTATTATTAGTACGATTCATATACCGAGTGGTTTGCCTGTTCCAGTTATAAAAGTGAACTCAATATTTGATGATAAAGAGATTAAATCGATTGGTCAGCAATTGTTTACGCATGTGAATAATAGTGTGCAGCAATATATAAAAGAAGATTTAATCTTTTTAAATCGTAGTGCTTCTACGAAAGAAGAAGTTATTCAATTTTTATGTGAGAAAGCCACTGAGAAAAACTATGTGTCAGAAAATTTTTATGCTTCTGTTATGGAAAGAGAAAATACATCTCCGACAGCGGTTGGAAATTTAGTGGCGATTCCGCATCCGATGCAGTTATTAAGTGAGGAAACATTTTTGATATTTTGTACACTTGATAAGGCTGTTGAGTGGGGAGATAAAAAAGTA
The DNA here is from genome assembly GCF_016483605.1 of Bacillus cereus group sp. N11. Lineage (NCBI taxonomy): Bacteria > Bacillati > Bacillota > Bacilli > Caryophanales > Bacillaceae > Bacillus > Bacillus cereus group sp. N11. The sequence goes on from NZ_JAEHBN010000015.1 coordinate 58,487, forward strand.
CAATTGATTATTTTATTTAGTGTGAAGCGCAATAATAATGAAGATTTGCAACGGCTTTATGATTTTTTATATGATATTATGTCTAATCAGAATACGATAGAGAAATTAACTCAGGCTGAATTAATTGAAGGTTTTCAAGAGATTTTATTATCGTATTGAAAAAGTATATAAAAACTTCCGTTACATAACGGAAGTTTTTTATGTTTAATTGTATGCGTTTTCATAATAAGATGAACATATAGAAAAACAAAGCTTGGGGGAAGTTAAAATGACTGATATGCAAACTCCATTTGCGTTAATTTTACATGGTGGCAACGCGAGAAGCGCGGCGCTTGAAGCAATCGCTTTTGCAAGACAAGGAGATTTTGAGAATGCGAGTGAAAAGATGGAACTTGCTAGTGAAGAAATTTCAGCAGCTCATCGTATTCAGACGGATTTAATTCAAGAGGAAGCAAGAGGAAATCATGCAGAAATAAGTTTACTGTTAGTGCATGCACAAGATCATTTAATGAATGCAATTACAGTGAAAGAACTTGCTGAAGAATTTATCGCTCTTCATAAACGTGTGGAAGAGAAAGAGAAAGTGACAGTATAATATGTATATTTTATTATGTTGTGCTGCAGGTATGTCAACGAGTATGGTTGTAAGAAAAATGCAAGAAGAGGCGAAGAAACAAGGGAAGGATTATAAAATTAAGGCAGTTGATTCAGAACTTGTGAAGCTTGAAATTAAGGAAGCAGATGCCGTTTTAATTGGTCCGCAAGTGAAATATTTATTTCCGGCCGTAGCGTTTCTTGCAAAGTCATACGATATACCAGTTGCTATTATAAACCAACGAGATTATGGCATGTGTGACGGTTTGAAAGTACTTAAGCAGGCAGAAGAATTAGTTTTAGCGTAATTATATTTTTTTAAACATAAACATTATAATGTTATAACTTTTGGTTATATTGAACAAAGGGAGGGCTATTGATGAATGGGTTTATGAGTTTTATGGAACAGAAGATTATGCCAACAACGCAAAAGATTGCAGGACAGCGACATTTATTAGCAATTCGAAACGGGGTTATTTCTACATTACCATTAACGATCGTCGGATCATTTTTCGTTATCTTTTTAAACTTACCAATTGATGCATATATGGAGTGGATTGCACCGTTTCGTCATATTTTAGATATTCCATTCCGATTTACAGTAGGCTTAATGGCATTATACGCAGCTTTTGGGGTAGGGGCTTCGCTCGCTAATTTTTATCAGCTCAATCAATTAAGCGCAGGGTTACTCTCTGTACTCGCCTTTTTATTAGCATCAGTTGAACCAATTCAAATTACGAAAGCTGTACCAGGTGTTATTGATGCGGGTAGATACATTTCAGTAGGAACATTAAGTGCCACGTCTTTATTCGGCGCAATTGTTACTGCATTAATTGCAGTAGAAATTTATCATTTTATGATTAAGCATAATATTTCGATTAAATTACCAGAAAGTGTACCTCCAGCAGTTGCAAACTCGTTTGCAGCATTAATTCCAACTCTAGTAGTTATTCTTTTATTCTGGGGTATTCGTTACGGTTTAAAATTTGATGTAAATACAACGATCACATATTTAATCGCACCATTAAAGTCAGTATTAGTAGGAAACAATTTATTCGGCGGTTTATTAACAGTATTTTTAATCGTGTTCTTCTGGTCATTCGGTATTCATGGCCCAGCGATTTTAGGACCAATCATTCGTCCGATGTGGGATTCAGCAATTCTTGAAAATATGGAAGTGTTCACAGCTACAGGAAATGCACATCAGTTACCAAACTTATTTACAGAGCAATTTATTCAATGGTTCGTATGGATTGGTGGGTCGGGTTCAACGTTAGCTTTAGTCATTATGTTTATGTTCTCTAAATCTAAGTTTTTAAAAGAGTTAGGTAGATTATCATTCGTGCCAGGTTTATTCAATATTAACGAGCCAATTATTTTCGGGGCACCGATTGTAATGAACCCAATCTTAATTATTCCGTTCGTTATTACACCGTTAGTTACAACGACAGTATCATATTTCGCAGTTGTTTCAGGTATGATTCCACTTATGATGGCGAAGTTGCCATTTACGATGTTAGCGCCAATTGCAGCAGTGATTAGTACTGACTGGACAATTATGGCTGGCGTACTTGTAATTATTAACTTTGTAATCTCATTTATTATTTACTATCCATTCTTCAAAATGTATGAGAAACAACAAATAGCAGGAGAGGAGAAAACAGAATGCTCGGAGCAATTATCATCTTAATTACATTTGTGATCGGACAATGCATTGCTCATTATTCGAAATGGGTACAAAGTAAATCTTTATTAGTTTTACTACTCGTATCAGTTTTGTTTATCGGTTGTTCAATGGGTGCATATGTAATGTTAGGTCTACACTCACCGTACGTAATTATTGTACCGACAATTTTATGTGCAACATGTTTATCTGCAAAATATAGATTTACGAGCATGGCATTAATACAACGTGTGAAGGAGATGCAAAAGCATGGAGCGTAAATTAGGAATTTCACTTTATCCAGAGCATTCAACGAAAGAAAAAGATATGGCTTATATTTCCGCAGCGGCACGACACGGTTTTTCAAGAATATTTACTTGTTTGTTATCTGTGAATCGTCCAAAAGAAGAAATTGTAGCTGAATTTAAAGAGATTATTAATCACGCAAAAGATAACAATATGGAAGTTATTTTAGATGTAGCTCCGGCTGTGTTTGATCAGCTTGGTATTAGTTATAGCGATCTATCATTTTTCGTAGAATTAGGCGCAGATGGTATTCGTTTAGATGTAGGCTTTGACGGGTTAACGGAAGCGAAAATGACGAATAATCCGTACGGTTTAAAAATTGAGTTAAATGTAAGTAACGATATTGCGTACTTAGAAAATATTCTTTCGCATCAAGCGAATAAATCAGCTTTAATCGGTTGCCATAACTTCTATCCGCAAAAGTTTACTGGTCTTCCGTACGATTATTTCATTCGATGTAGTGAACGTTTTAAAAAGCACGGTATTCGCAGTGCAGCCTTTATTACATCAAATGCCGCAAACATCGGTCCATGGGATATTAACGACGGTTTATGTACGTTAGAAGAGCATCGTAATTTACCAATTGAAGTACAAGCGAAGCATTTATGGGCAACAGGGCTAATTGATGATGTCATTATCGGAAATGCTTATGCGAGTGAAGAAGAGTTAGAGAAATTAGGAAACTTAAATCGTTACATGTTACAGCTAAAAGTGCACTTTGTAGACGAAGTGACTGAAGTAGAGAAGAAAGCGACGCTGCAAGAATTACACGTAAGACGCGGCGACATAACAGAATATATGGTACGTTCTACAGAAGTGCGTAAAAAGTACAAAGACTATGACTTCCCGGTGCGCGAAAGTGTGCTACAGGAAAGAGGGCAAGTTGTAATTGGTAATAACTCATTCGGAAAGTACAAAGGTGAACTGCAAATCATCTTGAAAGAGATGCCGATAGATGAACGAAAAAATATTGTCGGTACAATTGCGGAAGAGGAGTTATTCTTACTAGATTATGTAGGGGCTTGGACGCAGTTTACTTGTGTGGAATAGGGAAGATAGGGGGCGTTCTAAATTTTGGAACGCCTTTTTAATAGTAAAGTGCTTTTAATGTGAAAGTTTGTCGATAAATCGATATCTCTTGTCGAATCGTTGATATATTATAAGTTACGATAGATATATTCGAAAAATCGTTGATATATTGTAGGTTACGATAGATATATTTGAAAAATCGTTGATATAATTTCATTTACTGTGACATTTTTCAGTAGTTTAATAGAGTAAAAAAAGAGTCAGCCTCAACAATGAGACTGACTCTTTTTTTTTAGTAATTAGTTTAAAATTTTCACTGTAACTGTTTTACGTCCCCAGTTACTTGAAGTGCCTTTATCTGGCATTAAAACGTCGATTTTATTTCCTTTAATAGCTCCACCAGTATCACCAGCGATTGCTACTCCGTAACCTTCAACCCATACTTTTGAACCTAATGGAATGACACTTGGATCAACTGCAATTAGTTTCATGTTTGGATTTGCTGTTAAGTTGTGACCTAAAGCTGATTTTACTTGGTCGCCTGCTTTATAACCATTTTCAAGTGGATCTGCTGTGTAAGCTGTTGCTACAACTCTTAACTCACGAGAAGATGATGGTGTGCTTGTTTCAGTTTCTTTTGCAACAGGTTGTTGTGTAGCTGGTTTTTGAGCTTTAGCCGCTTCACGAGCTTCAGCATCTGCCTGAGCTTTAGCTTCTTCACGAGCCTTAGCCGCTGCCTCTGCTTTAGCTTCTGCTTGAGCTTCAGCTGCTGCCTGAGCTTTAGCTTCTTCACGAGCTTTAGCTGCTTCCTCTGCTTTAGCTTCTGCTTGAGCTTCAGCATCTGCCTGAGCTTTAGCTTCTGCTTGAGCCTTAGCTTCTTCACGAGCTTTAGCTGCTTCCTGAGCTTTAACTTCCGCTTGAGCTTCAGCTACTTCACGAGCTTTAGTTGCTTCCTCTGCTTTAGCTTTTGCTTGAGTTTCAGCTACTTCACCAGCTTTAACTGCTTCACGAACTTTAGCTGTGTCTTGAACTTTAATTGCTTTTTCAACTTTAACTGCTGGTTGAACCTTAACTGGTGCTTTACCTGTTAAGTAAGGAACATGAACATAAGCTGTTTTTCCGTTATATTCAAATTGAATCCAGTCATTTTGCACTTCGTGTGTTGTTTCGATTACATCATCTTGTTTCAACTTACCAAGAATTTCTGAGTCTGTGTTTGCTCCAGCACGTACGTTTAATACGTTTGCTGTTACGTAGTAAGTATCTTTCGTATAGTCAGCGCTTATGAAAGCTTCTTTACCGCTATTCAATTTAACTTTTGACCATCCGTTTTCTGTATGTAAAACATTTACTTTATATCCATCTAATAATTTTCCTACAACTTTTGATTCAGTAGTTGGGTTTTCTCGTACGTTTAGTACGTCAGTCGTTACGATTGTTTCTGCTTTAGCAGATGTTGTGAAAATCCCAAGACCAAAAACCGCTGCTGTTGCTATACCCATAAATTTTTTCATAATAGCCTCCATTGCATTTGTTTTCGTTGACCTCATTATAGCAACCATTATTTTCTTATTTGCGAAAAACATAAAATTACAAAGCTTTCGTAACGGGGCATTAATATTCTGTAATAATTCCATAAATAACCTGATAGCGCTTCCTTATTGTTTTTTGGAGGATTAGAGCGTGTGAAACATAAAATGAGTGGTATTTCAATTTCTATAACGTTAATAGTATTACAGTAATATTTCTAATTGTTTTCTCCAGTATTACAAAAATGGTGTGTTTTACTGTCGAAACGAAAATTTAGTTATAAAATAATAATATTTTTGACTGTGGAAATATATAAATGAGGTGAAATTTAATGAAATATCGATAGAATTGTTACAAAATAAGTCGATGCATGGAAAAAATTACGCCTTGTATTTTGTCTATTACATATTATTTTTGCAATAATAGGATTCGATAATAGCCCGAGTATCTATAAAGAATGAAGAGTATTAGAAAGATAGTTGTAACGTGAAACATATATAATAGAAGAAACACAATTTGATAGGTAAATAAAAAACGTAGGAGCGTACACTCCTACGTTTTTTATTTACTCATATCGTAAACATTCAATTGGATCCAGTTTTGCAGCTTTGTTAGCTGGTAGTAGTCCGAATGCAATACCGATTAGCATTGAAATACCTACTGAAAGAAGTCCAAGTTCTTTTGAGATAACAAGTGGCCATCCGGCAAAGATTGAGACGATCCAAGCGAAGAAGATACCGAGCATGAATCCGATAAAACCACCTAGTCCTGTTAAAATACAAGATTCAATTAAGAATTGCGTTAATACTTTACCGCGTGTTGCACCAAGTGCTTTACGAATACCGATCTCACGTGTACGTTCTGTTACAGATACAAGCATGATGTTCATTACACCGATACCACCAACAAGTAATGAAATAGCAGCGATACCACCGAATACCATTTTCATCATACCGATTGATTCATCTAGTTGCTTCGTAAATTCACCCATATCTTGAGCTTCAAATTTATGCTCAAATTTAGGAGCTTTCATATCGTTTAAAACAGAAGCGGCTTGTTTTTCTACACTTTTACGTTCTGCTGGTGAAGTTAATATTAATCTTACAGAGTCATACTCAGTTACTCCTGAGATTACAGGAGCGTTTTCAAGTGATGTATAACCTTCTGACATAGCCATTCCGAAATCATTTTTCGTTTCATACACACCGACTACTTTATATGGCTTTCCTTTTATGTCAGTGTATAAATTTGATTCCCAGCCGTTAAATAATTTATTGAAAGCTTCTTCATTTAAAATAACAGCAGGAATCGCTTGCTTTAATTCACTATCATTTAATTCACGACCGTGAACTAATTTTATTTTCGCATCTGTCATGAAGGCGCCTGTTCCACCTCTTAAATCAAGAGAGACATCTTTTGAACCAGAAGATGCTTTTACTTTCATACTTACATCTGGATAAACATCTTTAACGCCTGGCACAGTTTGAAGACGTTTTAACATATCAGCTGTAATTTTGGCACTATCAGTTCCGTAATCAGGGTTGTTGTAGTAAATCGTTACTTCTGTATCTTTTCCTTGGCCTAATTCTTTTTTAAACTTTGCATTTGTACCATCACCCATTGAAATGATAGTAATAATGGCGCTAATACCAATAATAATACCTAGCATTGTTAATATAGAACGCATTTTATGAGCAAAGATAGAGGAAAGGGCCATGCGTATATTTTCACTCGTGTTCAAAATTAACCTCTCCAATCTTGGACGATATTTCCGTCACGAATTACAATTTGACGTGCTGCAGCTTCCCCGATTTCACGATCATGGGTAATCATAATGATTGTTGAGCCTTGTTTGTTTAATTCGTAAAAGAGGTCCATAATTTGTGTACTCGTTTTCGTATCAAGTGCACCCGTTGGTTCATCAGCTAAAATGAATTTTGGGTTATTTACAATTGCACGGGCAACGGCAACACGCTGCTTTTGACCACCGGATAATTCGTTCGGTAAGTGAGTAGCTCGATCTGCTAAACCAACTTTTGTTAAAGCGGCTAATGAGCGTTCACGTCTTTCTTTTTTATCGACTCCAGCGTAAATAAGAGGTAGTTCTACATTTTGAAGTGCTGTAAGTCTCGGTAATAACATGAAGTTTTGAAATACGAACCCGATCTCTTTATTACGAACGCGTGCAAGTTCGGTTTCAGACATGTTTGAAATATTTTGTCCCGCTAATTCATACGCACCTGTCGTTGGTTTATCTAAGCAACCGATAATGTTCATTAAAGTTGATTTACCAGAACCAGAAGGTCCCATTATAGAAGTGAATTCTCCTTGGTTTAGTGTTACGTCAATTCCGTGTAATATTTGAACGGACTCTGCACCATTTTGGAAGGATTTCGTGATGCCTTTTAAGTTAATCACTGGGCGACAACCTCCATACCATCTTTTAAGTCTTTTTCAGGTTTAGAGATAATTTGCTCTCCTTTTTTTACTCCAGAAACTTTTGCTTCGCTATCTGTCTCGAATTCAACAGTAATCGCTTGTTCTTTCGCTTTACCATCTTTTACAACGAAGACAACATTTTTGTCACCTTTTTTCACGATGCTGCTTTTCGGAACAATTGTACCAGTTGCTTCGCCAGATTTACTTGTTACGTAAACGTGGAAGCCGTTTTGTAATTCTTCACTATTATCTAATGTGACAGTGAATTGATAGTTAGAAACAGTTTTATTTTCGTCCATGCTCTTTAATGGTGTAGAACCAATTTCCGTTACTTTTCCTGTCCAAGTCTTACCAGCGACCGTTTTTGATGAAACAGTTACTTCTTGCCCAACTTTCATACTAGCAAGCTCATATTCAGAAAGTTGACCTTTTACTTTAAATTGACCAGCATGACGAAGAGTAATGCCACTCATACCTGTTTTTTCATCAGCAGTTTTCACGATATCATCAATTACACCATCAACAGGACTTGTTACAGAAAGATTGTTTACTTTCTCTTTTGCTGCTTTAATCAGTTCATCAGATTTTTCAACTTCAAACTTTTTCATTTCAAGTTGTGATTCTAATTGTTGCACTTCGACTTCCGATGCTTTTAATGCTTCCTGAGGAAGACCTGCATTTTTATCTTTTTGTAATTTTTGTTTCGCTGCATCAATTTGTTTTTGGAACAATGTTACTTCTTTTTGTGCGATTTTCTTTTGCATTTCTGCTTCCGTTACACCTTGTTTAGCAGTAGGGTCATTATATTTAAACAGAAGCTGCCCTTTTTTCACTTCATCGCCTTTTTTAACCGCTAATTCATACGTGCCTTTTGTTGGATCAAATGAAATAGTTTCAATTCCGTTTGGAATAACTTCACCGCCAAATTTTTGCGCGTTTTCGATTTGTTTTTCTGTTACTTTATAACTGCTATATGCCATTGCAACATCTGAACCACCACCACCAGCAAATGCAAAGTATGATCCAGCTGCAATTCCGATTGCTACTACACTAGTAATTAACACTTTATTTTTCTTCTTCATCTATTTATCACCTTTTCGTTCGTTTTAGTATCTACATTAAGTATAGAAGAGGTGAAGAATCTGACAAATCGTTTTAGCTTACAATAACCTTACAGTTTTGTAAGGTATGAATATGTAAATGTAAGGTAGAGGTTGTCCTAGCTTAAGCAAATGAATTGACTCGTTGTTTCTTTCCTACAATAATATTGTAGGAAGGAGAGGAGGAAGGAAGATGGAAACTTATTTTAGCGCACACCCATTAAAACCATTTATTCCATACTCAAGGCAACATGCCATTATATTATTTATTATGTTGGTGGGGATCGTTTTTTTATATCAATACCAAGATGTATTACGTCAAATTGAGTGGAATATAACGGTTCGATATGCGATTACATTTCTATTTATAGGAAGTGAAATTGGGCTTCATATGTGGGAATGGAAAGCCGGGATTTTTGACCTAGGCACTTCATTACCATTTGAGTTATGTACGATTAGTTTATTATTAGCGTCAATTATGATTGTAACGAAAAGTTATCGCATATATGAGATTGTGTTTTTCACAGGAATTATCGGTGCATCACAAGCCATTTTAACGCCAAACTTGCAGTATGCTTTTCCACATTTTCGTTTCATTGAATATTTCATTGCGCATGTATTGCTCATTTGGGCACCGCTCTTTATGACCTGGGTAGAAGGGTATCGTCCGACAGTACAATCTATTAAACGCACAATGATATTTTTAAACATATTGATTCCAATTGTTTCGTTTGTGAATTACAAAACGGGTGGAAATTATATGTTTTTAGCTCATAAGCCAGAAACTGCCTCATTACTCGATATGTTAGGACCGCATCCTTACTACATTATTTCATTAGAACTCGCAGCGCTTATTGGATGTTTTATTGTGTATATGCCGTTTGCGAAAAGAGAAAAACATGTACATAAAGAATCACTAGGATCATAACCTAGTGATTTTTTATGTTTGAATATTTACAATTCAGAAAATTAAGAATAAAATTAAAGGGTAAATCATAGAGAGAGAAGGGGAAAAATGGTCAAAAAAGTATTTTTGAATGGGATGGAAGTGACGATTCAATTTCTTATTTCGATTTTGGGGATTATTATTTTAGGGGCTTTGCCGAAATTATTTTATGGATTTAAGGTGGATGTATCAAAATACATACAGAGTTTAAAAGAAGTATTTTTGAACTTAATGGATCTCTCCAATTTGCAATATGTGAGAGATAAATTTTTATTCCCACAGTTGTTTGTCCATTATAAAGAGACGATTGTTATTTTTTTGGCCGCTTTTTTCATTTCATTATTTGTAGCATTTTGTATCGTTTATGTAATTATGAGTAGTTCACCGCGTATACAACATCGAATTAAATCATTTCTTATCTTCCTAGAATCCATTCCAGATATTCTTCTTATTTTAGTATCACAAATTTTAGTTGTATGGTTTTTTAAACAAACAGGTTTTTTACCTTTTAAAATTGCTTCAATTGGAGGCGAGTCGATTAGAGGATTGCCGATACTTTGTTTGAGCATCCCGACTACGATTATGTTTGTAAAAATGGTAGTGCTTCGTTTTGAAAATGAATTAGAAAAAGATTATGTACTATTTGCTAAGGCGAAAGGTTTGGGGCGTTTTCATATTTTAAATCGTCATATTTTACGAAATGTGTTGCTTAGTACACTTTTCTTTGCGAAAACGAATATCTTTTTTATGTTATCTAATTTATATATTATAGAATGGATTTTTAATACGGGTGGTATTTTCATGTTTTTAAAATCGTACGAAGGTATTAGGGTGGAGGTTTTCATCGTTAGTGTACTGCTTATTTATATTCCGATTTTTATTTTATTTAAATTGTTTCATTATCTCATTCCGGCTGCGATGAAGGAGAGATTATAATATGTGGACGTATATAAAACGTGATAAAAGATTTTGGATAAGCATTGGGTTTCTTCTCATATTAGTTCTTTTGAGCATCGGAAATACGTTATGGAATGATGGACACATTAGGCAAGTTACATTGCAATATGATGCGGATGAAAATCCACAAGTGCCACCGTTTTCACCTTCATTCCAATTTTTACTCGGGACAGATCGGAAAGGATACGACCTTTTACATTTAGTTATTGAAGGCGCGAAGTGGACGATTGGTATATCTATTTTAATTGCGGCACTTAGAATGGTAATAGGTGTGTTCTTTGGTGTTGTACTTGGAACATATGTAAGAAGAGGTTTTTCAAAGATTGAGGCTTTTTTTGATAGTTTCACAGTTATTCCAACAGTTATGATTGCGTATTTTTTTCTTCAATTTGCAAATCTATTTGGAAGCGGGGAGGAAACAACAAGCTTTTTTGAAAGGGCTTCGTTTCAAGTTGTATTACTTGTAATGCTTGTGATGCCAGTTATTGCACTGTATGTTGCGAAGGAAGTTCGTAAATTACAAACAGAAGAATTTGTTGATGCCGCGCGCATATTAGGTGGATCGAGAAGGCACATTGTTATAAGGCATCTTTTTCCGCATCTCTATATGACGTTTATACTTGTATTTCTTCAACAGTTTACTCAAACCTTGACCATTTTACTTCATTTAGGGTTACTTGAGGTGTTTTTTGGAGGGACAGTCCAGTTTGGTGGACCGATAGGGATAAAAGAAATAGACTCTTACACACATGAATGGTCAGGGTTAATAGGAGTCTATTTTAGATCATTAACAGTGCATCCGTGGATTCCTCTCGTCCCAATTACATTTTTCGGGCTTACTATTTTTTCAGGAAATATGATTGTAAAAAGTATAGAAGAGGCGATGTTAAAAGTAAGGTTAGGCGGAGAGATAAAGAAGCCAGTTGTAGAAGAAGAACAATCTGTTGTGCAGTCAAAAGAAGAGTTATTTACTTTTAAACATACGATGTGAAAATAAAAAAGAAGCAAGCATAATCAATGCTTGCTTCTTTTTTTATTTCGTAGAAACTTCACCTTCAGCTTCTGTTTGCGGAATAAAGTATCCGATTATACCACCGATAATTGCCGGAACAATCCAGCCGATTCCTAAGTTATAAAAAGGAATTGTGTGTACGATATTAGCGATAAAACTTGGAATCATTTCCACATTATCAAGTGCATGAATACAGCTAATAAGGAATGCAGCAATCATTGCTCCGATATAGACAGAAGGTTTACGTTTCGTATATTTATCAATAAATGATACGAAAATTAAAATGATTGTAATTGGATATAAAATAATTAATACAGGTAATGTAATTTTAATTAATAAGCTTAAGCCTAAGTTTGAAATGATGAAGCTAAATATACAAACGTATAGTACCAATTTCTTGTATGAAACATTCGTTAACACTGTTGCGAAATAGTTTGCGAATGCACTTACAACACCGATTGCAGTCGTTAAACAAGCGAAAATAATTGCGATACTTAATAAAACATTACCGCTTGTCCCAAAGAATTGATACATAATCGTAGCTAATAGCTGACCACCGTTTTCAAATTGTCCTAAGTTTCCGTTTGAAGCCCCGATATAACCGAGTAAGAAATAAACAATTGTTAAGAAAAGGGCAGCAATGCTTCCGCAAATAATTGTATATTTTGCGATGGATTTTTTATCTTGTATACCGTTTTGGCGAATTGCATTTACAACAATTGTTGATAATACGAGCGCCCCAATTGCATCTAACGTTAAAAACCCTTCAAGAAATCCTTTGAAAAATGGGATGTCTTTATAGTCACCGATAGGTTCTGTGAATGATCCTGGTGAAAGAATCGCTTTTGTTGCCATAATTGCAATAATTACAAGTAAAATTGGCGTTAATATTTTACCGATATGATCTACTAATTTGGATGGATTTAATGATAGGAAGTAAACGACTGTAAAGAAAATAGCGCTAAAAGCCAACATAGAATACCATTGATCTGGGAAAAGTGGTGCAATCCCAATTTCGTAAGATACAGATCCAGTTCGTGGAATAACAAATAGTGGGCCGATTGAAAGATAAATAATGATAGCGAATACTGCTGCGAATTTTGGATGAACACGGCTTGCTAAAGTGTTAAAACTACCACCGGCAAGGGCAACAGCGACGATAGCTAGTAAAGATAAACCGACGTCTGTAATAATAAATCCTGTAATGGAAACCCACATGTTCTCTCCGGAAGAAAGACCGAGAAGGGGCGGGAAAATCATATTACCAGCACCGAAGAAAACTGCGAATAGTAGTAAACTAATCGAAAGTATTTGCGCTGGTTTTAAAGTTGTACGCATATAAAGAAAATCCTCCTAATGAGTATTTTTGTCGAAAATTCAAATAATTTGTCGAGTAACTGTTATTATTTTAAAGGTCTGATGACTAGAAAGCAAGAGGGAATTTTATAAAAATTAAAAAATAATGCATTAAATTGAATAAATATACTATTTATATGTTAATTAGGAAGGATTTAACTTTACATATAAAAAAACACACATATCGTTACGATATGTGTGTTAAAAGAAAATCTTTTTATCACGTTCTTCTTTTAAAATTTCAACTGCTTCTCGGAAGCGTTGTGAATGCACAATTTCTCGTTCACGTAAAAAGCGTAAGCTGTCATTTATATCTGGATCATCGGATAAGTTAATGAGCCATTGATATGTTGCGCGCGCTTTTTCTTCAGCTGCAATATCTTCGTATAAATCTGCGATAGGGTCTCCTTTTGCCTGAATATAAGTAGCAGTAAAAGGAACACCACCTGCATTATGATAAAATAAAGCGCTATCGTGATTAGCGTACTGTGCGTCTAATCCGGCAGCTTTCATTTGTTCCGGTGTTGCATCTTTTGTTAATTTATAAATCATTGTAGCGATCATTTCTAGGTGTGCGAATTCTTCGGTGCCGATATCGGTTAGCAAGCCAACGACTTTGTCAGGGATAGTATAACGCTGATTTAAGTAACGAAGGGCAGCAGCTAGTTCGCCGTCAGCACCACCGTACTGTTCAACTAATAATTTGGCAAGGGCTGGATTACAGGTGCTTACTTTAACCGGGTATTGTAATTTCTTCTCATAAATCCACATATTTTCTCTCCTTCATATTTGCCATGGCCAAGGACCTTTGCTCCATTCCCATGGAGCGTTAGAATAACTATTTCCAAACTGCTGAAGTGGTCCGTATTTTTCTTCCATCTTTTGTTTTAATACCCTTCGTTTATAGGAGAAGTCATTAAATTGATTAATCGCAGCAGTGTCATCTGGATGTGTATCTAAATAAAGAGTTAGTTCAACTAGTACAAAGTCTAGTTCTTGAAGCTCCAGTAAAAGTTGATAATATTCTTCTGGTAGCGATTGAGTCACGTCAGTAGTCACCGCCCTTTTTTATAAGGATTTTCATAATAGTCATAAAAAACAGGCCATAAAGTCCCTTTTTGTAATGCCTCTTTTGGTGTGAATTGCGGTAAATTTGGCGGTTGAAAACCTAAAAATAAATTAGGAGGAGTAGAATAATATTTTTTTCCGATAGGAGGACAAGGATCTTGAGGGCTATGGTATGGCACGAATGATCTCATATATTTATTCATGAATAAACCTCCTTAACTCTTCATCACTACGTATTGTATTCAGACATAATAGGCATTTATGACACATATAAAAAAGTAATAGGTACGGGGGGAATGAATGTGGAGACTGTGAAACAATTCATTGTATTGGAAGTGAAAAACTTAAAGGAAACTTTGTATTTTTATGAAGGGATTTTAGGAATCAAGCCTAGTTTAGAAAGACCCCAATTAGATGTAACAGGGGTTTGGTATGATGCTGATTCAATGAGAGTTAGTTTTGTAATGAATCGTAGTTTGGGTGGGCGTGAGAAGAGTGTTACGGATGCGGTTGATGTTCTAATGTTTTCAATTTCTAACATAGAGAACTTAAAGAAGAGGTTAGTGTTTTATAAAATTGCATATACAGAAAACAAAAGTGAGAAGAGTATTGTAGTACAAGACCCAGATGGATATAAACTTCAAGTGATAGAGAAGGATGAATAAACGGAGGGGGATTTAGTGGAGAGGAATTATGAAGAAAGCGCGTTGTTTGAGCATCAATTTTGGCTAAAGGTGCTTACTGATCATGCGCAATTTTTACTTGATGCGTTAGCTCCAAAGGAAAAAGAAGATATAAAAAAAGCTACTTATTTTGTTGAGACGTTTACAGGCTTTTTAAATAAAATTCATACTGTCAATCTCATTGCATTCTCAAAAGAGGCAGAGCGAGCTGCTAAGGAGATACGAACGTTTAAATTAAATATTATACAGAAACAGTTGGAGGGGAAAATTACTATTCATTTTACGCCAACTTTTATTAATCATATGGTAAATGAAGTAGAAGAGTATATAACGGTGTTAGAGTTTTTAAAGAAAGGAGAAGTTCCGCCTGTTTTTCATGAACTGCATTACCATCTCGTTTGGTTAACGGATGCGGCTGGTCATGCGGGCTCTATTTCTGGTGGGTTAGATCTTGTTGAAAAAAGATTAAAAGAGAAAAGCGAAGAATTTACGAAGCATTTTGAACAATTTTACTTAAAGGCAGTTGAAATGACGGGGTATTTAAGAACAGAGCTTCATCATTTTCCCGCATTAAAGAAGTTTACAAAAGATGTTTCACTTGAATTGAAATTATTTTCACATTTTCTCCATGAGGTTGAAGAGCTGGAGTTATCGAATGAAATATTAAGCGCATTATCAGCGAGAATGGCAGATCATATGGCAAGAGAGGAATGTTATTATTTATTAAAATTAGCCCAATCATCTGGACTCGAAATGCCGAAATGTAATCCGCTTTAAAGAAAAAGAGGTCAATTTTATTTGGCCTCTTTTTCTGTTTTATTGTCTCTTTTTATTTTTGCTTGCTCAATACTTGCCTGTAATGTCTCCATAATATTGATGATGTTTGGAGCTGGGGAGATTGTTTCAGTTTTTTCCTGTTGTTCAATTTTGTTTTCGATTAATTCGGTAAGAGCTTCTTTATACTCGTCTGTAAATAGCTCTTGTTCGAAAGGATTTGTAAGATGATGAATTAAATTGATTGCCGCGGTGAGTTCTTGTTTTTGAATAGGATGATCTTCGTTACTTGGTAAATTAGGTGTAGTTGTTATATTGCGAATTTCATTAGGGTAATGAATGGTTTGTAACATAAGCCCATCTTCAAAGCTACGGATAATAGCTAAGTGTTGTTTTTTTCTGATAGAAATATGAATAAGACCAAGTTTATTCGTACGTTCAAGAGCTTCTTTTAATAATAAATATGACTTTTCGTGTCCCGGCGTAGGGCCTATAAAATAAGAACGGTCATAGAGAACAGAATCAATTTCGCTATTTTGGACAAAAGATATAATACGAATGGACCGTGGCTCATGAACTTTTTGCAGCTCAGCTAATTCTTTTTCATCAATAATGATGTATTTATGAGGTGCATATTCATAGGCTTTTACAATATCTTTATCATCGATTTCTTCATCCGTACAATCAGGAGCAAACTTTTTATATTTAATAGGTGTTAGGCATTCTTTATGGAGACTTAAAAATTTTATATCGTTTTCTTCTACGGCACTATATAGTTTGATTCCTATATTTAATAGCCCAAGTGAAAGTGCACCTTTCCATACGGTATGCATATGAAATTTCTCCTTTCATTTAAAAAAAATAAGTATGTTTATTATGAGATAGTAAGAAATTTCATATACGTTTTTTATTTTTAGTCAAGGGTAAGCTAGATAGTTCGAGTCATAAAATGTATTGACAAGCCCTCTAAAATATTTTAATGTGATTGTATAAAATTGTGTATATAAAGGGGAGTAACTTATCACAGTAAAGTCGTCATTACAGGGAGAAACCCTCGGCTTTATTGGCAACGTTTCGTTGTTAGTGAGACCTTTACCAGCAATGGTACAGGCCCCTTATTGTCTTTTTTAGGACCCTTACCATATTTGGTAGGGGCCTTTTTGTATACAAAGAGAGGAGATAAAAAATGAAAAAACTTATTAGTAGATTAAGAGTTGTATTTCGTGTCCGCAAGTTTGTTCCATTCCTATTTGACTTTTTCACTTCAAAAGAGGTTTCAATAAAGAAGAAAATTTTATCTGTTGCTTTTTTAGTTGGTTATGTGGCGATGCCGCTTGATTTAATTCCAGACTTCCTGCCGTTTATCGGTATTTTAGATGATATTGGAATTGTGTTATTCATTTTGAATCGAATTGTAAAAATGGCACCAGTGCAATTACAAGAAAAGCATAATGTAAATATTGGATAGGAGTTAAAAGAATGGAGCAAATTATTTTAGATATAATCGAGTTTTTAAAGCAGTTTTCTTATTTTGGAGTTGTGTTAGCATTAACGTTTGAATTTATTCCAGCAGAAGTAGTTTTACCCATGGTTGGATATTGGGTGTACGAGGGAGATATGAATTTTTGGCTAGCTGTATTAGCTGGAACGCTTGGTGGAACGACAGGACCATTAACGTTATATGCACTCGGTTATTACGGTGGTCGTCCTCTATTAATAAAATACGGAAAATACTTCTTCATTAAAGAAGAACAAATTCAAAAGGCAGATGATTTCTTTGAGAAATACGGACCGGTTGTAGCATTTGTTGGACGCTTCGTTCCAGGAGTTCGAACACTTATTTCCGTTCCATGTGGTATGGCGAAAATGAACATATGGAAATTTAGCATATATACATTTGTAGCGATGTTCCCGTTAACGGCTTTGTATATATATGTAGGAATGAAATTAGGTCCGCATTGGGAAAAAGCAGCGGATGTTGTTGGACAATATATGCTACCGATATTAGGAGGCGTTCTTCTTATCGTGGCTAGTATCTTTATCTATAAATTTATGAAAAAACGAAACAAAACGGAATCTATCTAGTTATTAGCATTGAGTTTTGATTAATTTTTGAAAATAGATGAATAGTACAGGCAAAGGACTCTAAAGGACATACACATATAGGGAATATAAAAGAGAGAGGGGAAACAACTATGTCTTGTGAGTGCTCAGGGTCAGCGTTAACTTGCTGTCCAGATAAAAATTATGTGCAAGATAAAGTGTGTAGTCCGTGGTCTGCTACTGTAGTTGCAACAGCAATTGATAATGTTCTCTATACAAATAATATTAATCAAAATGTAATTGGTACTGGCTTTGTGAAATATGATGTTGGACCGGGCCCAATCACTGTAGAAGCACTTGATTCTGCTGGGGCTACAATTGATACACAAACATTAAACCCAGGAACGAGTATTGCTTTTACGTATCGCCGCTTTGATAGTATACAAGTTGTGTTGCTGGCAACACCTGCTGGAACGTATCAGGGAGAGTTTTGTATTACAACACGTTATCCACTTTCATAGCAGAATAGGAGAGGATCAAAATGGGAATGAGAAGTTCCAGTTTGTCTTGTTGTTCTAATAAAACGCTTGTACAAGATCAAGTATGTACAGACTGGTCTATTACAGGTGCTGGTACTCAAATTGTATATACGAATAATATTACGCAAGAAGTGTATGGTTCGGGTTATGTGAAATATGATGTAGGCGCAAATCCAATTACTGTTGATTTTTTAGTAGGTGCTACAGTAGTTGATACGATTACTGTTCAACCGCAAAGTAGCGGTACTTTCACTATACGATATTTTACTACGATTCGAATTACTACGACAGGAACAACTGTTAGTCAAGGAGAGTTTTGTATTACAGTATGTTATCCGATTTCATAAAAAAGCATACCGTAAAGGGTATGTTTTTTTATTGAGGAAGTAATGAAATTGGTATTCTATAAGCAACATGTAAATTGGCAACAGTACTTGCCTTCTAAATATAGTGAAGAATTACTTTGTATATTAATAATACTAACGGATATTAAACCTTTACCTGTGTAAGATATTGTATTGCCAGGAAACACAGTGAAAATATTAGTTACTGCTCCAACGATTTGAATTGTACTTGCTTCAGTGCTGCTAGTACTATTGTAAACCGAGACAGTACCTGATATAAGGAGTATCCCATCACTTTGCCATAGTATCATTGATTGTAATGCATCTTTGGCAGAGGGAATGGTGCTATTAGTTATGAGGAAATTCCCTGCAAATTCATTTGTTACTAGCTCGCAACTTGGATTTGGAGGAGGGGGCGGTGGACAAGGGTCTGGACAAATGATAGATAAAGGAGCGAAACAGCCAATATTTTTTTTAATCTTCAATACAACCGCTCCTTTTAAAGTTGTCTTTTACTACTATTAAATGTAGAAGCATGGCCGATGTGTTAAGAAAAGAAGAAAATGTTAAAAATTAAGATTGTCTAATAGGCTTACATCTTAACGTATCATTCATGTTATAGAAAAGAGTATATGTGAATAGACATGGGAAAAGAATGATCAGAATCTTTTAGACAAAAGGTGGTTGTATACAATAGTACGAGGAATGTGGGACTTAATTTATAATTAACTGTATATTTACAAAAATCTAATAAAATCCATTTGTGATTTAAACGACATTAATATGCTTTAGATAAAATAGTCCTTGTAATGAATCAATTATTATGAGGAGGATTCACGTGGACAGAACTGCTTTAAGAAAAGTACAAGGCCTTATTGGATTATTAATGATTTTTGTATTGGCGTTTGTATCATTTCCGTGGAGTACATCAGTCAAAGCGGAAGAGAAGAAACAAGAAAAGATGCAGAGTGAGAAGAAGTTAGTTTTTCCAGTTGTAAGTGATGTACATATTAAAAACAGTGGAACGGATGATACGTTTCGCTGGAAAAGAGCGATTGAACAGTTTAATACACTTGCTCCAAAACAAGATGCATTTGTAATTGTAGGAGATTTTACTGATTCAGGATCGGTACAACAATATAATCGCTTCATGCAAGTGTATAATGAAAATGCAAATAAAGATGCGGTACGAATGAATTCTCTCGGTAATCATGATTATTGGAACGGCTTATCTGTAGAGGGAGCGCAGAAGCGTTTCTTAGAAAAAACAGGAATGGAATCGATTTATTATCATAAAGTGGTGAAAGGGTATCACTTCCTTGTTATGTCTCCGGAAGATGGGACAACTCATGGATATTATTCAGACAAGCAAATTAACTGGTTAAAAGAAGAAATGGCAAAAGCGCAAAAGGATGATCCAGAAAAGCCGATTTTCGTATTTTTACATCAACATATTAAAGATACAGTATACGGTAGCCAAGAGTGGGGAACGAAAGATAGTACGAAAATTAATGCAGTATTAAAAGAATACCCACAAGTCATTACGTTTTCAGGTCATTCTCATTATCCGTTAGATGATCCAAGATCAATTCATCAAAAAGACTTTACGTCTGTTGGTACATCTTCTGTAAGTTATATGGAAGTTGAAGGCGGTAAAGTACAAGGAAATATCCCGCCAGGAGCTAGTACGTTAAGCCAAGGTTTATTAGTAGAAGTAGATGATGAAGAGGTAACGATTAACCGTCGTGATTTCCATACGAATGCTTGGACGGGTGAGCCTTGGAAAATTAAATTGCCAGCAAAGAAAGAAACATTTACACATGTAGAAAATCGTGATAAAGAAAAGCCATACTTCGCTAAGGATGCAAAGCTTGCTGTATCAAATGTAACAGAAAACGCAGCAACAGTAACATTCCCGCAAGCATTGGATAACCTTCTTGTTCATTCTTATCGTGTACAAGCGAAGGATAAACAAACAGGTGAGATTAAAAATAAGTTATTAGCATTCTCAGAGTTTTACCGTGACCCAGTGCCGAAAGACCTTACATTTACGCTTGCAGGGTTAGATGGTGGGAAAACATACCTACTTGAAGTCGTCGCAATTGATTCATTTGGCAATGAAAGTGTGCAGCCGTTAACGGCAGAAATTACTACGAAAAAAGATAATATCGATCCGAATGTAAAAGTGCCAAAGGCTGATGTTTTCGATGTGAACTTTGCAGATGGTACATTTAAAGACAATTCACCATTTGTTACAAAAGGTGATGTGAAGGGCAATGTGACTATTGAATATGATAAAGCTTTGAAAAAGAATGTTATGAAGTTAAACGGGAAAGCAAATACATTTGGGTATCTGCCGTTTTCAGCAGCCCAAAAAGAAAAAGTAGCAAATGCATTTACGTTAGAAACTGTATTTTCAATGAATGAAATTCGTGGACAAGGTATTTTGCAAAATACAGAGAGTGGTGGAATTGGTTTTGAATCTACAGGAAGTGGAAATGTTGAATTGTGGGCTCATATTGGTGGTAGTTATAAACGTGTTGGCGTTCAGTTAGAAGCGAACAAAACATATCATTTAACAGGAACGTATAACGGAAATGAAGTAGCCATTTATGTAGATGGTAAAAAAGTAAATAGCCAACCAGCTCAAGGAAAAGTGTATCACCCGAACGTACCGTTTGCATTTGGAGCTGATCCAGATAGCAATGGAAATGGTGGCATTCCGTTAAATGGTCAAATTGCGCTAGCAAAATTATATAGTAAAGCATTAAGTTCTTCAGAAGTATTAGCAGCGTACAATGAGTTTTTTAATCGTACGAAGTTAGAGCAAGTAAACGCGTTATATGAAGAGCTAGGAAAAGTAAAAGCAGTGTTAGCTGGTACGTATGAATTTGGTGATAAGCCAGGTCAATACTCAAAGGAAGCATTTCAAGAACTAGAGAAAAGCTATAACACTGCAAAGCAAGCGTTTGAAAATATCGGAAGTACTGGGGAACAAATTATTCAAACGTATAACGAATTAAAAACAGCTAATGTAAACTTTGTACAATCTAAAGTAGCAGAAGAGCAACCAAAAACACCGAAAGAAAAATTAAAAATCAATATTGAATCTGCAAAAGTTGTAGTACAGAAAGCGCAAGCTGCGAATGTAACGGACGGTTCAGGGAAATCATTACAGCAAAAAATTACAGTTGCAGAAGCTGTATTAAAAGATGCGAAAGTGAAAGACGAACAGGTAGAAACGATGAATCGTACGATAGAGCATGCGATTTCACTCGTTGAAAAAAGCATGAACAAATAAGAGAGAAGAAAAAGAAGCTTATCATGATAGGCTTCTTTTTTGCTATACTAAAAGTAGTATAGCAAAAGGGTAATTAACTGTTACGATTTATTTAACCAATTATAACGAAAGTTAATTAAATATATCAGTAAGCCCTGCTAGTCAAGTGATTGGCTAGTAGTGAGGGTTAACTGCGGGCAATCCCTAAAGCTGATTGAACTACAACGTGGCTAGAAATGGCGAGCGTGAATGTCGCGAAAGCAGAAAAAATCAATCAGATGGTGCAAGGTTAAACCCTAAACACTAGAACAATGGGTCTTCCGCCTCGAATCATCTAAGTCAAAAGTGATAAGATGAACGTTCAACGACTATCTCGTATAACTGACGAGAGTACATCACAAGCCTATGGTGGTGGAAAAATCCTCTATCTCTAAAGAGATAAACATATAGTCTGCGCTCATGTGAAAACATGAGAAGTTCATAAGAGAACTGTCTAAGGAATTGCGCCCTTAGTTGAACGAGATAAATTTAATTAAATCTATTAAGTCTCATTGAATCTACCGAACACATGTGCTATGGTAGGTTCAATGAGGTAAGAATAATAATGAAATTTTCACGAGTTAGTCAAGTATCAGAATTAACAGGTTTGCATCCGAGTAGTCTTACGAGAATGCTGGTGGAACACGCTACTATTCAGAAGAACAAATCTTTCATTAAAGGAGTTACATTCTGATGATATTGGCGAAGAAAGTCAGACTAATTCCAACGCCTGAACAAGAAAAAGTGCTTAGAAACCATGCTGGCGCTGCAAGATTCGCTTATAACTATTGTAAAAGAATGAGTGATAGATACTATAAGCTATTTGGAAAATCTGTTTCACAGTTAGCTTTACAGAAACGATTTACAAAGATCAAGAAGCGAAAGAGATATGAGTGGTTAAAAGACATCAATGCACAAGTTCCCAAACAGGCTTCAAAAGATTTTGATACGGCGAGAAAACATTCGTTCAAAAAGTACAAAAATGGTTATCACACTTCTTATAAATCCAAAAAAGATTTAATTCAAGGATTTTATGCCAATTATGAAAGACTGGTTATAGGAAAGAAAGTAGTTCATATTCAGTCTATTGGAGAAGTGAAAACAAGCCAACAACTACCAAGAAATAAAAAACCATCCAATCCAAGAGTTACCTTTGACGGTCGTCACTGGTGGATGAGTGTAGGGTTCCAAGAAGACTTTGAATTACAAGAACTAACCGATGAGTCGATTGGTGTGGATGTTGGTTTAAAAGAGCTTTTTGTAGCTTCTAATGGTATGAAAGAACGAAATATAAACAAAGATGCTAAGGTTAAAAAACTTTTGAAAAGGAAAAAGTCAGCACAAAGAGATATGTCGAGGAGATTTAAAAAAGGTGTAAAAATTCAATCTGCCGGATATGAAAAAGCGAAAGCTGAGCACCTGCGGTTATCTAGGAAAATTACGAATATCCGAAATAACCATATCCATCAAGCAACAGCTAAATTGGTGAAAACCAAACCAATGAGGATTGTTGTGGAAGACTTATCTATCTCAAACCTGTTAAAAAACAAAAAACTATCGAAAGCATTTTCATTTCAAAAATTACACTTCTTCTTTCAATGTCTGTCATACAAGTGCGAGAAGTACGGCACTGAGTATGTAAAAGCTGATAAATGGTTCGCTTCAAGCAAGATTTGCTCATGTTGCGGCGTAAAATACGACCATACAGTTCAACCAGAAGGACAGTGGAGTTTAAAAATACGTGAGTGGTGTTGTGCTTCATGCAATAGCCATCACGATAGGGATGTAAATGCTTCGATAAACTTATCAAGATGGGTAAAATAAATGCTTGATAATAGGAGGTAACGATACTGCCTCGTGTGGAGTGTTATACCCCTCGTCCCTTCGGGGTTGCGAGAACACGATGAAGCACTAACTTGTGTAAATTTGATTGAATTGTATAGATTTAGTTAAGTTTATCGTATCGGAGCGAATAATTTGGAACAGAAAAAGCTAAAAAGAATTCTTGAATATGTATGGATCGCGGTTGTGCTCCTTGTAGGATATTATTTATTAAAAGATAAAAGTATATGGATTCTATTTTTAATGACTTTCTTATTAGCGGGTTTAGGCACGTTATTTATTAATTTCTTCTTTGATAGTGTAAATGCGTGGAAGAAGAAAAAGAAGAAAAAGAAGGAGACGAAGTAAAGGGGGAATCTATGCAAAAGTGGAAGCTTATATATTAGGTGATTATCTTCTTATTGCTTGTAAGTATTGGAGTTTTTAAATACGCTACACCAATAGGGAATTGGGCATCGCTTACAGCTTGCATCGGCATATTCATCATTTTACAATCGTTAACGAGAAAACATAATAAAACAGGAAAATAGCTCGCCGTTTCATTGGCGAGCTATTTTATTATGCTTCTTTCGTCTCATCATTTGTTTTTTCAGTAGCTAAATGACTATGCTTTCTAGAGTAGAAGAAATAGAAGCATAAGCCGACTATAAGCCAAACTGCAAAGCTAATCCATGTCGTTTTAGACAAATTGATCATTAAATATAAACAGCAAAGGATTGCGACAACTGGTAGTACAGGTACGAATGGAGTACGGAATCCGCGTTTTAAGTCAGGATGTGTTTTTCGTAAAATAAGTACAGCACAGCAAACGAATGTGAAAGCTGTTAACGTACCGATGTTTACTAAATTCGCGAGTAAATGTAGGTCTAAAAGTCCCGCTAATAAAGCGGCAACAACGCCAGTAATCCACGTATTTAATAAAGGGATTTTCACTTTTTTATTTACGCGTGCTAACGCTTTTGGAAGTAAACCGTCGCGGCTCATCGCATATGAAACACGAACTTGTCCATACATAACGACTAAGAGAACGGTTGTCATTCCAGTCATCGCACCAACAGCGAGTAATCCTGCAATTGTATCTTCACCAACGAAATGCAATGCAAATGCAACTGGATCAGAAACATCTAATTGTGTATAAGGAACCATGCCTGTTAAAACGAAAGATACAATCATGTATAAAACAGTACAAATAAGAAGGGAACCGATAATGCCAATTGGTAAATCACGCTGTGGTTTTTTCGTTTCTTCTGCAGCGGTTGCGATTGCATCAAACCCTAAAAAGGCGAAGAATACAGTGGCAGCTCCAGTAATAATACCGTCGTATCCGAATGGAATGAACGGTGTCCAATTTTCAGGCTTTACATATTTTGCGCCTGCAACGATAAAGGCAATGATAACAGCTAGTTTAATAAGAACCATAATATTATTAATGCGTGCACTTTCACGTATACCAAAACTTAAAAGGCCAGTAATAAGAAGTAAAATACAGACAGCTGGTAAATCGATGATACCACCTTTTCCAACACCGGGGGCCGAGGCGATTATGGCGGGAAGGTGTATGTTAAATCCTTGTAGTAAAGATTGTAAATAACCAGACCACCCAACAGCTACAGCTGCAACGGCAAGTAAATATTCAAGCATTAAACACCATCCGACGATGAAGGCGACGACTTCTCCGACTGTCATATATGCGTAAGTATACACACTTCCTGAGACAGGTATAGAAGAAGCAAATTCAGCATAACAAAAGGCTACACAAGCACAAGTAAATGCAGCGATAAGAAATGATAGCATAATACCAGGACCAGAATGTTTTGCTGCAACAATACCCGTTAATACAAAGATCCCTGTCCCAATTACGGCGCCGATTCCTAAAAACGTTAAATCGAGTGCAGTTAATGTTCTATCTAGTTGCTTTGGTGATTCAGTACTGAGCGCTTTTTTTCGTAATAATGACTTCATTTTGGACTCTCCCCCCGTTTTTCATTTCCATAACTGCGAATATAGTATGAGCCCATTAGAAAAGAGTACGTAAGTAAATGGAGGTACAGTTATGGTATGTAGTTTTTTAAAGTTTCTGGATTAACTTTATTATAATTCAGAATATTTTGTCAAATAAAACTTTAACAAATAAAATGCGGATGAATAGGGGAAACTATGTGCGGAAATGGATGCGGGTTAACAAATAGATTTATATTATATAGTAGGAGAAGATGCTATGTTATTTTATTTTGAACTTGTCGTCATTTTACTTTGTACGAAATTAGCTGGTGATATTAGCGTTAGACTCGGTCAGCCTTCTGTACTTGGTAAATTACTTGTTGGTATTATTATCGGTCCTGCGGTGCTAGGTATTATTAATAGTTCAGAACTTATTGATGAGCTTAGTGAAATTGGTGTTTTGCTACTTATGTTTATGGCGGGACTTGAAACAGATTTAGAAGAGTTAAATCGGAATTTGAAATCGTCGTTTGCAGTAGCGGCTGGTGGAATTATTTTTCCTTTCATCGGTGGATATGTGACAGGACTGTTGTTTGGATTAATGCAATCTCACGCCATTTTTTTAGGATTATTACTTTGTGCAACATCGGTTAGTATTACAGTGCAAACGCTAAGAGATTTAGGGAAGATGAATACGAGAGAAAGTACAACGATTTTAGGTGCTGCCGTATTTGATGATGTAATTGTCGTTATTTTATTAGCGTTTGTTATGAGCTTCTTAGGAACGCAAGATGTGAATATAACACTTGTCATTGTAAAGAAAATTGTTTTCTTTGTAAGTATTGTTTTTATCGCATGGAAAGTCGTTCCTTGGATTATGAAAATGCTTGTGCCGCTTCGCGTAACAGAAGCTTTAATTAGCGCGGCTCTTATTATTTGTTTCTCTTTTTCGTATTACAGTGAAATGATGGGAATTGCAGGTATTATTGGAGCATTTGCAGCAGGAATTGCCATTTCTCAAACGGAGTATAAGCATGAAGTGGAACATAAAATTGAACCGATTGCTTATGCGATATTTGTACCAGTGTTCTTCGTAAGTATCGGAATGGAAATTACATTTCAAGGAATCGGGAGTCAGCTTTGGTTCATTATCATTATGACGCTCGTTGCGATTTTCACAAAGTTAATCGGATCAGGTTTAGGAGCAAGACTGACAGGATTCAACCTCCAATCTTCTATTAGTATTGGTGCAGGGATGGTGTCACGCGGAGAAGTAGCGCTGATTATCGCAGCAAATGGACTGACGGCGAATTTATTAGCGAAAGAAAATTTCACAGCGATTGTTATTGTTGTTATATTGACAACGATTATTACGCCGCCACTTTTAAAGAAGTATTTTGTATAGAGGGAAAGAGCTTATCTAACGTAGGTAAGCTCTTTTTATTTCAAAAAGCAATGGGCATGTAGCATGAGTGGTTTGTAATTATGGTAAAATCTATGTATATGATGTGGACGAGGAGAGGGATGTTTGAAGATTACGAAGGGGAAGGTTATAGGCGTAATCATACTTATTGCACTATGTATACCATTTACCGCATGGAAAGAATCAAAAAGTGAAATATTTTCCAGTTTCTATTTTTTCTTCCTATGTAGAAGATGAAAACCGAAAGACTATAAGTACACTGCTTTTGTACCTGACTTTGCAATTTGGATATATGGATGGGAAAAACAGAGATCTGAAGGTGAAATAACGTCATATAAAAAAGGGGATCGAACTGTAATTGTTCATCATCCACCTGGTAATGATGGTTTTTATCTATATGATACAAATGATATTAGAGAATATACGCAACCGTAAGAAGTGGAGGTTAAATAGTGAAAGCTTCAACATTACTATTTAAAATTGAAAATAATATGGATCAATTTTCACCAGCTGAAAAGAAGGTTGCCATGTACATAATGGAGAACGCAGAGATTGTTCCAAATTTAACGACAAAAGAAGTGTCTACAAATGCGGGATCGAGTGAGGCGAGTGTTGTACGTTTTTGTAAAACAATCGGTATTGGAAGCTTTAAAGCATTTAAGATAGCGCTTGTTCGTGAATTAACGATTGCTGATTATAATATTAACGATTTTTCAGTAATGAATAAGGAAGATGGACCGTACGATTTGTTTAATAAAGTTACGTATGTGAATAAAGCTGCAATTGAGGCAAGTGTTACGGCGATAGATAAGAAGGAACTTGAGAAAGCTGCAGATCGTATTGTAAATGCGGATAAGATCTTATTTTACGGCGTAGGTGGGTCAGCGACACCGGCGATGGATGGGGCGTATAAATTTACACGGCTCGGATTTACAGCGATGATGCTATCTGATTTTCATATGATGTTGCCGCTTGTGACGAATTTAAAAGAAGGCGATATATTTGTGGCAATTTCAACATCTGGGCGAACGAAAGATGTGCTTGAAATGGCGCAATATGCAAAGAGACAAGGTGCAACTGTTATCGGAATTACAAAACTTGACCAATCATCACCTTTATATAAAGAAGCGGACATTCGCCTTTGTATGCCGGATGTAGAGCAAGATCATCGTATTGCGAGTATTGCTTCGAGAATGACGCAACTGAATATGATTGATGCTTTATATGTGATTACTTTTAATCGAATTGGCAATAAAGTGCTGGATCAATTTATGGAGACGCGAGAAGAAGCTTTGCGGTTACGGAAGTTAAAGTAGAAGAAAAGATGAGGGGACTCATCTTTTTTTATCCCGCTATTTGCCGGGCAGTAAGACCCCTCCCTCAAAATTCAGTGGAAGCAAAGAAAGTTAGGTGGGGGTCGGGCTGATTAAAGTTTCACTTTATTATCTTTGACAAAAATATGTCATGTTGTGAAATTTTATTTCATAAAATAAGAAAGAGTTATTGATTTTTAGTTTCTTAAAGTTATAATAAAAGTGTGAAATATAATTTCAAAGAGGGTGGCAATATGTTAGAAAATTTATCGACAGAACACCGTAATGAGAAAACGACGAATCTAGATGAGATGAGTATAAAAGAAGTGTTACAAAGTATGAATGAAGAAGATCGAACTGTTGCGTTAGCAGTTGAAAAAGAAATAGAACACATTGAAAAGGTCGTACAGACTGTTATTAAATCTTTTGAAGAAGAGGGCCGATTAATTTATATTGGGGCTGGTACGAGTGGCCGTTTAGGTATTTTAGATGCGGTTGAATGCCCACCAACATTTGGAACAGATGATAAAATGGTGCAAGGATTTATAGCAGGTGGATTGAAAGCGTTTACTAAGGCGGTGGAAGGTGCCGAAGATCGCGAAGAATTAGCAGAAGAAGATTTGAAAAGTATTGGCTTAAACGAGAAAGATACAGTGATTGGTATTGCGGCAAGTGGTAGAACCCCTTACGTAATTGGCGGATTGAAATACGCACATAGTGTGGGAGCAAGTACGGCGAGTATTTCTTGTAATAAAAATGCTGAAATAAGTAAGTATGCAAAACTCAATGTAGAAGTAGAGACAGGTGCAGAAATATTAACAGGCTCAACACGTTTGAAGGCTGGTACAGCGCAAAAATTAGTGCTCAATATGATTTCAACAGCGTCAATGATTGGTGTAGGAAAAGTATATAAAAACTTAATGGTAGATGTTCAATCTACGAATGAAAAGTTAGTAGAACGATCAAAACGAATTATTGTGGAAGCAACAGGAGTTAGTTATGAAGTAGCGGCAGAGTATTACGAAAAAGCAAATCGTAATGTGAAAGTTGCTATCGTTATGGTATTACTACAGTGTGAGTATGGGGAAGCACTAGAAAAACTAAAAGAAGCGAAAGGCTTTGTGAAGAAAGCATTATAAAGTGAAACGATAAGAATAGGGAGGGGGATTCTATTATGAAGAAAGAAGAGAGAATGGCCAAAGAAATTTCAGAGCAACTTGGGGGAATAAAAAATATTCGTGGCATTGCTCATTGTATGACGAGACTGAGGTTAACGCTTCATGATGAAAGTAAAGTGAATATGGATCTTTTGAAAAAGGTTGAAGGCGTTATGGGCGTCATTGAAGATGAAACACTTCAAGTTGTTGTTGGTCCAGGAACTGTAAATAAAGTAGCAGCTGAAATGGAAGTTTTAACAGGATTACGAATTGGTGAGGTTGCAGATCATCATCTTGAAGATATTGGTCAAGAGATTAAATCAGAGATGAAGAAGAAAAATAATACACCAGTGAAGAACTTTTTACGAAAAATAGGTAACATTTTTATTCCGTTAATACCTGGTCTTGTTGCATCAGGAATTATAAACGGAGTTGCTAACTTTGCGAAAAACGCTGGTGCTGATCCGAATGCTACATGGCTACAAATGTTACTACTCATTGGCGGCGGTATCTTTACATTTTTAGGGATTTTAGTCGGTTGGAATACAGCGAAAGAATTTGGCGGGACACCAGTTCTTGGGGCGATTGCGGGTATTTTAATTTTCAATCCGGCGATGGCAAATGTGAAATTATTTGGTGAGGCAATGGTACCTGGGCGGGGCGGATTGTTTGCAGTTATTTTTGCAGCGTGGCTTATGGTAGTAGTTGAGAGAAGAGTACGAAAAGCAGTGCCGAATGCAGTAGATATTATTGTAACACCGCTTATTACTGTATTAGCTGTAAGTATAGTAACGATGTTAGCGATTCAGCCAGCAGCGGGATTTTTATCTGATGGTATTACGAGCGGTATTAACGCAATTTTAAATGTTGGTGGGGCATTTGCTGGAGCAGTGCTAGCCGGAACGTTTTTACCACTCGTTATGGTCGGATTACACCACGGTTTAACACCGATTCATATGGAATTTATTAATCAAACGCACGTAACACCTTTATTACCAGTACTCGCAATGGCTGGTGCCGGTCAAGTGGGCGCAGCGATTGCAATTTATGTAAAAACAAAAAATAAACGACTTCGTAACGTAATTAAAGGTGGATTGCCAGTTGGGTTTTTAGGGATTGGTGAGCCGTTATTATACGGGGTTACATTACCACTTGGAAAACCTTTTATTACTGCTTGTTTAGGAGCGGCTGTCGGTGGTGCATTCCAAGCAGTTATGAAAACGGCTTCACTCGGAATTGGCGTATCAGGATTATCTTTAATCCCGTTAATTGCTGATAATAAATATTTACTATATTTCTTAGGTTTAGTCATTGCATATACTTTCGGATTTATCTTCACGTACTTCTTCGGATTTAAAGAAGAAATGGCAGAAAACATATAGAGAAAGGGATTCCTTTTTCTTTTTCTATTCATAGAAAGGGAGATTCATATGATAGGAGTTTCAATTTATCTTTCAAAAGGGCAAGCAGACAAACAAAAAGAGTGGCTAAAAATAGCGAAGGAAAACGGATTTTTATCTATTTTTACATCACTTCATATTCCGGAAGATGATCCAGATACGTATAAAGAGTTAATTCAAACATTAGGGAAACAGGCTCTCGAAAATGAAATGGAATTAATGGTGGATATATCTCCAAAGTCGTTAAATCATTTAGGAATAATGTATGAAAATGTGGAAGTGTTATTGGGCTTTGGTATTACTGGTTTACGAATGGATTATGGCATTGCGCCGAAGGAAATTGCGCGTGTATCTCATAAGATGAAAGTAGCTTTAAATGCGAGTACGATTACAGAATCTTTCTGGGAAGAGTTACTTGCGGAAAATATACGGGTAGAGAATGTAGAAGCGTGGCATAATTTTTATCCGCGTCCAGAAACAGGACTAGCAAGGTCCTTCTTACAAAAGCAAAATCAATATTTACATGCGTGTGGAATAACAACGATGGCATTTATTCCGGGAGATGAGGATAAACGTGGCCCATTATATGAAGGGTTACCAACGTTAGAAAAGCACCGCAATATGCGCCCGCTTGAAGCGTTTTTAGAACTTGTTCAAGATTGTGATGTCGATAAAGTGTTGATTGGAGATATAAGTGCTAGTTTAGAAAGTGTACAAGAAATTGCGAGCGTGAGTAGAGGGATTATTCCGCTGCGATATGAGTCATTTATAAATGAAAATGAAGTATTAAAAGTAGTAGAGCAAGTGCATACAAATAGATTAGACCCAGCACGTGATGTCATTCGCTCAGTAGAATCAAGGGAAGGAAATAAAGTGATTTTACAGCCGATGCATGCAATCGCAAGAAAGAAAGGCAGTATCACAATTGATAATGAATTGTACGGTAGATATGCCGGGGAGATGCAAGTTGTTATAAATGATTTGCCTACAGATGAGAAGGTGAATGTTGTCGGAATGGTTGTGGAAGAGGACGTGCTGTTATTGCCTTATATTGGTGCTGGAAAAAAGTTTCAACTTTTTCTGTGCGATTGAGTAAAAGCTTGAATTAGCGCTATTTTATAAAAGACATTATTCGTAAAACGGATAATGTTTTTTGTTTTCTTTAAAAAAAGCATTTGACGAATGAAACGAAATACCGTATTGTTTTGTCTTGTGAATAAATGTTCACCATAACAAAACAAAAAAGGAGAGTTCAAAATGAATCAATATATTGGGAATTTAATTATTCGTATCGTGTTAGGAGTTACGTTCTTTGCACACGGTTTAGCAAAGTTTCAATCAGGTATAGATAACGTAGCAGGATGGTTTACAAGTATCGGTTTACCAGGTGGCCTTGCGTATGGCATAGCGACAGTTGAATTAGTTGGTGGTATATTATTAATTATCGGTTTAGGTGTTCGATATGTAGGATTGTTATTCGCTCTTATTTTAGCTGGAGCTATCGTAAAGGTAAATGGAGCAGCAGGATTATTAGGAGATGGCAAGAATCCAGGATATGAATTAGATCTTGCATTATTATCAATGGGTGCGTATTTATTCGTTGTAAAAGCAGAAGGATATGTAGATCGTTTCTTAAAAGAGAAAGTAATGAAAACGAAGTAAATTTTATTTATAAATTGTTGACTTAAATATTTATTGTAACTATAATGATTACAACGACTAAGTTAAGAATGAAGTTAATTAGCATATTTTTTTACACAAGTTGTAACTTAAGTAGTTACAACTTGTGTAAAGAATAAATAAACGAGGGAGGAATTACTATGCTTAAATCAAATTTAGAAATTATTCAAAGTACGTATGAAGGATCAGCTTCTTCGAATGCAAGACATTTAGCAGAAGCCCTCTCTGAAAAAATAGAATGGACAGAGGCAAAAGGTTTCCCGTACGGCGGAACGTATATAGGTACAGAGGATATAATGGAAAATGTATTTAGTCGTTTAGGATCAGAATGGGATGATTATACAGCGAGTGTAAATATGTATCATGAAGTAAACGGAAAAGATGTAATTATTGCTGAAGGTGTTTATTCAGGAGTTTATAAAGAAACGGGAAAATTGTTTGAAGCAGAATTTGTTCATATATGGCAGCTTGAAAATGGGAAAATTATAAAATTTAAGCAATATGTGGATAGTTTTATTGTGCGAGAAGCGATGAAGGTTTAAAATAGAATAAGGAAACAAATGGAATCGGCTGTGCGCAGGCGATTCCATTTGTTTATGTGATTATTAGGGGAATGGGGAATACATAATATGAAAAAATGGATTATAGGGACAATTACAATGATTGTAATTGCGATAGGAGCTGTATTCGGTGTTACGAAACTTCTTAATTATATAGAAGAAGAGGAGAAGAGTCTGAAAGCACAAAATGTAACGGGGCAACAAGGGAAGAAAGCAAAGGAAGAGAAGCAACAAGCTAGTGAAGATGAAATTATTTCTACCATGCATAGGATGGTACATCAAAAAGTGAAATCCTCTGAAAAATGGGGATTTATTGAAATGACAAATAAGGAAATTCGTAGTGCGAAGGAAGCGGTAGAAAGCAGTACAAATTTTAAAAATAAATCAAAGTTACTTGCTACTTTGGAGCGCTGGGAGAAAGGGGATTTTTCACAAACGGTTGAGGAGCATAACTTTTTGTGGGAAATTCAAGGTGGTGATACTGGAAAGGCAACAGAACGTT
This sequence comes from Bacillus cereus group sp. N11, assembly GCF_016483605.1. Taxonomy (NCBI): domain Bacteria; kingdom Bacillati; phylum Bacillota; class Bacilli; order Caryophanales; family Bacillaceae; genus Bacillus; species Bacillus cereus group sp. N11. The sequence continues at coordinate 92,007 of NZ_JAEHBN010000015.1, forward strand.
TATCGCCAGAAGAAGAAAAGAAGTATGTGAAAGAAATGAAAGGTAAATAAAAACATCGCCACTTTGGTGGCGATGTTTTTTTGATTAAGAATGTTTGCGCAGTAAAGCTCTAGTTGGCTGAACAGCAACTGTTTTGAAATGAGAAAATAAATAACATCCTGTCACGACGACAATTGTACCTAAAATTTGTATCCATGTTAATTCTTCTCCTAGAAAAAGGAATGCTAAAATAGCTGTGAAAATCGGATTGAAGTTTAGAAAAATTCCCGATGTTGTAGCTCCTAATTTTTGTACACCAATGTTCCAAAATACCATACAAAGTACTGTTGAAATGATTCCTGTATATAAAAGCGATGTAATGAATGATGTATTTATATTTGAAACAGTGAAGTTCCCGATGTTAAATGGCAATAATAAAATAATGCCGAAAATACCAGAATATAACGTCGCCATTAGCGGTGTAGTTGTTTTTGTTGCCCATTTACTGCACACAGAATATATCCCCCAAATACAAACTGCCGCAATCATCCATAAATCTCCGCTATTAAAATGTAGTGAAAATAAAAGTGAGAAATCACCTTTTAATAGAACGAGGATAACCCCGAAGAATGAAAGGGTCATGGATAATATTTGAAGTGTATTTACTTTTTCTTTTAGAAATAATACCGAAAATAGTGCAATTGAAATTGCATTCAATGTAGAGATGAGACCCACATTCGTTGCGGATGTTTTTTCTAATGCTAAAAATTGAAAGATGTTAAAGAGAGCGACTCCTGAAACCCCCATCAGTATTAAAGGTAGTATCGCAGCGCGCGGTGGCAGGATTTTCTTTTCTTTAAACCATACCATAGGTAATAAACAAACGATCGCAATGATCCATCTTAAACTCGTCAGTGTCATCGGCGAGGCATGATCGACGAGAGATTTCCCAACGACAAAATTCCCTCCCCATAATAAGCTCGTTAATAATAGTAAAAAGACATAAAAATAAGGCATATTAAAATCCCCTTTGTTATAATCAATACGAATTGTAAATAATTTTAGCATTTTTCTTTATTGTGTAATATATTCTTTTGTATAATGGTTAAAAATCAATAAAATATTTCGTTTCGTTTGTATATTAAAGAATAATATTCAGTTTCATTTGAATTAAGGGATGTTTTTTCGAATAATCATCGGTAAGAAAAAAGGGGGAATTATAATGGAGTCATCTGTTATTAAAGTGTTAGATGATTTGGATGTACAAATTTTAGATATATTGCAGAAAGAATCACAAGTAAGTAATGCAGAACTTGCACGCCGTGTTAATTTATCTCCAGCTGCGATGCATGCAAGAATAAAAAGGTTAGATGGAGAAGGTTTTATTGATAAGCAAGTAGCAATTTTAAATCAAGAAAAGCTCGGTTTTGATTTACTATGCTTCATTTTTATGAGCACAAATATTCATCAGTATGAAAAGCTTGAAGTGCTAGAACGAGAATTAGAATCGATGCCTGAAGTGTTAGAATGTCATTGTTTAACAGGGGAATATGATTATTTATTAAAAGTTGCAAATCGTGATCGTAAAGAACTGGAGCAGTTTATTAGAAAGTTGAACAAGCTTGGTATTACACGGATACAGACAAGTTTAGCACTGCGTGAAATTAAATATTCGACGGTATTGCCGATACGAAATGAGGAACCGAGCATCGATTAGATTGCTTGGTTTTTTGTTTGTATAAAGTGATTGACGAGGAGAAAAGAGAGATGTATTATTATATAAAATTATGTATTAAAATTCATTTAAGTTTATAAATATTAATATTGGGGGCAAGGGGATATAATATGAAAATCTGTAATGCGGTTACGAGTGATGTGAAAGAAATTTATAGTCTCATTGAAGTTTATGCAAAAGAGGGGGGTGTTTTACCGCGTTCTCTTTTGTCTCTCTATCAATATTTGCAATGTTTATATGTTATGAAAGAAGGAGAGGAAGTCGTTGGAGTTGCTGGCTTACATGTGTTAGGAGAGGATCTTGCAGAAGTACGATCTTTAGTAGTTTCGCATACATATGCAGGGAAAGGGATAGGGCGTATGTTAGTGAATCATGTTATGAATGAGGCGGCAAAGATAAAAGTGAACAGGGTAATTTCTTTAACATATGAAACGGAATTTTTTCAAAAGTGCGGGTTTGATTTTGTGAATAAGGAAGTGTTGCCAGAGAAAGTGTGGATTGATTGCAGGCATTGTCCAAAAGTTGATTATTGCGATGAAGTGGCGATGATTAGGTATGTTGGGTGAAATGTTTAGAGAGAAAAAAGCCCACTATTATTTAAGAAATAGTGGGTATCTATATTTTAGGCAGAAATGAGATGTTGTTAAGAATTTGAATTTGTTTTTCTTACTGCAAAATTAAAAATGGGATTTTTAAGCTCATAGTTATAAGTAGAACCATCGACAAGCCCTATAACTTTATCGCTATCATAAAGGTCGAGCATAAATTGTGCCATTTGTTTTGCAGTGTGGAATTTTGGTACAACATTATCGTATTGGAATTCATCAACATCAAATGATCGTTTCGCGAACTCTGTTTCAGTTGCACCAGGAGCTAAAACTTTTGCTTGTAATTTTGCACCTTGTTCTTTCAGTTCGTGAGATAATCCTTCTGTAAATGCACTTACATAGAATTTCGTAGCGCAATACGTAACAGCATTAGCGACAATCGTATATCCACCGCCTGATGAAACGTTAATAAGCTGTGTTCCATCAATCATTGAATAATCTCGAACGAAAAGGGAAGAGAGTATTGTTAGTGCTTCTATATTTACATGCAACATCGTTTCTATTTTATTTAAATTTTGTTCAGCGATTGAGGCAAAATTACCAAAACCTGCGTTGTTAATCCACGTTTCAATCTGGAAACTTTGGAGACTTTCATAAAGTTTATAAACATTTTCCGTGACGGATAAATCAGTTCTTCGAATGACAACATCTAACTCCGGATACATTTCGTTAATTTTCAATTGTAATCCATCTAATTCTTCTTTTCTTCGAGCTACAAGTATTATATTTTTTCCACGAGATGCAAAGGCTAAAGCCGATTCATAGCCAATTCCAGAACTAGCACCAGTAATAACAGTATATTTCATATAAAATCCCCCTAAGTTCAAATTCATTTATGGTTAGATTGTATTTGTTAGAGTATACTCTAAGTCAAATGTTTTTTATAAATTTGATAAGAACGCAAAATATATGAGAGCAAATGGCATGTGGAGGGAGTATGAGTATGTACACAATTAGTGAGGTAGCTACATTATTAGGAGTGAGCACACATACATTACGTTATTATGAAAAAGAGAACATACTAATTGCAAATCGCGATACAAATGGAAATCGACTGTATGAAGAATCACATATAAAGTGGTTGCAGTTTGTAATGAAGTTAAAACAAACGCAAATGCCAATAGCGAAAATAAGAGAATACGCTAGATTATATTTAGAAGGGGAGCATACAACTGAAGCTCGTTTACAGCTCCTAGAAGATCACAGGAAATCTATTCAGATTCAAAGAGAAAACTTAGAAGTTACAGAGAAGATGCTTGAAAATAAAATCATTGCATACAAAGACTCGTTGAAAAATACATAGATTAAAAAATACGCTGTTTCCTGTTACGTGATGAAAAATGGATGTGATCTATGAGTATTTCATCATAGTGTGCGGACAAATAAAAAGAGCAGCTAGCAAAAGCTAACTGCTCCATTCAAGGGATCTCTCCAAGGGGGAGTGGAGAAAGTATCGTATTATCAATATTATTGACGGAATATTGATTTTATTAAACTAGATTAAAAATTTGAAAGACTATTGTGTTAACTAAAATTATAACAGTATTAAAAAGTTCATGTATACGCTCAAAGTTTTGACTACTATGAAATCCATACTTTTTATCTTTTTGATATTTGGAACGAATGAATTACTTGGAAAAATGGATGATTAATTATAACGATTATGTAATTATAATTACATTAAAAACTCATATGTTTCTAATTTATAAAAAATATTACAATTACATTACAAAAACTGTTGACTATATTTAATTAACGTAATACAATTCTGTTTGTGGAAATAAAAACTAAAAATATTCATTAATTGGGGGATTTGGAAAATGAAGAAAGTTATTTTGCCGATTTTAATGTCTTCAATGTTTATCATACCAGCAGTGTCTCATGCAGAAGAAAATGTAGTTTCTCAAAAGAATGCGGATACAATTGAGCAAGTTCAAGAAAAACGTGGTTGGTTTCAAGGGACGGGATACTGGTTGTACTATAATGAAGATGGTTCTTTGGCTATAGGTTGGAAAAATATTAATGGAAAATGGTATCACTTTGATGAAACAGGCATGATGGCTACATATATGAAAAATATTCAAGGAAAAACATATTATTTTAATGAAGATGGTTCAATGCAAATAGGATGGAAGAAAGTTCGAGTTTGGCATTATTTTAACGAAGATGGCTCTATGGCTAAAGATTGGAAAAAAATCAATGGTTCATGGTATCACTTTGACAAAGATGGTTACATGTCTGATGGCCGTAGGACTATAGGAGGAAAAACATACACTTTTAATGCAGATGGAACTATGGTTACAGGTTGGCAAGAGATTAAAAGTGGGCCTTATACAGGGAAATGGTTTTACTATAATGCAGATGGCGCTATGGCAACAGGTTGGGCACAAGTGAAAGGGAAATGGTATTATTTTGATGCATCTGGTGTCATGCAAACAGGTTGGTTAAAAAATAATAACGTATGGTATTACTTAAATACAGATGGATCAATGAAAAGCACAGAAAATAACTGGAACGAGGGCTGGTTAGAAGAAAACGGAAAGCGTTATGTTTTTGATGACACTGGTGCTATGCGAAAAGGGAAACTAGCTGAAGGCGGTACGGTTTGGTACTTTAATGAAGATGGTTCAATGCTAACAGGATGGAAACAGCTAGAAGAAGGATGGTATTACTTTAATGATCAATCTGGTGCAAGTGAACAAGGTTGGTTTAGCGATAAAGGGAAATGGTATTACTTTGAAGATGGCCCAATGAAAACAGGTTGGTTACAAGAAAATAAAAATTGGTATTATTTACAGTCTAGCGGTGACATGGCAGTCGGAAAACATTTAATTAATGGAAAATGGTATACGTTCAAACATAACGGTATTATGATGTAACAAAAGGTTTTTAAATAGAAATGTATTTTAAGAGATTTCCATAATGAAAAGGACACCTGTGAGGGTGTCTTTTTTTACGCTAGCCCCCTATTAATAAAGAAAGAATAACATTTTTAACAATAATGAGTACCGATTTTTATTAAGTTGATTGATGGAGGAAGAGACATTGTTGCCATCAAGTTAAGCAATTTACGGTTTCTAAAAATGTAAAGTATTACAAGTAGTTAAATTGTTTATGGAATGTTGGTATTGACATTTTATAAATTATTCGTGTAAAATAATTTATGAATGACATTCAGTCATTTGTTATGAAAGGGTGTAGATAAGTAATTTTTAATAACTGAACAAATATAAGGATAAATGAGGCTGATATTGTTTTTTAAAATAGTAGTTTGCGTGAGATTATATTTTTTAAATTAAAAATGACTGACGGTCAGTCATATAATAATAGAAGGTGAGAGATATGAAAAATAAAGCTTGGTTATATGTGATATTAACATGTATCTTTGAAATATTTTGGGTGTTCGGTTTTAATACAGCCCATACTTGGTGGCATTGGGTTGTTATTGTAGGAGTTATTGCTGTTGATTTTCATTTTCTTTCTAAAGCGTGCGAACATCTTGCAACAGGGACTGTATATGCTGTGTTTGCCGGAGCTGGTACGGTAGGTACTTTCCTAATGGATGTATTCCTTTTCGGCGGCAGTTTCAGTGTAGGGAAACTATTCTTTATCGTGATGGTCGTAGCGGGTGTTATCGGTTTAAAACTGGCTGATAATAAAGAAGAAACCGCGGAAGAAATTGTGAAAGGAGCTGCTTAAAAATGGGTTGGATTTTCGTATTTTGTGCCGCAATTAGTGAAATAGTCGGTGTGATAGGTCTTAAAATGTATAGTAAAGATAAGACGTTAGCAAATGGAGCGATTTATATAGGTGGATTTGCAACTTCCTTCGCATTCTTATACACTTCTTTCTTGTTTTTACAAGTAAGTGTGGCTTATGCGGTTTGGATTGGTATTGGAACAGCAGGCGCAGTTTTATTAAATATGTTTCTGTTTGGTGAATCGAAAAGTAAGGCACGTTTGATTAGCGTAGCTCTTATCGTATGTGGAGTTACAGGATTAAAGGCCCTTTCATAAGAAAAGGATAGTAAAGCTAAATCTCCTAACGATCTGTTGGGAGATTTTTATTATGAAAGTACATGATGATTGACAGTACAGCTAGTTATTTTATAAAATGAGTGACAGTCATTCAATATGTGTTTGAAAGGGTTAGATGATGAATAAAAAAGAAAAAATTGTCTATGCAGCTATTGAAGTGTTTAAGGAAAAGGGCGTTGAAAAAACGAAGATTTCTGATATCGTGAAATTGGCTGGCATTGCACAAGGAACTTTCTATTTATATTTTCCTTCTAAGCTATCTGTTATGCCTGCAATAGCAGAAGTGATGGTTGAGAAGATGATACTTGCAGTGAAAGAAAAAGTACAGAACGATGCATCTTTTTCAAGTAAAGTTGAGCAAGTAATAGATGCAGTATTTAACTTTATAGCTGAATATCGTGAAATACAAGCATTAATGTATGCGGGTCTTGCATCTACTGAACATATAAAAGAATGGGAAGCTGTATATGAGCCTCTTTATATGTGGCTAAGCGAATTTTTAAGCGAGGCAAAAGAAGCTGGTGAAATTCGTGATTCGGTTCACGCAGAGCGAACAGCCAAGTTATTTATCGCTCTTGTTGAATCAGCAGCGGAACAAGTTTATTTATACGATCATAAAGATGATGAGCAAGTGGAGCTTCAAAAGGCAGAAGTACTAGATTTTTTAATACATGCACTACATATAAAGAAATAAAGGGAAACTTTAATTGGTAGGGGCATTCCCTGCTGATTATTAGCCCGCATTAATGGGGACAAAACAGTTAGGTGAACCTATCTTAAGAGGGTAGGTTCATTTCTACGAAAAACTGAATGATAGTCATTCACCCTGTATTTATGTATGGAAGGATAAAGTGAAACTTTAATGAGTGGGGGTATCTCCACTCATTATTAGCCCACAAATAGCAGGATAAAGAAAAAGTTTCTTGGGCATTATTTTTGAGAGGAACTTATGGGAAGAGGTGTTAAAAAGTGAAGAAACCGATAAAAGAACAAAAGATGGTATTGGTCATTCTTTTAAGCAATATATTTATCGCTTTTTTAGGGATTGGGTTAATCATTCCGGTTATGCCGTCCTTTATGAATGATATGAATTTAACAGGTAAAACGATGGGCTATCTCGTTGCAGTGTTTGCAATGGCTCAGCTCATAACTTCACCTATTACAGGTCGTTGGGTCGATCTTTACGGTAGGAAGAAAATGATAATCATTGGATTATTTATTTTTGGTGTTTCAGAGCTGCTTTTTGGATTAGGAAAAGATGTGTGGATGCTTTATGTAGCGAGGGTGTTAGGTGGAATTAGTGCTGCGTTTATTATGCCGGGAGTTACAGCATATGTTGCGGATATTACATCGATTCAGGAACGACCAAAGGCGATGGGTTATCTTTCAGCAGCTATTAGCACTGGATTTATTATAGGGCCTGGAATCGGCGGGTTTATTGCAGAATACGGAATACGTGTGCCGTTCTTTGTGGCAGCAGTGATTGCCTTTATAGCATGTGTGATTTCGATCTTTATTTTAAAAGAACCGTTAACGAAAGAAGAGCTTGCAGAAATTTCTTCTAATACGAAAGAATCAAGCTTTATTGGAGATTTAAAGAAATCATTAAACCCAATGTATGCAATTGCATTTATTATCGTATTTGTACTCGCATTTGGATTATCAGCATATGAAACTGTGTTTAGTCTGTTTTCTGATCATAAATTTGGTTTCACGCCGAAAGATATTGCTGCAATTATTACAATTAGTTCAATCTTTGGGGTAGTCGTGCAAGTATTTATGTTTGGAAAATTAGTTGACATGTTTGGTGAAAAAGTGTTAATTCAAATATGTTTAATTGTAGGTGCAGTGTTAGCGTTTGTATCCACTGTAGTCTTTAATTATTGGATTGTACTTCTCGTTACTTGCTTCATTTTCTTAGCATTTGATTTACTTCGTCCAGCTTTAACGACGTTTTTATCCAAAGCAGCTGGAAAAGAGCAAGGATTTGTTGCTGGTATGAACTCAACGTATACGAGTTTAGGAAATATCGCAGGACCTGCTATGGGCGGAATATTATTTGATATGAATATTCATTATCCATATGCATTTTCAGGAGTTATTTTAATCGTAGGTCTCGGCATTACATTTATGTGGAGAGAGAAACAGCTAGCTGAAAGTTTTGCGAAGTAATGTAGTGAATAATGAAAAGCCTCTTACTATTTGTATGGTAAGGGGCTTTTCGTTTATAAACTTAATCCAAACCGCTTTAATTCAATAAAAATCCCCTCTAATTGCTTTCCTTTATCCGTTAAAGTGTACTCTACGCGGGGCGGAACTTCTGGATATACTTTTCGCGTTATAATCCCTTGTGCTTCCAATTCTTTTAGGCGAAGCGATAATGTTTTTGGGCTAATGCCGTCCATTGATTTTTGTAAATCACTAAAACGTAAAGTTCCTTCAATAAGAAGGTCACGAATGATTAAAAACGTCCATTTTGTACTGATTACGTCAAGCGTTTTAGCGATAGGACAAGGTATGCCAGGTAAACCTTTCGTTAATACAACTGAATCTATATTGTTCATGGAACTAGCCTCCATAAAAATTTTTTGAATGAATTTGCTTTATAGTATCACAAAACTATACTTTTGGTAACTATATGAAAAAAATATCACTACTTCCATAAAGGAAGTTAGTGCATATACAATAGCAATATGAAATAAAAAGGGTTTAGATGAAGAGGAGGTGATTTCCATGAGTATGAAAAAATTGTTTATGTTCCTTAGTTTGTTTGTTGTTTGTATTGTACTTGTAGCATGCGGCGTGGAAGAAAAAACTGAAATTCAGTTATTAAAAGAAATGCCAAAGCCAAAAGCAATGACAATTGATTCTTCATTAAGTAAAAAGGAAGCGACAGAAATGGTTCATGCAGCGCAGCGTTTTTATGCATTTTGGGATACAGGTAAAGAGAATCTTATTCCGCAGACTGTTACGGAAAATTTCTTTGATAATACATTACCGAAAGGTCGTCCGCAAGGTACTGAAGGATTAAAGGTTGCGGCGCAAAATTTTCGTAAAGTCGTTCCTAATATACACTGCGAGATTGAAGATTTATTAGTTGTTGGGGATAAAGTAACAGCTCGTCTTTCTTTTACAGGAACGCATAATGATAAAAAAATCAATTTTTTTGCAATTGATATTTTGCATGTGAAAGACGGAATGATAACGGAAGATTGGCATTTAGAAGATAATCTTACGCTAAAGCAGCAACTGGGCTTAATAGCTGAAGAGTAGATCATATAGGGGAGAGAAAAGCGATGAAAAATATTTTTATAATAAATGGACATGAGAAATACGGTACGAAAGAAGGACGATTAAATAGAACGTTAGTTGATTATATGGTAACGGTATTAAGCGAGAATCATCATGTGAAAACAACAACGATTCAAGATGGCTATAGTATTAAAGAAGAGCAAGAGAAGTTTTTATGGGCGGATGTTGTGATTTATCAAACACCAATTTATTGGTTTAGTGTACCTGGACTATTTAAAACATATATGGATGAAGTGTATGAATACGGTTTGTTCTTTAAAGGTGCTGATGAATATGGAACAGGTGGTTTACTAAAAGAGAAGCAATATATGTTTTCTACAACTTGGAATGCACCTGAAAAAGCATTTGGAGATAAGACGAAGTTTTTTGAAGGAGAAAGTTTAGAGTCAGCGCTTAGTCACTTACATCGCGTACAAAAGTTTCTTGGCATGAGTCCGTTAAAGAGCTTTGCTTGTTATGATGTGGTGAAGAATCCGAATATTGAGCAATATTTATTGAACTTGAAAAATCACTTGGATGGAGTAATTCAATAATAGTTTGTATTGTGAAGAAGGTACTACTAAGGATGTAGTACCTTCTCTTTTATGAAATACGTTGAAAATCTTTACTTATACAGGACTGCTTTAGTTTTTTTGATTTGATTAAATGTGTCATATCAGAGATGTTATCGTATGAAAGCTGAGTATGATAATAGTTAATGTACTCAAGTAATGCAAAAATATAAATAAATAGGGTGAATGATAGCCCACCTAAAGGTAAGTGGGGATACCAAATTACAAAATCAATAGTAAACGTAATAAATCCCGTGATAATTAATGCTATATTTATCTTTTTAAGTATTTTTAAATATTGAATCATCCTAATGGGCGTAACAGATGTTTTCTCTTTTTTTAGTCGTTTCCACTTTACGTACCAGTAAATTACTCCTTGTAATAAGATAAACTCTAAAAGAAGAAATGAGACCCAAAAAGAATATAGGGAATATAAATGTAATGTAGGATAAGCATAATTAAGTAAGTAACTTGTGAAGATAAAAGTAATGACTGAAAATAACTCACCTGTGTATAGATAGGAAAGTCTTTTTTCTAGGTTGCGTTTCATAGTTCCTCTCCTTTTATAATGACTCACATTTTAAGACATGGATGGCTGTATCCATAACTTTGCAAAATTTGCCCAACCGAATGAATCAATCGTTACATTTTTTAAAGAAGAAGGGTATGTTTTTCTTTTTAAAACGTGATAGTTAAATAAAATGATGTGTTCTGTTTGTAAAAATTCTTCGATTTCATACATGAGCTCGTAGCGCTTCTCCTTATTTCCTTCTAATAAAAATGTGTCTAGCAAACAGTTAATTTGTTTTTCATAGTGCGGGTCCATGAACCGGTTTACGAAGCAACTTTTATTTTTAAATACATTTAAGAATGCAAGTTCATGATCGGCAGCAAATACTTCTCCCATAAAAATAATATCAGCATGTTGATCAATAGAACGATTCATATAATCTGAAACGAGAAATGGGTGAAGCTCTACTTGTATACCTAAACTTTTACATCGTGCTTTTAGGAAATGTGCATCATTTGCACTATCTTTAAATGCGAAGAAATAAATATGTATCGTTTCTCCATTATAGGTACTCTTTTTCAAATACTCTTTCGCTTTTTCTAAAGAGTAGGACCTATTAGGAACTTGGCGACTTCTTTCAGGGAAAAAGCTTGATGCAGCAATTGTTCGTCTACCTTCTATGCTACGAATTATCGTTTCAACATCATATAGTTCTCTCCAAGCCTTTCGAAAGTACATGTCATGATGAGGACCGGTTTTTTTTAAGTTGAAGCTAGCATAAATACAACCTATTTCTTCTATTTGTATATTATGCCTTTCATTTTCTTCTTCATTTGGTAGTTCATAATCAGCATCGATTTGTACATGATCAGGAATACCCCAAAATTCAATACGGTCTAATAACGCGCGCTCTTTAAAATAATGAGTGAACGCTTCGAACACGATATTATCTTCAGAGTAATGAGCAAGTTTGAAAGGTCCAGTACCTATATAATGATGATTTTCAATACTAGCATCATGTGGCAAAATTGCTAGTTGTATGGAACTTACATAGTGTAAGAAAAATAGATTTGGTTTTGCTAAATGGAATCGAATTTGCAATGGTGATGGTGTTTCAATTTGAACAATTTCTTCTGTTAACCATTCGAAAGGAGAGTGAATTTCTTTTAGTCTTTCAAATGAAAATCGTACATCTTTAGAAGTTAAAACTGTTTCGTTATGAAAATATACATCCTTTCGTAAATAAAAAGTCCACGTAAGCCCGTCTCCACTTAATTCCCACGTATGCGCAATGTGTGGTTCCATTTTTTCAGTAACATCGTTATAAACGACTAACGTATCAAAAATTTGACTCGTAAGATGGCTCTCTGTAGTTACAGCCACAAAAGCCGGATCTAATGGAAATATCTTTCTCGATATAGGAATCTTTAATATGTCGTACATATCATTTGAAGGTTCGTATCCAAAATGATGATGTAGTTTATTTTCTATCTTTTTTTGAAGTGCAAGGGGTAGGGGTTCTTTTAAAAGAAGAAAGATATCTTTTAATTTTTCTTGCGCTAACAGTTCATCTGTATAGGACTCAATCGCTTCTACGAAATTATGTATAAATAGAATTTCCGTTTTATTCCCACGGCCTCGCCCTGGAGTCCAGTTAATTAATTGTTCCTCGCTCATTTTCTTTAATAAAATCTTTACGTTTTTCGTACTGCAATATAAAACATCCGCTAATTCTTGTAAGCTATTTTGTATATGTTTTTGATCTTGTGCATGTAGTCTTAGTCTAATGTAATAGTCCATAATTTTCATATATACACTTCCTTCTATCTATAAAAGGGGAAACTCTTTAGAATATTCTAACCTTTTTCTTCCTTTTTTTCAAAGTAAAATAAGTAAGCATAAGGAGGGGGAAACGATGGGATTTTGGAGTATGCATCGAAATATAAAAATTAGAATTATAACTTCGTTTTTAACACGTACTGTATCCACGATGATTTTTCCATTTATGGCGATTTATTTTTCAATAAAATTAGGTAGTGCAATTGCTGGTGCGTTACTACTTATTAATGTAATTGCTTCATTAGTAATTGGTTTATACGGTGGATATGTTGGGGACCGGCTTGGGCGTAAAAAGGTTATGATTATCGGTCAAAGTATACAAGTCATTTCAATCGCTTGTATGGGGATTGCAAATTCAGATTATGTAGATTCACCGTGGCTAACATTTATCTTTATGTTAGTGAATAGTTTAGGGTCTGGTCTTATGAATCCTGCGACAGAGGCGATGTTAATTGATGTGAGTACACCAGAAAATCGAAAAGTGATGTACAGCATTAACTACTGGGCGATTAATTTATCCATTGCAATTGGAGCGATATTTGGAGGACTATTGTTTGAAAACTATAGATTACAATTGTTTATTGGATTAATAGTTATTGCAGTTATTACTTTATATGTGATGGCTCTATATATGGAAGAAGTGTATGTAGCACGAAAAACGGTGGAGAAGAAAAATGTATTAAAAGATATGGCGGATAGTTATAAAGTCGTAATAAAAGATAGAGCGTTTTTAATTTTTTGTGCAGCAAGTATATGTACATTATCTTTAGAGTTTCAGGTTAATAATTATTTAGGAGTACGTTTGCAGCAGGAATTTGAAACGGTGCACTTTTTCTTTAGGAATGGTGTGACGTTTGATTTAACAGGTATTCGAATGATGAGCTGGATTTCAGCAGAGAATACAATTTTAGTTGTGTTATGTTCGGCACTCCTTATTAAAATGCTGAAAAGCTTCAACGATTTGAAAATCTTATATGTAGGTTTATTCATTTATACAATTGGATTTACAATACTCGGAACGAGCAATAGTTTATGGATTTTATTAATTGCAGGGCTTTTCCAAACGGTAGGCGAGATGATGTATGTGCCAGTGCGTCAATCTATTATGGCAGATATGGTGCCGGATGAGGCAAGAGGTTCTTATATGGCGATTAACGGGATGGTCTTTCAAATGGCGAAAATGAACGGGGCATTAGGTGTTATGTTAGGTTCATTTATTGCATCTTGGGGCATGAGTGCTCTGTACTTTATTGTTGGTATGAGCAGTATTTTATTATTTATGAAGGCGATAGGGAAAGAGAAATATCAAGATGAAGGGAAGGTTTCTCAGATCGGATAAAGTGAAACGATATAAAAAGCGAACCAGTTATAATGAGGAGCGCTTTTTATACCGTTTTTAAAACGGATCAACTTCAGCTAAATTTGGAGTGGTATTCGGCTGTAGTAAAAGATTTTTTAACGTTCCTACTTCAGAAAGTGCTACTAATATGTAGCCACTAATCAGTACAATAAGCCCAATGACGCGTAACGTTTGTAAGCTCACTTCATTATTATTCGTTTCCGTTGGATTTGGGGGCGTTGAAGGTGGAGTATTGTTCATAGTTAGGCTCCCATCTTTTGTATTTATATATGTGTAAAATCATGATTTAACTTATGGATAGGAATTATATAGTCATTTTCACTATATGAGAACTGCCTATGAATAGTGATTGGGAATTTTAGAGTGAGATAAGAGGTGTATTTGTGGGAGTCGGGTTGCCCATAAACACGCGATTAGTGTGAACTAATAATCAGTGGGGGATGAAATAAATCCCCCACTGATTACATTTTGTTTTTCATACAAATAAAAGAGGTTAACCAAAGTAGCTATCCTAATATACGCAACGATTCTTCAATAAAAGCGGGGATATCTTCCGGTTGTCTACTTGTGACTAGCTGATTTTGGCATACGACTACTTCTTTATCATGAAAGTTTCCGCCAGCATTTTTCAAATCGACCTCAATGGATTTATATCCAGTCACATCGCGTCCTTCAAGTGTTTGTGCAGTGATGAGTAGCTGAGGTCCGTGACAAATAGCGAAAACGGGTTTTTCCGCATCCATAAATGTTTTGCTAAAGTGAACAAAACGTTCATCGGCACGAAGTATATCTGGGGAAAATCCACCCGGTATGAAGAGGGCATCAAAGTTCTCTGGAGAAACATCATCAATACTTTTATCAATTACGACTTCACTTTTTCTTTGCTTACCGTGTACCGTTTTACCTTTTTCCATTTCAATAGTTGTTAATTCATATCCCTTTTGCTTAAAAGCTTCTACTGGCTCTGTATATTCTGTATCCTCGAAATAATCCGTTATTAAAATAGCAATTTTTTTACTCATTGCAGTCAGCTCCTTATATTATAGTATCGGTTCCAGAATCATCCTTGAGCAATGCCTTTTATAAAGTGAAACTTTAATTCATGTTTTTTCATTCCCTCCAGTTCCTTTGCCCTGTTAATTTAATAAATACCCTTTTTATTAGGACGTAAACATGTATTATCGTTTTTGTATGTAAAAATCATAAAATATCGGTTGTTTGAGGAAGAAAAATAAAAAAGCCAAGGAGATAATTTATTTTCTCCTTGGCTTTTAAGATAATTCTTTTCGTTAAAACGAAGAAACACGTTGCTTCGTTTTTGGTACAATAATAAATTTAATCCAGATTACCCCGATTATCATAATAATCAAGGTATGTAGTAATTGACCTGTAGCAATGAGTATAACACTCGAAAATACAATGAGTTGAATGCTTAGTAATATAAAGATTAAGCGAAGAAATTGATTCATTCGTTTTTCAGTATCAATCGGATACAATGCTACAATAATATTTCCCGAAAAATATTTCCAGAGGGAACGAAGCTGCATAGAAATCATATATAGGACGATATATGCGATAGCGCCTTTTACGTATGTGTTTGGTATAAAATATAAGGCGAAGGCACCAATCAGCCCTAAGCGAATATATATACCGAAATAATCATTCCCGCGTAAAAATGCTAGTGTATGTAAATAGAAGAAAGTTGCTCGTTTTTTATGTAATAAAGGTTCAATCCAATTTGTAAGCCATTTTCTTTTGTTTACTTGCTTATTAAGTTGCGGAACATCAGTAAAGATGCTAGCAAATTGATAAAAGCGAACATCCATTTTTTCTTCTTGCTCGATTATGTAATCCCACGGTATTCGTTTTGTAGGCTGTTTTTTCGTATATAGAAGTAGGAAAGCAAGTAGTAAGAGCAATCCGCCTAATATGAGAACATGTGCCGAGTAAAATAGCATGTAAATGATTAGGGCGTTACAAGCAATACGAATAATGAACCATATGTTTTTTTCATGGCTATCACGCCACATCCAATATATGTACAGGTTCCAAGCTTTCGTAATCATTAAAACGATAAAGATTGTACATAAGAACGGTACAGTTAATTGTAATGATTGCATAGCAAGCGGTACGAGAATAAGGAACGTAAATAATAATGGGAAAAGTTGAATGATGTAATTATATAGAAGAGATTTTTTAAAATAAGATGTTAATTTCTCTTCTAACGCAAGTAAATAGACGGCATCTGGTTTTTGAATAAAGGTGCGAATGGGACATCTCATTATAATAAATGTAAGAACGGTCGTTATGAGTATGAGAGATATTCCTTTAGAAGGAGATGCTTTTAGAAACTGAGCATAATAATATGCGCCAACGCATGAAATAAAGATAAAGCTATATAGTAAACCGTTAATCATACGTGCAAAGTATGTAATGATATTTTGCATATGTTGTTGGAAGCGACTGCTCCATAGTGATTCAATTGACATGTTTTTCACCTCTTTGTTCTATTATATATGTTTTACAAAAGAAAAAACGAGCAAATTGCGTTATGCAACTTGCCCGTTTTTCTTTTCGTTATTTTTTTTCTGATCACGATTCATTAATGGATAGAAGGCAAAGCCGATTACGAATAAACCAATTCCGAGAAGGAACGTTTTTATATCGGATGCGCCCGTTTTAATAACCCATAGTGCGTAGCAAAGTGCGATAACGGCGACTATGCCATCTGTAATTCTTGCCCGCATTTCATTTTTATACGTTTCACCAGTTGCGACTAGTTTTAACTGGAAGATCGGTGAAACGAGATATGGAATGAGATAGGCCAGTGTTGATACGGTAATAACGAATGTATAAGCTTCCGCAATGGTTCCTGATAATGTTGAGAATAAGAACACTTGCGACATAATGTTTGTTAATCGTAATGAGTAAATTGGACTTCCTTTTTTATTTGTTTTTGTGAAGAAGGAAGGGAAGAAACCTTCTTTTGCTGCTTGATACGGTACTTCTGAGCTTAATAAAATCCAGCCTAAGATAGAACCGAACAGGGAAGTAAGAGCAAGCAATGCCATCAGTTTCCCGCCACCATGACCCATTGCAGCATTTAGTGCATCTGCTAACGGACGTTCAGAAGCTTGTAATGTATCAACGTGAAGGACACCCATTGTTAAAATTGTAATTCCTAAGTAAATTGCAACTGTAATAAGTAATCCCGCAACTGTTGCCCGTTTTACCGTTTTTGGAGAAACAGCCCGGTTTGATAAAAGAACGGCTGATTCAATTCCGATAAACGCCCAAAGCGTTGTAAGAGCAGCTAAATTTACTTGTGAAAGAAGGCCGTGTGATACACCTGATTTATCAATCATCGGTGTGTACCATTGTCCAAACTTAGAAGCTTCGAATGCAAATAACGTAACGACGATAAATAAAAGGAATCCAGTTACTTTCGTTGTTGTTGCTAAGAAGTTTAGCTTTCCAGCTCCGCTTACACCATTAGTTAATATAATATGAGTTCCCCAAAGTAAGATGGAACAAATCGTAAATGTAATTAGTTTTCCGACTTCTATGTTAAACGAACCGATTGAAAATAGTAGTCGTGTATCTTTCATAATTGGGAAGAAGAGTGATAAATATCCCGCGAAAGATGTAATGATGGCAACGTTACTTGCCCAGTTTGCAACCCAATATCCCCATACCATACTGAAACCAGCCATTTTTTTCTTTTTTGGTGTTGAGAATAAAGCATATGCATGACTTTGTGGTCCTGTCGTTAAATCAGGACGACGAATTGCTAAATTACCAAAAACAAGAGCTAGCATTAAAACACCAAACCCTGTTGTTAACCAAGCTAAAGTGACACCGAGTGGGCTTGCTGTTTGTGCCAACGTACTTGGCACCATGAAAATACCAGCGCCAACCATGTTACCGACAACGAAAGCTGTTAGTACCCAAAAGCCCCATTTTTTTTGTTGCATAGAAAATACCTCCAAAGTTAGTATAACCAAGTCAAGCGAGGAGATATGTATGTCTTCCGATTAGAGAAGAGAAGTCCCAAACAAAACAAAAAAAGCACGTAATTTGCCGCTACATGCTTTCTATCTTATAAGAAACCCACGACATACCTCTCGATAGCTCTCCACAAACGAAACGTTTGTGACAGTTCTGCACTTATTAAATGCAGACCCAGCAAGTGTGCATGGTGGACACGACTTACTTCGGCAATCATTCCTTTCTCATTTCTTCATCAATGCCACTACATCTCCTGAAATGATACTCTTAATGACTGCAACCTCTACCTCACCGAGATACGAATGAGGATTTAAATATTAAATTAACGTATTTAAGAGTAACAAATGTATTTTTATACGTCAATGGATATAGTAATAATCAGATTATAGAGAAGAGTTTGTGATTAAAAGAGAAAGGGATTATTATGTAATATTGAATTTTCGTAATATAATAAATGTTATTGACGCTAGAAGATTGAGAAGGGGATGAAGTATATGTCTGTATGTCATAAACATTCAGTAATAGGTGTGCTAGATTCGGGAGTTGGGGGATTAACAGTTGCGAGTGAAATTATAAGACAATTGCCTAAAGAGAGCATTTATTATATTGGTGATAATGAGCGTTGTCCGTATGGGCCAAGAAGTGTAGAAGAGGTACAATCTTTCGTATTTGAAATGGTTGAGTTCCTCAAACAGTTTCCGTTAAAAGCGCTAGTGGTAGCATGTAATACTGCTGCAGCTGCTGCATTGACTGCGCTGCAAGAAGCACTGTCTATTCCGGTTATTGGCGTTATACATCCGGGAGCAAGAGCGGCAATTAAAGTGACAAAGAAAGGGGAAATCGGAGTAATTGGAACTGTAGGTACGATACAGTCTAATATGTACGAAAAAGCATTACATGAGCTTGATACATATTTGGAAGTGCATAGTCACGCGTGCCCGACTTTAGCTACAGTTGTAGAAAATCAATTAGAAGATACCGCATATGTAACGCAGCAAGTGAAACAAGCTTTACTGCCATTAACGAAAGAAGATATAGATACGTTAATTCTTGGGTGTACGCATTATCCACTTTTAGAGTCCTATATAAAAAAGGAACTAGGAGAAGATGTAACGATTATTAGTTCTGCAGAAGAAACAGCGATAGAATTAAGCACAATTTTACAGCACAAAGGAATCCTGTCTGACAATTTGAATCCGAAGCATCGATTTTTTACAACAGGCTCTGTTTTATCATTTGAACATATTGCTGAGCGTTGGCTAGGATATGAAATTTCTGTAGAATGTGTGAATTTACCTATGGAAAAACAACTCGTGAAATAAAAAGAAGCTGATCTAAAACTAGATCAGCTTCTATATAAGATTAAACTAAGTTCAATACAGTTACTTTTTCACGTGTCATAGACTCAAGGCTCTTACGAATACCTTGTGCGCCCATACCTGAACCTTTTACACCGATGAATGGGAAGTGGTCAGGGCCGCGCTCTGTGCGTCCGTTAATTTGAACAGAACCAGTTTCGATTTTGTTAGCAATTGCAAATGCTTTGTTAATGTCTTTTGTGAAGACACTTGCTTGTAAGCCGAACTCTGATTTGTTAGCAATTTCAATTGCTTGCTCATCTGAAGAAACACGGATGATTGGAAGGATTGGGCCGAATGGCTCTTCCCAAGCAACTTTCATTTCTTCTGTTACGTGATCGATTAATGTTGGATAAATTAAGTTACGCTCACGTTTGTTACCGATAACGATCGTAGCACCTTTTTCTACAGCGTCGTCAACTAAGCCTTGAACGAAGTCAGCAGATTTATCGTCAATTAATGGAACGATTGTGCTGTCTTGTTCTGGAGATCCAACTGATAGTTTAGCTACTTGCGCTTTTACTAATTCAACAAGCTCGTCCGCTACGTTTTCGTGTACAAGTACACGTTTAATAGCTGTACAACGTTGACCAGAGTAAGAGAATGCACCGCTTACGATATGGTTTGCAGCATCTTGTAAGTCAGCATCTTCACGAACGATACCAGGGTCTTTCCCACCAAGTTCTAGTACAAGTGGAATCATTGAAGCTTTTTTCGCTAAATGTTTACCTGTGTTTGTACCACCTGTGAACGATACCATATTGATACCTTCGTGTTCTACTAAGTAGTCACCAATTACAGAACCGCGTCCTGTAGCTACGTTTACAAGACCTTTTGGAAGGCCAGCTTTATGAAGTGCTTCAACCATTTTAATACCGCTAATTGCACCTTGAGTTGCTGGTTTGAAAATAACAGCGTTACCCATAATTAATGCTGGTGCAAGTTTTGCAGCAGATAAGTTTACTGGGTAGTTAAACGGTGCGATTGCTAATACAACACCAAGTGGTGCACGTTGGATAATCGCAAGTTTTGATTTTGTTCCGCCAGGGAAGCTATCGCCCATCATGCTTTCTCCGTGCATATGTAGAGCTTCTTCAATTGTGTAACGAATGAAATCAGCTGTACGAACAACTTCTTTCTTCGCATCTTTATATCCTTTACCGACTTCTTTCATAATAATATCAGCAATTTCATCTTGCATATTTACGAGCTCATCAGCCCATTTATATAAATATTTTGCGCGATCTTGTAGAGAAGCTTCAGCCCATGATTTTTGAGCTTCTTTTGCAGATGCAATTGCTTCATCTACTTCTCCGCGAGTAATTGCTTGTACTTGACCAATTACTTCGTGTAAGTATGGAGATGGAATGTCGATTGTTTGTCCTGAAGAGCTTTCTCTCCATTCTCCGTTTAAATAAAATTTGTACGTATTGCTAGTTGTCATGATTAGTCCTCCTAAAATAGCAACTTGTAAGAGTGAGTATAAGGTGATTGTAGGGGGTTTGATAATATTTTTCAAATGAAATGTTTGTGAAAACGATTTCTTATTCTTTTTTTATTTTGTATGCCCTTTCTTACAGAAGATTCCCTTATTTCAAACTGCTTTATCTCGTCATAAATCCTCTTCATTTTATCGTGATTGGTATCTATTTTCTTCAATTTGCAAAAAAAATAATTGACAGAATACTCAAAGAAGTTATAAGATTATAAATGGAAAATAAATGAAAGGGGTGTGCGTAATGATTGTAATCGTAAATGTAATGGGCTTAGCTCTGTTAAATAACGGAAAACATTCATATCATTACGCAACCCGTACGGATATATAGGGCATTTTTGTCTTATAAAAAGCGTACGTTGCGTATATCGTAACGTACGCTTTTATGCATTTTTGTGCATATCGTCAAGCGACGGTATGCTTTTTTTTGTCCAATTTGCTTGTTTCCATACTTTGTATGGTTACTATAAAACTGAAATTTGGAAGGTGGAAAAATGTGATGAGATTGTATGGGTTACGAAATGTAAATGTGATTGGTTTGGATAGCGGATAAAGAAATGAGAGTGAAACGAAAACGAGAAGGGAGAGGTTACATTGTTTTCAGTATTACTAAAGTTAAGATGGTTTTTTAAAGAGCATTGGAAGAGATATAGTATCGCAATTGGTGCGCTTTTAATTGTAAATATAGTTGAAGTCATTCCCCCAAAAGTACTAGGGGTTACGATTGATAATATAAAAACTGGAACGTTAACGAATGCAGCAATTATGGAGTCTATTCTTATTTTAATAGGAGTTACGATAGTTGGATATGGCCTTACTTTTGTTTGGCAGCATCAATTATTTGGAGGTGCGTTCGTACTTGAGAAGACGATGCGCTCGAAATTTATGGGGCATTTACTCAAGATGACACCGACGTTTTATCAAAAAAATCGTACTGGCGATTTAATGGCGAGAGCAACAAACGATTTAAAAGCAATCGCTATGACAGCTGGTTTTGGTATATTAACGCTTGTAGATTCTAGTTTATATATGCTTACAATCGTTTTTATGATGGGATTTACAATAAGTTGGGAGCTTACATTAGCAGCCCTTATACCGCTGCCAATTATGGCATATGCGATGAATATATATGGAAAGAAATTGCATGAAAGGTTTACAGTTGCGCAAGATGCGTTCGGTGATATGAATGATAAAGTACTTGAATCAATTGCTGGCGTGCGCGTGATTCGTGCATACGTACAAGAGAACGCAGATCAGGAAAGATTTCATCATTTAGGAGATGACGTCTACGAAAAGAATATGAAGGTAGCAAGAATCGATGCGTTATTCCAACCAACTGTGAAAATGCTTGTCGGTCTTAGTTATTTAATTGGTTTAGTGTACGGTGCATACCTTGTATTTCAATCAAAGGTGACACTTGGCGAACTCGTTTCCTTTAACGTGTATTTAGGGATGATGATTTGGCCGATGTTTGCAATTGGCGAATTAATTAATGTTATGCAAAGAGGAAATGCTTCGTTAGATCGTGTGAATGAAACGTTAGCATATGAACCAGATGTAAAGAATCCGAAAAATCCAAAGCTTGTACAAGATCCTGATTATATTCAGTTTGATGAAGTTTCTTTTTCCTATCCTTCATCATCTGAAGAAAATTTAAAAAAGGTTTCTTTTACATTAAAACAAGGAGAAACGCTAGGGGTTGTCGGAAAAACAGGAAGCGGAAAAACGACGCTTGTACGTCAGCTTCTTCGTCAATATCCGCTTGGAGAAGGGGATATTGCAGTTTCTGATGTGACATTAGATAAAATGACGAGTGATAATGTACTCGGGTGGATTGGATATGTACCTCAGGAGCACATTTTATTCTCAAAAACAGCGAGGGAAAATATTTTATTCGGAAACAGGGAAGCGACTGAAGAAGAGCTCGAGAAAGCCATTGAAATTGCTGCGTTTACAAAAGACTTAGAGTTTTTACCAGAAGGATTAGAAACGCTCGTTGGAGAGAAAGGTGTTTCGTTATCAGGAGGGCAAAAGCAAAGGATTTCGATTGCGAGAGCGGTTATTCAAAATCCAGAAATATTAATTTTGGACGATTCGTTATCAGCTGTCGATGCTCGTACGGAAGCGGCGATCATTGAAAATATAAGAACGGAAAGAAGCGGAAAGACGACGATTATTACGACGCACCGTTTATCTGCCGTACAACATGCAGATTGGATTCTCGTTATGGATGACGGCGAAGTTATGGAAGAAGGCACGCATGACCAGTTACTTCGAAACGGAGGCTGGTATGCTGAGCAGTTTGAAAGACAACAAGGTGAAAATGAAAGTGCGGATAGTGGGGTGAAAATATGAGTGTTTCAAAACGATTGTTTCAATATGCGATGAAAGTAAAAGGGACGATTTTTGCAGCGATGGCGATGTTATTTATTTTCGTTATCGCTGAGCTTGCCGGTCCGTTCGTCGCTAAAACGATGATTGACGATCATATCGTCGCGATAGAAAAATCTTGGTATGAGACAGAAAAGAGTGAAGATGCTGTTGCATATAATGGCGCCTATTATAAGCGAAGTGATCGCTTTGAACAAGGTGAGAAAAAAGGAAAAGAAGTACGCGTGATGCAAGTCGGTTTTCAATATTACTTTGTACCAAATAGAGTGAATATTGAAGGAACACGTTCTGTGAAAGGGGATATGATTACCATTCAAAATGGTAAGGCGGTGCAAGTGTATAAAGCGAAAGCATTAACGAAGGAAGAAGTGTTTGCGTTTTATAAGCCAGAAATAAACCCCCTACTGTTACTTGGTGGAGGCTATTTTGCTCTATTAGTAATTGTGTCATTATTTGCATATGGAAAGCAGTTTTTCTTGCAGAAGGCAGCAAACAAAATTATTCAAATTATGAGGGAAGACGTCTTCTCTCATATTCAAACGTTACCGATTAGATACTTTGATCATTTACCAGCAGGGAAAATCGTTTCGCGTGTAACGAATGATACAGAGGCGATTCGAGATTTATACGTAACAGTGCTTGCGACATTCGTCTCTAGTTTCATTTATATTATCGGGATATTTGCAGCGCTATTTTTACTCGATGTGAAACTTGCGTCGTTCTGTTTATTAATTATCCCGATTTTAATTGTTTGGGCGATTTTATATAGAAAGTATGCATCTGTATACAATCATAAAATGCGTTCACGTTTATCCGATATTAACGGTACAGTGAATGAATCGATTCAAGGGATGCCAATTATTCAAACGTTCCGTCAAGAGCGTGAAACGAAAAAAGAGTTTGAAGAATTAAATGGCGATTATTTTAAGTATCAAAATAAAATTTTAAATTTAAATGCAGCAACTTCGCATAACTTAGTGTCTGTATTACGAAATATCGCTTTCACAGGTGTGATTTGGTATTTCGGGGGAGCTTCATTAAGTGCTTCAGGCATCATTTCTCTAGGGATACTGTATGCGTTCGTCGATTATTTAACGAGATTGTTCTCACCAATTACAAATATGGTAAATCAGCTTGCTAACTTAGAACAATCGCGCGTTGCATCAGAGCGTGTCTTCGAATTGCTAGAGGAAAAGGGAGAGGCAGTGGAAGAAGAGCGCATGCCTCGCTTACAAGGAAATGTGAAGTTTGATAATGTTTCGTTTTCTTATAATGGAAAAGATGAAGTGCTAAAAAATATTTCTTTTGAAGCGAAACAAGGCGAGACAGTAGCACTTGTCGGTCATACTGGATCAGGAAAAAGTTCCATTATGAATGTACTCTTTCAATTTTATGAGTTTGAAAAAGGGAAGCTTACGATTGACGGTCACGATGTAAAAGAAATGCCGAAACAAGCAACTCGTGAGCATATGGGAATCGTATTACAAGATCCGTTTTTATTTAGCGGGACGGTCGCTTCCAATGTAAGCTTAGAGAACGAAAAAATTTCAAAAGATCGCATCGTAAAAGCATTACGTGATGTGGGTGCGGAAAGGTTTGCGAACAATATAAACGAAGAAATTACGGAGAAAGGAAGTACACTTTCAACCGGAGAACGCCAGCTTATATCGTTTGCTAGGGCACTCGCTTTTGATCCAGCCATTTTAATTTTAGATGAAGCAACATCTAGTATTGATACAGAGACAGAGGCAATGATTCAACAAGCGCTAGAAGTTGTGAAAAAAGGGAGAACGACGTTTATTATTGCTCACCGTCTTTCAACAATTAAAAGTGCGGATCAAATTATTGTACTCGATAGAGGAACAATCTTAGAAAAAGGCTCTCATGATGAATTGATGAAAAAGCGTGGGCGTTATTACGATATGTACAAAACGCAAATGGAAGGAAACCAGAGCGCTTAATGCGGGGAAGAACTTGCGATTGTCGCAAGTTCTTTTTTGTTGGCAAAATGTCGGCGATAAAGGTACATAATAAGAAGTATTATTTTACCTTTCCTACAATTAATGCTATATTAAAAAATGTTACTTATTTTTTGTATGTAGCGTTATTTTTCCATTTTGTTTGATTATGAAGAAAAAGGATAAACTAAATAAGAACATTTTCATTGAAAAATTGTTCAAGATTGCATACAATCAATATAGTTTTTAAATTCCTATCAGAATACTTGGAGGATTACCATCATGAAAAAATTATTTTCAGTGCTTGCAGTAACTACATTAGCGATCGGGATTGTAGCCGGCTGCGGTAAAGAAGAGAAAAAAGATACAGCTAGTCAAGACGCATTACAAAAGATTAAACAAAGCGGTGAACTTGTAATTGGTACAGAAGGTACATACCCACCATTTACGTTCCACGATTCAAGCAATAAATTAACTGGATTTGACGTTGAATTAGCAGAAGAAGTTGCAAAACGTTTAGGTGTAAAACCTGTATTTAAAGAAACACAATGGGATAGCTTACTTGCTGGTTTAGATGCGAAGCGTTTCGATATGGTTGCGAACGAAGTTGGTATTCGTGAAGATCGTCAAAAGAAATATGATTTCTCTAAACCATACGTTTCATCTTCAGCAGTATTAGTTATTGCAAAAGATAAAGATAAACCTGCTACATTTGCTGATGTAAAAGGGTTAAAAGCAGCGCAATCTTTAACAAGTAACTATGCAGATATTGCTAAGAAAAATGGTGCGGAAATTACTAACGTAGAAGGCTTTAGCCAAGCGGCAGAATTATTAAACACTGGCCGTGTTGATTTCACAATTAATGATAAGTTATCAGTATTAAACTACTTAGAAACGAAAAAAGATGCAAAAATTAAAATTGTAGATACAGAAAAAGAAGCTTCACAAAGTGGATTCTTATTCCGTAAAGGTAGCGATAAGCTTGTACAAGAAGTTGATAAAGCGTTAGAAGATATGAAAAAAGATGGTACGTACGACAAAATAGCGAAAAAATGGTTCGGTGAAAATGTATCTAAGTAGTGCATTGGTTTCAGATCGATTGTCTACTTGGATAGATATTATGCAGTCTTCCTTCATGCCTATGCTGAAGGAAGCTGTCTTTACGACAATTCCATTAACGCTTATTACATTCATTATCGGAATTATACTGGCGACGTTAACAGCGCTCGCGCGTATTTCAGGTAGTCGTATTTTACAATGGATTGCTCGTATCTATGTATCTATCATTCGCGGAACGCCACTTCTTGTACAGTTATTTATTATTTTCTATGGTCTTCCAACTCTTAATATTGAAGTTGAGCCGTATACAGCAGCAGTTATTGGATTTTCATTAAATGTTGGTGCGTATGCATCTGAAATTATTCGTGCTTCTATCCTTTCAATTCCGAAAGGACAGTGGGAAGCAGCTTATACAATTGGGATGACATATCCACAAGCATTAAAACGTGTTATTTTACCGCAAGCAACGCGCGTATCAATTCCGCCGCTTTCGAATACATTTATTAGCTTAGTGAAGGATACTTCATTAGCATCGTTAATTTTAGTAACAGAAATGTTCCGAAAAGCGCAGGAAATTGCGGCAATGAACTATGAGTTTTTAATTGTTTATTTTGAAGCAGGTCTTATTTATTGGGTTATTTGTTTCTTACTATCAATCGTACAACAGATGTTAGAAAAGCGTTCAGAACGCTACACATTAAAATAATCCTTTTACAAAAGGAGTTTTTGTTTTCATGATTTCAATTCAGCACTTACAAAAAAGTTTCGGAGATAATACCGTACTAAAGCATATAGATCTATCAGTTGAGAAGGGTGAAGTTGTTGTTATTATCGGACCTTCTGGATCTGGTAAAACGACGTTTCTACGTTGCCTAAACGTTCTAGAAACACCGAACGCTGGTAGCATTCGTATCGGCAATAAAGAGCTTGATTTCGCTCAAAAAGTATCCAAGAAAGATATTGTAAATCTTCGTACACAAACAGGAATGGTGTTCCAACATCATAACTTATTCCCGCATTTAACAGCCATTCAAAATGTAATGGAAGGGCTCGTTACAGTGAAAAAGATGGGGAAAGAAGAAGCGAAGAAAAAAGCAAACTACTTCCTTGAAAAAGTTGGTTTAGCAGATAAAGTGGATTTATATCCGTTCCAATTATCAGGGGGACAACAACAGCGCGTTGGAATTGCTCGCGCGCTTGCGATGGAGCCGGAAGTGTTACTATTTGATGAACCGACGTCAGCACTTGATCCTGAACTCGTTCAAGAAGTTCTAAAGGTAATGAAAGAACTTGCTAAAGAAGGCATGACGATGGTTATTGTAACGCATGAGATGCGTTTTGCTCATCAAATTGCGAATCGCGTTATTTTTATGGATGGCGGTGTCGTTGTCGAACAAGGTATACCAGAAGATGTATTTACAAATCCAAAAGAAGAACGAACGAAGAAGTTTTTACAAATGCTTCAATAATTAAGAAAGGTCTCAAGGCATATGCCTTGAGACCTTTTTGCCATATATATTTATTTTTGGAATCCGCCAAGGCTTTGCTCAGCCATTGCAACTAGACGTTTTGTGATTTCTCCACCAACAGAACCGTTAGCACGAGCCGTAGAATCTGCTCCTAATTGTACACCAAATTCTTGAGCGATTTCGTACTTCATTTGATCGATTGCAGCTGTTGCTCCTGGTACTACTAATTGATTTGAAGAATTTTGGTTTGCCATAGGAATATATCCTCCTTAGAGTTATAAAAATTTTTTTGGTTGGACTAGCTGGATTTGAACCAGATATTATCGCCCCGTTTGGCGCTAATCCATCGGTAATTAAGTTTGTACTCATAGTATGGATGTTACCTAGAAAGATATACAAAATAATAATTTGTAAATTTTGTAAAAAAATGTAGTGATTTCGTAAATTATGAAATAAGAGTAATCGTTGTATTTTTAAGAAAGAAGGCTAAACTAAGAGCGATATTAAAAATGGTGTTCTCTTTGAATCCGGCTATGTTAGGGCTAATAATTAGCTTTTTATTAATCGTTTATGAAAGTGAGATACATTACAATTGCAGCTTAGTAATATAAAAACTAAAAAGGCATTAACTTCTCATTTCTAGTTTAACTAAGGATGGGGCATGGAAAGGAAAGGAACTGACCGTATCTACTCATGGTTAGATGCTTTCTTCAATCTAAAAAGAAAGTCTTTAAACGATAATGTATGGAGGAATCATGATGGGAATTTGCCCGCTTTGTAACGCATTAGAATCACAAACATATTCTTGTCAAAATTGCCAAGGTATACTCCAAGATTATGGGAAAACTGTTGATTACATAGACGATTATAGTGCGTATATGGATCAGGAATTATTAAGTGAGGTAGATGGATTAACACATAATCATTCACAAGAATATTGCAATCATATTTTTTATTGCGGAGTATGTAACGTGGAAACGGAGGTTGTAGTAAAACTTGTGTAAATAGAAAACTTCCACCTTATGAATGAGGTGGAAGTTTTTGTTTTCGTATTTGTGAGTGAATCATAGGAGAAGGGATATGTTCGGTGTTTGATGAAGTCCCTAATTTCATTTGGGACATTTTTTCTTTTGCATCGCGCAAAGAATGTTCAGTTAAGTAGATAGCATATTCGTAAAATAATTGGCGCGTCAGTTCACTTTGTTCTTTTAACTTTTCATCTTGGAATACAGTTCGCCCAGGTTTTGAGTTTGCTTCAAATAGCCACGGATTTTCCTGCATGTCTAAACCAATATCAAAACCGATTTCTCCAATGTTCCCAGTTACTTGCCCATCGAGCGCGTAACTTATTTGCAAGGCTGTTTGTTTTAATTTATTTTCAATTTGAACTTGTTTCGTTGAATCTGGAAAAAGTTCTTGTAGTAATTTTGTATCACCACCGCTATTTACATGTGTGGTTAAGCTACCTTTGCCAGCAATTTTGGCGACGATGGCACTGACGACCCAATTACCGAAATGGTTTTTATTTGTATGAATGCGAAAATCAACAGGTTGCCCGTCGAAGCGAAGTAAAGAAATACCTTGCTGTACGATAAACTTCTTTAAATCATGTCCTTTTAATACGTGGTTCAGAAGTGTTTCTAATGATTGATACTTTCTTAGTTTATTCTCTTCATTTTCGCGATAACGACAGTAGTAGCAATTCTCTGTTTGAGAATAAAATAGTTGATGAATATTTCTTCCGAAGCTACCGTGTATCGGTTTCATGTAAATTGATTTATATGTGCCAAGAAACCGTTCTACTTGTTCGAAGTGCTGAAATGTCTCTGTGTTTGGTAATAAAGGCACAATTGAATCGTCCTTCATGAGAAGTTGATGAACGTCCCATTTATTAAAAAATCCTGGGTTAAACCATGGAATGTTATAGTCATGTTCTAATTTCCTTTTTGCTCTAACGATTGGTTTATAATTTTCTGCTTTACGATTTGGTAGTCGATCGTAAATGACATTTGGCAAAGGAACTTTTTTCTTTAGCCATTTTCCTTCTTGAAAGAAATACCCATCAATCGTTTCTTCTTCCCAGTTTATATGTTGAACGCCAAAAACGAATACGAACGGTCGTAATGTAAATGGTGGTGTTAGCAACTCACTGAGAGATGTGGAACGGTTTCCTAAAGGAATAGGTGAGTCATCGTTAAAACCAGTTGTGAAAATACCGACTAATGGTCCGAAAATAATTGTTTCATTTTGTGTAAAGGCATGAATGGTAGTGGAATGAGGGAGTAAAAGTTTTTCTGCAATTCGTTTTCCAATCATAATTTCACGAGTAAAGGAATAATGAATTTTTACCTCTTCACTTGCAACATGGCGTCTGCCGAAGGAAAGGGATGTAATAGGTGGTGTAATAGAAAAAATGTAAGGTAAAGTAATACTATTTGGATGCTCATCTGAAATGTTTAATGTATATATGTGCTCTTTCAAAATGGGATTCCCTCCTTTCGTTATGGTGTAAAGCGGCTAAATTTTAGTGGTCCGTGAAAGATCTTTTCAGCTAACGAATCATTATGATGAATGTAATGTTCGTAAGGGGGAATCGTGTTGACATACATAAGCCAAATCGCCCCTTTTTGATCCATAATTGTGGAAAGTTCTAGTTCGAATAAAGAAGAATAAGATTGATCTAATGTTTGAAACACTTCATTTATAATGTCGTGTAAAGCGTCTTGTAATAGTTGCACACCGGTATTAGATAGTACATATTTAATTTTTGATAATGAATGCAGCGAGGAATCATCCGTTACGGAAAGTAAAAATTGGTTCGGAAATGAGCTTTTTTGTATAAATTGACCGATAACGTTCCATTTTTGTTCTTTATTTTTTTGCAAAATGGTTCGAATGTGGAGTGGATACGTTAGTTGATTCGGTGGTTGTAGCATCGTATGGGTGATATAACGTGCTGATTGTATGTTAGATTTGTACCAAGATATAAACTCATCTGTCCGTTTGATTGGAGTAGAAGTATGATATGCGTCATGTATTGTATCGATATGAAACGTTTTATTTTTATAAGCGATCCGGTACAGACTTTCATTGGAATGTGTATGAGTAGGACGTATAATAATATCTTTTGTTTTTAATAAAAGTTTGAAAATGTTTTGTATCGTTGCTATTTCAAATTTTGGTATATAAGGAGATAATTTTTTATTAGTAAGAAATAAATCATGTAGTGCGCTTAAGTCAATAAGTGTGTTATTTAAAAAGGTAGTGGAAGGACGGTTGTGTAATGAATGAATAATTGATTTAGCTTTTTCAAAGTCTGTATCCTCGTTAAAAGAAGAACGATCGTATATATAAGAAGGAATAGGGAATGTTTGCTCTTTCCATTTTCCTGTATCTGTATCATAAATAAGACCAGAAACAAGGTCTGTTTTAGGATCAATACAAAATGGTGTAAACTGGGCAACGACATTATGATAAAGCCGAGCGCGTTTGGCGATTTCGGTGTAATACGTTTGCTCATAATGAGGCCGGGAAGTTAAAATACCGAGAACCAACGAAATCACTCCTTTACTAACAAAGTGTTGGCATAATAGGCGAAGCTATATATTGCAAATACTTTTTTATACCATTATACTTTTGTCCGTATGATGATATGCTATAGTTTTAGAGAAGCGAAAGGTTGATTGTAATGAATATATGGTTGAATATGTTAACGACGACAGGGCTCGGAGCGATTATTGGAGGATATACGAACCACTTAGCGATAAAAATGTTATTTCGTCCCCATCGTCCTATTTATATTGGAAAGTTTCAATTGCCATTTACACCTGGATTAATTCCGAAGCGACGTGATGAGCTTGCTGTTCAATTAGGGAAAATGGTAGTCGAGCATTTGTTAACGCCAGAAGGAATCGGAAAAAAGCTAACAAATGAAGAGTTTCAAAAAAGTTTAATTCGCTGGGTGCAAGTGGAAGTGGATAAAGTCATTACGAATGAACAATCACTGCGACATATGTTAGAAAAATGGAATGTAGCACATGTAGAAGAAGAGGCGACCGGGAAAATCGAGCATGTGATTACAAAAAAAGTTCAGGAATTTTTAGCGGAGTACTATACATATACATGGGAACAAGCTTTACCTCATTCTGTACATGAAAAAATAGAGGATGCAATTCCAAATGTCTCGGCTTTTATTTTAGAGCGAGGAATTGAATTTTTTGAAAGTGAAGAAGGGAAAGTGCGCCTTTCAAAAATGATTGATGATTTCTTTGCTTCTCGTGGAACATTACTTAACTTAGTCGGGATGTTTCTAGGGAATGTAAGTGTAGTGGATCGTGTGCAGCCAGAAGTAATTAAATTTTTAGGTCAAGATGGTACGGAAAAGCTTTTAACTAATGTACTGCAAAAAGAGTGGGAAAAGTTAAAGGGAAGAGATGTAAAAGAATTAGAAACGTTTGTAGAAAAAGAAATGATTGTAAGCTCCATATTGTCTGCAGTTAAAGTTGAGGAAACAGTGAGTAAGTTTTTAAACCAATCTGTACAGCAAGTGTATGCGCCAGTTCGAGAAACAATCATTGAAAAAGTGGTTCCAAGCGCAGTAACGAAAGGCTTGAAGTGGGGGACAGAAAATGTAGAGACCATACTAAATAATCTACATCTTGCGGAAATTGTCCAGCAAGAAGTGTCTACGTTTTCAACAGAGAGACTAGAAGATTTAGTTCTGTCCATTACAAAAAATGAGCTGAAAATGATTACGTATTTAGGTGCCTTATTAGGCGGAATGATTGGACTCGTGCAAGGGTTGTTACTGTTGTTCCTTAGGTAGTAAAGATAAGTACATAGAAATAAGAGTGAAATTTCTTCACATCTCTTGCATAGTTTGATATGGTAAGAAGAGGTGCGTATGTAAATGCACTTAAAAGGCAGTGTGAGCGAAAAGCGCTAGCCTTCTAAAGGAGGAAAAATAAAATGACAAAAAACATTCATGATGTAGCATATGAATTACAAAAAGCAATCGCTGAAAACGAAGACTTCAAAACTTTAAAAGAGAGCTATGCGGCAGTACAAGGAGATGCAGCTTCAAAGAACTTATTTGAAGAGTTCCGTACGATGCAACTTAGCCTACAACAAAAAATGATGCAAGGCCAAGAAATTACTGAAGAAGACAACCAACAAGCACAAGAAGTTGTAGCTCGCATTCAACAAGATGCTAAAATTACAAAATTAATGGAAACTGAGCAACGCCTAAACGTTGTAATCGGTGACGTTAACAAAATTATCATGAAGCCACTTGAAGAATTATATAGCGCGCAACAAGCGTAATAGTGGAAGACGCTCCTAGTATAGGGGCGTTTTTTTGTTTAGGGAATTAAGTTTAAAAGTAAATGTTATTTTAAAAAACAAATTAATTGTAAGCGTATTCTTTAAGGGTTGTCAAAATACTGTCAAATTCATATTGTTGGAAAAATAATGCATTTGTAATATAATGATAAATGATATTTCACCATGTTAATTAACTAGGTGAAATTACAATCTTTATTACACACATTATGAAATAAAGGGATGATTAGTTTGAGTACAGGTGTAAAAGCAAACGACGTGAAGACAAAAACAAAAGGAGCAGATCTTGTTGTTGATTGTTTAATTAAACAAGGTGTTACACATGTTTTCGGTATTCCAGGAGCGAAGATTGACTCTGTATTTGATGTATTGCAAGAAAGAGGACCAGAGTTAATCGTTTGTCGTCATGAACAAAACGCAGCATTTATGGCAGCTGCTATTGGTAGATTAACAGGGAAACCGGGTGTGTGTCTTGTAACTTCAGGACCAGGGACATCAAATTTAGCGACAGGTCTTGTTACTGCGAATGCGGAGAGTGATCCCGTTGTTGCTTTAGCTGGTGCAGTTCCACGTACGGATCGATTAAAACGTACGCATCAATCTATGGATAATGCTGCACTATTCGAACCAATCACAAAATATAGCGTAGAAGTAGAGCATCCGGATAACGTACCAGAAGCACTATCAAATGCATTTCGAAGTGCTACCTCCACAAATCCGGGAGCAACTTTAGTAAGTCTTCCGCAAGATGTTATGACTGCGGAAACGAATGTAGAGTCTATCGGTGCGCTTTCTAAGCCACAGCTTGGAATCGCTCCCACACATGATGTTACATATGTGGTAGAAAAAATAAAATCAGCGAAATTACCAGTTATTTTACTCGGTATGAGAGCGAGCACAAATGAAGTGACGAAAGCCGTTCGTAAATTAATTGCGGATACAGAACTTCCCGTCGTTGAAACGTATCAAGCAGCTGGAGCAATTTCACGTGAGTTAGAAGATCATTTCTTTGGCCGCGTTGGATTATTCCGTAATCAACCAGGTGATATTTTACTAGAAGAAGCAGACCTTGTTATTTCTATCGGTTATGATCCAATTGAGTACGATCCGAAATTCTGGAATAAACTGGGGGGCAGAACGATCATTCATCTTGATGACCATCAAGCAGATATCGATCATGATTACCAACCAGAGCGTGAATTAATTGGCGATATCGCTTTAACTGTAAATAGCATTGCAGAAAAATTACCGAAACTTGTATTAAAGGCGGAATCAGAAGCAGTGTTAGAACGATTACGCGCGAAGTTATCAGAGCAAGCAGAAGTTCCAAACCGCGCTTCTGAAGGTGTTACGCATCCGCTTCAAGTCATTCGCACACTTCGTTCTTTAATTAGTGACGATACAACGGTTACGTGTGACATCGGTTCCCATTCTATTTGGATGGCGAGATGTTTCCGTTCTTATGAACCACGTAGACTATTATTTAGTAACGGTATGCAAACGTTAGGTGTTGCACTACCTTGGGCAATTGCGGCTACTTTAGTTGAACCGGGAAAAAAAGTTGTTTCCGTGTCAGGTGATGGTGGTTTCTTATTCTCTTCGATGGAGTTAGAAACAGCGGTACGTTTAAATGCGCCGGTTGTACATCTCGTTTGGAGAGACGGTACATATGATATGGTTGCGTTCCAACAAATGATGAAATACGGTAGAACATCAGCTACAGAGTTTGGCGATGTTGATCTTGTGAAATATGCAGAAAGTTTCGGAGCAATAGGCCTTCGTGTCAATACACCAGACGAATTAGAAGGTGTACTGAGAGAAGCGTTAGAAGCAGAAGGTCCTGTCATTATTGATATTCCAATTGACTACCGTGACAACATTAAATTAAGTGAAAAATTATTACCAAACCAATTAAACTAATGGAGGCATGGTTGAGATGACTGTTGCACAATTAATTGATATTGATGCAAAAAGAACGAAAACGAGTAATGAAATATATCAAACATCTACAATGCTTGCGCTATTAGATGGTATATACGACGGTGTGATTAACTTTGAGAAGCTGAAAGAACGTGGTGATTTTGGCATCGGCACATTTGATCAATTAGATGGAGAAATGATTGCGTTTGATAATGAATTTTATCATTTACGTTCAGACGGTTCAGCGGAAAAAGTAGAACCGGAAGAAACAACGCCGTTTGCGACTGTAACGTTTTTTGAAAAAGAAATGAGTTATACGGTAGAGCGTCCGATGAATCGTGAAGAAGTTGAGGCATTATTACATGAATTAATGCCAAGTAAAAACTTATTTTACGGTATTCGAATGGACGGTACGTTCCGTGAAGTAAGAACGAGAACTGTTCCAAGACAAGAAAAACCGTATACACCGCTCGTTGAAGTGACGAAATCACAACCAATCTTTTCATTTAAACATACAGAAGGTACGCTTGCTGGATTTTGGACACCAGATTACGCGCAAGGTATTGGTGTAGCGGGTTTCCACTTACATTATATTGATGATGAAAGAAGCGGGGGCGGACATGTTTTCGATTATGTTGTTGAAAACTGTACGATCCAAATTTGTCAAAAAGCTCATATGCATTTAGCACTTCCAGAAACAGCTGATTTTATGACGGCTGAATTATCAAGAGAAAACTTAGAGGATAATATTGCGACTGCGGAAGGTGCGGAGTAATAAGAGAAGCCGATTTGGCTTCTCTTTTATTTTAGGTTACTCCCGATATGCGGAACAATGCCCATCAGAAATGAAATAATTCTCTTTGCCTGTTGCGGCTGATACTTCTATCAATCGATGTCCAAGCCCATCCCATACTGTAACAGTATATAAGGACGACCATTCTATATTTCCACGAGCTAGTCGGAAAGAATAATAGTCGTTATCAGTTGATACTAAAACTTTGTTATAAATAACTTTTTTCGTGTTTCTGTTTTGCAGAATAAGAACAAAATCTAATTTGTCTTCTTCTTTTGGAAGTTGTAGTATTTTCGCTACAAACATTCCATTAGGGTTTTTCTTCGCTTTATATACTTTTTCTGATTCTATTTTTAGTTCAGGTTTGCCCCTCATAGTCTCTCCCTTTACATATGTTTATTTCCTTGAAACAAACGGATGCCCCTCATAATAAAAACGCCACGGATAATGTACAGCTTCTTCTGCATAGTCGATGTTAATACGAGGTCCTGCTGTTATTTTATATTGTGATGACATGTGTTCTTCTTCTGGAACGAGTTCAATATGTAATGTGTCGCTTTGTAATGATACGCCTCGTTCTTCTAAAGTAATTCCGAGGGCACGGCATAGTTTGCCAGGACCATTTGTTAAATTTTTGTACTGTGCTTTTGTAATGTCAGTTTTGTTGTAGCGCGCTAATTTTATTTCCTCAATCCCATCTATAGGCTCAAGGGCTCGAATGAGAACGCCTTGCGGGGTGCCAACTGGCGCTGTAATGACGTTAAAACAATGATACATACCGTAAATTAAATATACGTAAGCATGCCCCGGTGCGCCAAACATGACTTCTGTACGATCCGTTCGTCTGCCGCCATAACTATGTGCGGCCTTATCATCTGGGCCTTTATATGCTTCTACTTCCACAATGATGCCGCTTCGTTTTATTCCGTCTACAATATGAACGAGTTTTTGGCCGAGTAATTTCTTTGCGACTTCTAACGTGTCGCCTTCGTAAAAAGAAGGTGGTGCCTGCATTGTACTATCTCCTTTACTGAGTGTATATGTATATAGTAAACCAAATTTTCAGTAGTAATTCTAACTCGTTCTATTTGCTACATTTATTTCATAAATTATGGATAGAGTACAACAGCGAAGAGGGGGAGTGCGACATGATTTATCGCTTACTAGCTCTTAATATAGATGGGACACTACTATACAATAACGGAAAAATCGCAAAAGGATTACGAGAAACAATTGAATTTGTAAAAAGAAAAGATGTATACGTTACATTATTTACGAGTCGTAATTTTCAATCCGCTCATAAAGTAGCAAAGGCGTTGAAATTAGATTCTATATTAGTGACACATGGCGGTGCTTTCGTTTCAGCAACGTTAGATAAACCGTACGTTCAAAAGAGGTTATCCGAAGAGAAGACTTTTAATATTGTGCAAGTGTTAGAGCACTTTGATTGTAATGTACGCATTTCTCATGAGCGGTTTTCAATCGGAAACCGGGAGAGAAATACACCAAACTTAATTGCGCGTACTGTATTATCAAGCGCAGATCCGTTATTTTATCCAGTTCAATTTGTAGATTCGTTAGGCGATGCGCTTCGTGATCATCCGGTAGCGGCACCAAAAATTGATGTTGTTTTCCATAGTAATGGTGAAAAGGAAAGAGGGCTAACTACGCTAAGAAAAGCATTCCAAGATATAGAGTATGTTGAATGTGACGCAAAACGAATAGAAATTTTGCCACAAAATGTATCAAAGTTACGCGGATTACAGTTGCTTGGAGAGCATTTAAATATTTCGCTAAATGAAATGGTTGCGATTGGGGATAGCATGGAAGATTTAGAGGTCATTGAAAACGTTGGACTTGGGGTAGCGATGGGGAATGCGCCTGTAGAGTTAAAGCAAGCGGCAGATTGGATTACACGTTCAAATAGTGAGAACGGTGTAGAGTATATGATTAAAGAGCATTTCCGTAAGCAATTCCCACTTCCGTTTTTGAAAAACCATAAAAATACACCGAAACGATGAAAGAAAAACGTAGCTTTGTGGCTACGTTTTTTTGTTGAACTTACTAAAAGGAATGAAAGCGTTTTAGGTTGTGAATTGTGTATGAAATCTATACAATTCACTTGAATCCTTTAGAAAACTAATGTAAAGTGGATGATGTTCCCAAAATAGTTACACCACATGAAATATTCTTCAGATAAATTTTATTGAGCTCCCGTATGTAAAACATTTCCGCATGATAGTGTAGTTCACGTATTATTTCAAAAATGAATTGTAGTAATTTTATTAATTAGTTGTAGCGTTTCTTTGTTTTATTTAAATGGATTATTTTAAGTTAATGTGAGTAAGATCTGGCACATATGAAATGTGTTTCTTTTTATGATTTTAGGAAGTTTAAAAGGGGGAATGAATTTCTTGAGGAAATCATTTAATCAAAAAATTAAAAAGTTAAGTAGTAGTTTAATAGTTGTATTACTAATATGTATGAATTTTTTAATCCATTTACCATTTAAAGCAGAGGCAGCTACAACAGAATTAAAAGGTTTAGGTGATGTATCTTATTACAACGCCATCATTTTTGGAGATCATAGTGCAACGAGTGCGGATATTGAAGGTGCGATGGCTGTTCAGAAAAATATGAACGCATCAAGTTATACAGTCGTAGCGGCTGCAACTGGAGCAAATAACTTAGCTGGAGCAACTTGGGTAGATGAAGGATATCCATCATTATTACTAGGCGGTCAATTTACGAAAGCGGGAGCAGGACAAGTAATTATTCAAGATGGAACAGTGGCGATGACAAAAGACGGTGACCCAGATGGCGCAATGAAAACGTCATATGACCGTATCTCTTATAAAGAGCAAGCGGAGATTGATGCTAAGTTTAAAGAATTTAGAAAAGACGTTGATGGTGTAATCGGGGATGCGGGCCAATTACACACTGATAAGCCAACACTTAATATGAGCTTTGGAATCGGTGAAGATGTAAACAACCCTAATATTTATGTCTCTTCAGGCCAAACGGGAAAGAAAACATTTGATGTAAAAGACGTTTATCTTCCAAATGTAGAGAATAAAGACTTCATTGTTATTTATTCAGATGCAGAAGAAGTGAGTTTTGGTGGCGGTGCAATTTTGTATGATACAAGAAATACTGGGATGGCAACAGACTTAATTAATACATCTCAAGCATACGACCCTAATTCATCTTTTACTGAGTTAGCTAGTAAGGTAATTTGGGTGTTTCCTAATGCTACAAAGATAACAACTAAAGGTTATGGTGTAGTAGGTAGTGTGTTTGCACCTAATGCAGTTGTAGAGACAAAAGGTGGTTCTATTAATGGACAAGCCTATGTTGGAGGATTACACCAAAGAGATGGATTTGAGGTTCATAACTTTAAATTTAACTGGCCGAAATGGAATAAGCCAGCAGCTGAAAAAGGAAATTTACAAATTAAAAAAGTTGATGAAAACGATGAAAACATTGTTTTAAAAGACGCAAAATTTGATGTTATAGACAAAGATAATACTGTTGTGGCTACTGTTACAACAAACGAAAAGGGTATTGCGGAAGTTAAAGATTTACCACTTGGTGATTATTTTGTAAAAGAAATTAGTGCACCAGAAGGATATATAAAAGTTGATACACCAGTAAAAGTAACAATTGATAGTACAAACGTAATTGAACTTGTTATGAAGAATACGAAAAAAGTTGAAAATGGCCAATTTAAATTGTTGAAAAAAGATAATGAATCTGGTCAACTTCTACCAGGTGCAAAATTTGATGTTATCGATAAAGATGGGAAAGTTGTCGAAACAATTATTACAGACAGTAAAGGTGAAGCTTTATCAAAACAACTTCCAGTTGGAACATATACATTAAAAGAGGTAGAAGCCCCGAAAGGATATGAACTATCATCTAGTTCAGTTCCTGTAAATGTAGAGGCTAATAAAGTAATTACTGTAGATGTGTTGAATAAAAAAATCCCTGAAAAAGTAACAGGTCAATTCGAAATCGTGAAAGTAGATGCAAATGATAAAGAGAAACTATTATCAGACGCAGAATTTGAGGTGTATAAAGACGGTAAGAAAGTAGATACGTTACGAACAGATAAAACAGGTAAAGTGATTTCTCAGAAATTAGAACCAGGGAAGTACACATTAAAAGAAACGAAAGCACCACAAGGATATAAGTTGTTAAAAGAAGAAATTGAAGTCGTTGTGGAAGTAAATAA
Source organism: Bacillus cereus group sp. N11 (assembly GCF_016483605.1). Taxonomy (NCBI): domain Bacteria; kingdom Bacillati; phylum Bacillota; class Bacilli; order Caryophanales; family Bacillaceae; genus Bacillus; species Bacillus cereus group sp. N11. The sequence continues at coordinate 131,964 of NZ_JAEHBN010000015.1, forward strand.
AGTAGTACAAGTACAAGTGGAAAACGCGAAAGAACTAGGAAGCTTACAAATAATCAAAAAGGATGCAGAGAGTGGAAAAGTTCTAGCAGGCGCAGAATTTATACTGAAAAACGAAAGTGGTCAAGTACTTGGAGAAACGAAAACAACAGATAAAGATGGCGTAGTGAAGTTCGAAAACGTAGTGCCAGGAAAATACACGTTAGAAGAAACGAAAGCGCCAGAAGGTTATAAAGCGCTGGAAGTGACAGTAGAAGTAAACATCGTAGCAAATGAAGTAGTAAAACAAGAAGTTACGAATGAAAAAGTAACAGGTCAATTCGAAATTGTGAAAGTAGATGCGAATGATAAAACGAAAGTATTATCAGGTGCAGAATTCGAAGTGTATAAAGATGGTAAAAAGGTAGCGGAACTGAAAACAGATGAGAGTGGAAAAGTGATGTCACCGAAATTACCATTAGGTGAATACACAGTGAAAGAGACGAAAGCACCAATGGGCTATAAACTTTCTAATAAAGAATGGAAAGTAACAATTCAAAACGAGAAAGAAGTAGTAAAAGTAGAGGCAGAAAACGAAAAAATCTTAGGTTCTCTACAAATTATTAAAATGGATGATAAAGATCAAACGAAACGTTTAGCAGGCGCACAATTTACATTGAAAGATGTGAAAGGAAATGTTGTAAAAGAAGGAATTACAACAGATGAGTCTGGAACTGTAAAAGTAGACGGACTAGTGCCGGGGGAATATACGTTAGAAGAAACAAAAGCGCCAGAAGGTTATGAGTTAACAAAACAAGTAATTCATGTAACAGTTGACGGTGAAAAAGTTATTGATGTAAAAGTAAAGAATAGTAAGAGCCGTGGTCAATTTGAAATTGTAAAAGTGGATGCAAATGATAAACAGAAACTATTATCAGACGCAGAATTCGAAGTGTATAAAGACGGTAAAAAAGTAGAGACATTACGAACAGATAAAACAGGTAAAGTAATCTCTCAAAAATTAGAACCAGGAAAATACACATTGAAAGAGACGAAAGCACCACAAGGGTATAAGTTGTTAAAAGAAGAAATTGAAGTCGTTGTGGAAGCAAATAAAGTAGTACAAGTACAAGTAGAAAATGCGAAAGAACTAGGAAGCTTACAAGTAATCAAAAAGGATGCAGAGAGTGGAAAAGTTCTAGCGGGCGCAGAATTTAAATTAAAGAATGAATCTGGTCAAGTAGTTGGAGAGGCGAAAACAACAGATAAAGATGGTGTTGTGAAATTCGAAAACGTGGTGCCAGGAAAATACACGTTAGAGGAAACGAAAGCGCCAGAAGGTTATAAAGCGCTAGAAGTGACAGTAGAAGTAAATATCGTAGCGAATGAAGTAGTAAAACAAGAAGTGACGAACGAAAAAATAACAGGTCAATTCGAAATCGTGAAAGTAGATGCAAATGATAAAGAGAAACTATTATCAGACGCAGAATTCGAAGTGTATAAAGACGGTAAAAAAGTAGAGACATTACGAACAGATAAAACAGGTAAAGTAATCTCTCAAAAATTAGAACCAGGAAAATACACATTGAAAGAAACGAAAGCACCACAAGGGTATAAGTTGTTAAAAGAAGAAATTGAAGTCGTTGTGGAAGCAAATAAAGTAGTACAAGTACAAGTAGAAAATGCGAAAGAACTAGGAAGCTTACAAGTAATCAAAAAGGATGCAGAGAGTGGAAAAGTTCTAGCGGGCGCAGAATTTAAATTAAAGAATGAATCTGGTCAAGTAGTTGGAGAGGCGAAAACAACAGATAAAGATGGTGTTGTGAAATTCGAAAACGTAGTGCCAGGAAAATACACGTTAGAGGAAACGAAAGCGCCAGAAGGTTATAAAGCGCTGGAAGTGACAGTAGAAGTAAACATCGTAGCAAATGAATTAGTAAAACAAGAAGTATTGAATGAAAAAGTGAAAGAAAAAATAACAGGTCAAGTAGAAATTACAAAGGTAGATGCAAATGATACAAATAAAATATTAGCAGGCGCAGTTTTTGAGATTTTGAAAGACGGAACGAAAATAGACAAATTAACAACAGATAAAAATGGTAAAGCAACTTCCAAGAAACTTGAACCAGGAGATTACATTTTAAAAGAAGTACAGGCTCCAGAAGGATACACTTTATCTAATAAGGAAATTAAGTTTACGATTTCTAATCAAAAAATTGAAGTTATAAAACTTCAAATTACAAATCAAAAAGAGCCAGGTGGAGGAACAGAAACACCAGGTGGAGGAACAGAAACACCAGGTGGAGCAACAGAAACGCAAGGTGCAGCAACAGAACCGCAACTTGAAGCAAAAGAACAACATAGTTAAGAAA
>NZ_JAEHBN010000016.1:0-127711 GCF_016483605.1 Bacillus cereus group sp. N11
CCAGTAGGTCCTGGAGGTCCACCAGGTCCTGGAGGTCCACCAGAAGGTCCAGTAGCTCCAGTTATGCCGGTAGGTCCTGTCGCTCCTGTTATTCCAGTAGGCCCTATTTGAGGTAAAGGAAAGGCACATGGAAAGGGGATGTGACAATTCTTTTTAAATTTACTCATTTTTACACCTCCCTTATAAATTAACTACCAATTTATATTTATACTTTAACAACTTATGAGTAAACAGACACACGGGTGTAAGGAAAAACCCTATAATAATTACATAAAAGGTTTTAAGAGCAAGCCTTTATTTCACATTCCATACCAAAAAGAGCACTATATATAAGTGCTCTTCGAATCAAAGTTCTTAGTGTAAAAGAGTACGTGATACTAAATGTAATTTTTTCATGGGCGTGAAGTATTTGAACAAAAAAAGCTATTTTAGTAGGGAACAAGTTTAAAAGGCCCTGGTTGACACAGGACCTTTTAAAAGGGAACAACAATTGACATGTTAATAATTATGACTGAAAGTTACTTTCATATTACCATTATTGGGATTTTAATTCTAATAATGGTTGTTGAGAAATAAAAAATTATTTGGCACAACAAAGCAGCTAGCTGAAGTAGCTAACTGCTCCATTGTACAATTTTAGAAGTTTCACTGGATACAGATATAAGTTGTAACGAAAAGTTACAACTATAGTATAAACAGAATTCGAAAAAATATGCAGGAAAGAAAACTAAATTAAAACTTCATTCAGCACAACAAAGCAATCAGCTTAATTAGCTAACTGCTTGTTGTACAAAAGAAAATTAGGCCCTACAAGTTAAGATGTGTAACTTAAAGTTACATTTATAGTGTTAGCAGGACTGGAAATGTTATACGGGGATTAATGCAATAAAAATTTCATTTTGTAGAAAAAAGAAGCTAAAAAAGAGCACTATATATAAGTGCTCTGTTCGAGAGTGAGTATAAATTCCTATCATTCTATACTAGTATATGCTCTGCATTATGTAATTGCTATTAAAATGGGCGTAAGATTTATTAAAAAATAGAGGCTTCTTAATTATAAAGCCTCTATTACCGAAAACTAAAATTACGTTATAGTGAATTCAATTGCAATAGGAGTACCTCCATCTAGGACTGCTCCTCCTACAATAGTAGCAGCTGTAGTAGTCACACCAGTAATAGTATCGCCGGTTTGAATAACACCATTAATATAAAGCGTGAAAAAAGCATAAGAAGCAGGAAATGTTGTTACAGCACCAGTATCATCAGTGAAGTCGGTGTTGGCAAAAGTTAAATCTGCTCCAGCAGCAGTTCCTGTTGCTGCTGTACTTACAAATCGTCTTCCAGCAATAAAAGGCTTAACGATAGGCATTTATGTTCACCTCTTTTTAAGAATTAACTCGGACAAGTTTTTAGAAAGCTTGGTCCTGTATTTTATACTATGTTGTGTTTCTTTGAATAGAAACGGCTTGTACACTAGTATAAAAACACTATTTTGTAATGAAATTATCCAATTTAAAAAGAGCACTATAAAAAGTGCTCCGTCAAAAAATATTGTTATTTACTTAATTTTAATAATAACTAACAAAAAGAAATTGGAATTTGCTTACTGTTATATAAGTTGCGGAAAATTTATTGCGGCTGGGACTACTGTAAATACTCTTAGTGAAATTGTTGCTGACCTTGTTGGTTACCCATTTGTTGACCTTGTTGGCCACCCATTTGCTGGCTCACTTGATCAACTTGTGATTGAGCTTGAGAAATAGCTTGATTTATTTGACTTAATGTTTGATTAGATTGTAGATACTGTAATCCTTGGTTTAATGTTTGAATAGCTTGTTGAATTGTTTGCTGTAATTGTTGATCAGCTTGTTGCATTTGTTGTTGAGATTGGTGACTAAATTGTTGAAGTTGTTGCATTAATTGATTAGCTTGTTGTAATCCTTGTTGGCCACCCATTTGTTGATTTTGTTGTAATCCTTGCTGTTGACTCTGAGATGCTTGAGATAAAGATTGATGTAACTGTTGAATTTGATTTTTAAGACTAGTTAATTCTTGTGAAACTTCTAAATCAGCAGCTTTACGTGCTACAGCCTCAACTTTTTTTCAGTACGTTTGTCCATTTTTAACTCCTCCTTATGTAACCACATCATTGTGTGGAACATTTTTATAATGTACAAATTAATATTTTTAATACTAAAAAGTAAAATTTAGAGACTGGGGAAGAGAGGCATATGAATAGTAATTTAATTAAAAAAGGACAAGCAAAATTGCTTGTCCTAGAAGGAGGAAATCTCAAAGCACTAAATTGACTCGCATTGGTAAACAGGTTCCTGAATAGTATGATTCAAATTAAGAAAGTTATACAAAAATGGCAGGCAAAGAAACTTTGCCTGCTTGTGGGGTGAATGAGTTAGCCAATTACGATAAATTGACTTCTCATTCTTTTACAAAAAGAGTGAAGCCACTAGTATATATGGCTTATAAATAGTGTGTGTAGTGTTCGAGAGCTTATTCAAAAAAATTAAAATGAGTAGTGCCTTTAATAAGTTGGTTTTTCTTAGGTTTGTGTAGAGCGCATGGTAGTATATGAGGATTATTTATTAACGTGCAAATATCTAATGGAATTTTCATTTTGTAGAAATAAGGAAAATAAAAAAGAGTACCATGCATAAGTGCTCTTTAAGATAGGAGGTAACACTTTGAGTTGGATACTTAGGTTAAAAGTATATGGCGTAGAAGTGAAATAAGACCTAAAATTTATAATTAACTCAATGCAAAAGAGCAGTTAACAATCGTTGACTGCTCGGCCCTCAGAGAAAGGGGAAAAAACATTACAGAGGTCACTGTGAATTCAAGCTGTATCAGCCCATTTATAGTATTGGACATAATATAGAATTTTATTCGGACAAATTCAAAAAAGGCAGCTAGCAAAAGCTAACTGCTTAGTCCCAAGGAAGAGAGAGGAGCGCTTTATTAGGTCTAATACTAAAGGCTGAAATGAGGATTTAGAAATTTAGACCTACATATATTATGAATTTCATTTTGGAAATTATGCACTTTAAATATTTTTTGGCAGACAATTATAAAAAGCTGTCTGCCAAGTGAATGAACATTTACGTTTTTATTAGGCTACATCTGTAATAGCTCATAAATAGTATGTGCTTAAATTCTAAATTTATGTAATGAAAACTAAAAAAAGCAGTTAGTTGTATTAACTGCTCTATGTAATACAACCTGGGTCAGAAGTAGATTGTACTGTCATTAGCATTAGTGGAATATCGAATTTTATTAATTCTTTTAAAAAAATCCTTATTTAAATAAAAAGAGCGCTTGTTAAGGCGCTCTATGACCAAGAGAGCATTGAAATAAGATGATCTTGGTTATTGTATGTATGTTCATAATTTATGTGTAGTTTATAAACAAAATCGTTATTTTATCTTAAATAAAAAAGAGCACACATATAAGTGTACTCTCAAATAAGAAAGGTAGAATGCTATGAATGGAAAGCTTCCATACAATAACATATGCTTGTCCAGTAAAAATGTGAATGAATTTTAAACAAAAACGCTTAAAAGGACCCGATTAGGGGTACGGGTCCTTTTAGTGAAACACTAAACTCTTATGGGATTACCAACAGATTACCATAAAAGGGAGTGGATTTCCATGTGTTGGGTATTGAGAAATCTTTTTATAAATCCTTCATTTAGCACAACAAAGCAGCTAGCTCAATGAACTAACTGCTCGTTGTACAAAAGAAACGCTGCACTTACAGAAATAGTTCGTAACTAAGAGTTACAAAAAGTAGTATGAACAGGGTTGAAAATATTATTCGGAAATGAAAGAAAACTAAACAAAAACTTCATTTTATACAATAAAACAGCTAGCGTGATTAGCTAGCTGTCCTGGTAAGAAAAGAAAACGGTGCTTATTAAATGTTGCTTTTGTAATTGCGAGTTACAACTATAGTATGAACAGAGTTGAAAATGTTATGCAAGAATGTTAAATAAAAACTTTATTAAGTACAACAAAGCAGTCAGCTTGATTAGCTAACTGCTAGTTGTACAAAAGAAATTAGGCCCTGCAAGCTCGGATATGTAACTTTAAGTTACAGTAATAGTATGTACAGAACTTGAAATGCTATGTGGGAACAACTTAATAAAAATTTCATTTTGTAGAAATAAGAAAACTAAAAAAGAGCACCATGCATAAGTGCTCTTTAAGATAGGAGGTAACACTTTGAGCCGGGTCTAGGTTAGAAGTATATGGTGTAAAAAAAGAAATAAGAACAAGATTTTATTAACTTAGTACAAAAAGCAGCTAGCAAAAGCTAACTGCTTGGCTGGTTCTCCGTGGGGAGCGGAGAAAGGTTAGGGATTCAATAAATGAGTTCTGGCTATTGCCTATCTACATTATTGACGGAATGTTTATTATATAATCATAGTGGTAATTTATTATTTGTTTTAATTTAAGGCTGGTTCCAAAAAAGTGACATACCAACAAAATATAAAATTATTAAAAGGAAAATTGCTATGAAAATAACTAAAAAGATCTTTTTCATCAGTAGACCTCCTTTATGAAGAATATTAACATTCTTTCAGAATCTGAACAAAAAAATCCTTTTAAAGTGAAAGCAAACTGAATATAGTCCGGCTAGAAAACTAGAGGACACCAATTCATTAAAGCGGCAATTAAAGCTGTTTTAGGGATAGGTGTCCTTTTTATTTTTGAAAAGGGAGATGGGGAAATGAAGGCGCTAGAAGATCAGTTACGCGAATGGAAAAAGCAATCAAAACAAGCTAAGAAGAAAAATAAGAAAAAACGAAAAGAAAAATTAAGCACTCGTGAGATTGAGGGTTTAATGGGGATGCATAGACCTTGCTATGAGCGTAGGCGTGGAGCATTAAGACAAAAGTAATAAAAAATAAAAAGGAGTGGTCTTACATGACTATACAATTATCTTTCTTACCAAAAATCGATAGAGCAGCAACGCAGAAAAAATTAGAAGGTGTTCTCGAAAATGTACGTTTATATAGACAGTTTGGAATGATGCGTGAAGAAATGAAAGTCACTCCTTCTTATGAAATTAGATATCACGGACCTACAAATAATGTGGGAAAGCCATTAGAAGATGTAGTGATGGCTAATATACAACAAAGTGAACGAGAAGAGTGGATTAAGAAAACGTCATTTCGTATCGATCAATTCCTAAATCGTTTGGGTAATGGGCGTGCAGGAAAGGATCAAAGAAATATTATCATTAAGCGTTATTTAGAAGATGAAGATGTATGTGATTATATGGTTTATAACGAAATTGGTATGAGCGAGCGTACTTATCGACGTGTTAAGGCTAGAGTGTTTTATAAACTTGCTTTTGCTCTTAGATTAGAAGTTTACGAGACAGAAGAAACTGGAGGGATTGAATAATGAATTTTGTTCAGCCAATACGTGATCCAGAGCAAATACAACAAATTAAAGAGTATTTAAAAGAAAAGAGTGAACGTAATTATATCTTGTTTGTAATGGGAATTAATACAGGTCTACGTATTAGTGACATTCTAAAACTGAAGATTGGAGATTTAAAGGGAAGCCATATCTCAATGCGTGAAATGAAGACAGGTAAGCAGAAACGAATTCAGATTACTGCAGCATTAAGAAGAGAGTTAAAATGGTACATCAAAGATATGGAAGATTATGAGTATCTAATCAAGAGTAGGCAAGGAACGAATCGACCAATTGGAAGGAGCATGGCGTATAAAATACTGAACAGTACAGCAGCAGTGTTTGGCTTAGATGAGATTGGAACGCATACACTACGTAAGACATTCGGATACCATATGTACCTGCAGACAAAGAATATAGCCTTGCTAATGGAGATATTCAATCATTCAAGTGAACGAGTAACATTACGATATATAGGAGTAAACCAAGATGCAATGGATAAAGCAATGACTAGGTTTAAAATCTAATCATTGCTTTTTCTTTTTAGTTCGAGGATAGCATCACATACCTATCGACTTAAGAACAGAAACTTACGCTTGAACATAATATCAAATCTAGATGAGCAAAGCTATTTCAAGTGAATAGAATTCACTCTTTAAGAATACATAAAATATATACATACAAGCTTAGTCTGATCACTACATCATTAGTGAAAGTAGAATTCTATAAATTTTGGAGGAAGAGATATGCAAAAAAAGGTTCTCCTGTTCACAGATTTGGGGATTGATGATGCGTTTGCTATACTGTACATCTTTTTTCGTAAAGACATTCAACTTGTAGGAATTGTAGCCGATTATGGGAATGTATCAAGAGAAAATGTAATAAGGAACATTAACTATTTGAAGTACATTGCGGGAAGAGAAGAGATACCTGTATTCCTTGGTGCTTCTGTACCGTTGACAGGAATATTGATTCAGTATTTCCCTGAGGTACATGGAAAAGTCGGATTAGGACCTATCATTCCCCCTGAAATTTCATATCCAGTTTATCCTTTAAATGATATTTATCAAATTATAGAATCAAATTTAGAAGATCTTACAATTATCAATTTAGGAAGACTCTCTTCGCTAGCTACGACTTTTGTATTGAATTTACAAACAATGCGAAACGTAAGAGAATGCATTTGCATGGGGGGAGCTTTTTTCTATCCAGGTAACGTAACTGCTGTGGCTGAAGCTAACTTTTACTCAGACCCTTATGCAGCAAACTTAATTCTGCAGCATGCAAAGAACTTGACGGTTATTCCTTTAAATGTGACTCAACATGCGATTGTTACACCCGAAATGGTCCAGCAAATCGATGCATTTCATCGGAATACACAGGATCTTGCAGGACTCATCATCAAACCTATGTTAGATTATTATTATAATTTCTACTCCAAGTCGAGTCCTGGTATAAGTGGAAGTCCTATGCATGATTTTGTAACGGTGTGGTATTTGCTGAATCAAGAGGCTGTTAGCCTTTCAAGGGTACCCATTAAAGTAATTCCTGATCAAGGGGAAGGATTTGGTCAAAGCATTGCAGACTTTCGTTTTGTTACTAATCCAGGCTATAAAACGCATAATGTAGCTTTTCAGTTTGATTATGAAAAGTTCAAGAAGGATATTATGGAAACATTCCTAAAGAAGAGAGTGTAACGGACTTTATTAACTTCAGATAATACGGATTATATGAATGAAATATCACTGCACTTCACGTACAAGAATTCGACTTTTTTAGGTTAAAATTCGTCTAACATACAAAGCTTCCGAAATGTTGGCTGTATCCTATCACTATCAAGCTAACAGAATAAAATCTTCCTAATTGCTGGTACATTAAACCTTTAACTTGATGACCATGTGGTGCTACCCTATTCTATACGGTTACTTATTTTTATTATGTTGTGTAACTCAAAAGAGAAAGTGCTATGAAGCTATCAATATCAAGGGCTGTAGCGTTTGACTTAGTTACACAAAATATAAGATATGGGTAACTGAAAAGCATAAAATGATGTAATTCTGTATATTAGTTAAATATACTTAATACGAGGTGATGATGGAGTGGTCTGCGAAGAGCTACTGTGTGAATTGGTTGAGTATCAAATGTTACAGGGCGAAAAACCGAATCTATTAAGGATAAATCCAAATTATTATAGAATGATATTAGAGGACTTGGCTTATCCAAAGTGGCTAATTAGAAAAAAGCAAAAGGTAAAAGATCATGGTTTATTAGGGATTAGAATAGAAATTACAGATCAAATTGAAAAATTTGAAATGAGAATAGTGAAAGAAGTGGCAGAGTCGTGACCGTTTTTTGGCAGGAAATGTACAGGTTATTTTGGAATTTCCGTGTTATATTTGTATTGTGAGAAGTGGCGGAAAACATTTCTCACAAAATTCCTGATAAATGAAAATGGATCGTCATGACCGGTGGCGATGGTTGCAGATTGGATAACCCGTTGTTTCTTGATTCCACATTCAATTGCAATTTACGTTGTGTAAACGAAGAAGGGCTTTTGCTCTTCTTCCAGTTACTTAATAATATTGATGCAAATAAATGTGAGAAAACAGGTGATTGGAAGAAGGATAAAACTTCATTTACCGTAATTGAAGTGTAAATTAATACTTGAATAAAAAGCATCCATTCGGGTGCTTTTTATTTTATAGATAAGGAGTGAGGATAATGTGTGAGCATAAGTATCAAGTGCTAGATAGTGATACTACTTCTTTCTATTCTGATGCTAATTGTTATGGTGTAGATGTTGCTGCTACTTTCTACTGTGAGAAGTGTCTGGATATACAACATCGGGAGAAGCGGATTGATACAGGTATGATTGAGGTAACGGATAGTGAATGAATATAAAACAAAAAAACAGAAGCGTAAGTTCTATGACAGTGGTGAGTGGAAGAGTACACGCGAACAAGTAAAGAAGCGAGACAACTATGAGTGCCAGGAATGTAAACGTAACGGTCGAGTGCAAACAGATACCAATGAGTACAGTGAGAGTGCCAAACGAAAGAAGATACAGCTCGTTGTCCATCATATAAAAGAACTAGAACATCATCCTGATCTTGCATTAGACATAGACAACCTTGAAACAGTTTGTGTAAATTGTCATAACAAAGAACATGGAAGAGTTTACGAAAAGAAACAAAATAAATGGGAACATGATGAGAAATGGTGAAAATAAAACAAAAATAACACCCCCCCTTAAAATATTTCATGAAAAATTTGTCTTAGGGGCACCGGAGGTGGGGGTCGTTTTTTCAGATTTTTGAGCTGTTTCGTATAGGACCCCTACCCAGTATGAAAATATGATTGAATCGAGGTGATATTATGGCGGACATTGATGAGCGTGAGGTGCTAGTTAACAAAGAAAAAAATCGTTTAAAAAGACTATTTAAAGACATCCCACCTAGTAAGTTGAAAGTGGTAGAAGGGTTAATTATTCAAGCAGCGAGATTACGAGTTTTATTGAATGAGATGTGGATGGATATATCTGAGAATGGTGACTATGAAATGTTCTCACAATCTGATAAAACAGAGCCGTATGAAAGAGAACGACCTGTTGCCCGGTTATATAATACCCGTGATCAATCATATCAAAGGGTCATTAAACAATTAACGGATTTGTTGCCGGAGGGAAATAATAAAAAAGAAATTAAGAAGTATTCGGCAAGTGATTTAATATGATTGTTCATAAGTATGTAAGTGAATATATAGAACTATATGAAACAGGAACCGTATTATTAAATAAAGAACGCATCATGCTTATTAATTATTTAAAGCAAGATATATTAACCCGTAATGATTTACATTTCGATATGGATTTAATTCATAAATGTGTAACTTTCATAGAAAAGTGGCATTTTAAATTAAATTCCTTTCAAAAATTTTTAATAGCATTTGTGTTTTTGTTTGATGAATATGAGGATGTTTATTTTGATCAGCATTTTTGGATGATGGCAAGGGGTGCTGGTAAAAACGGATTGATTAGTGCATTGACACACTTCTTTATTAGCGAATTGCATGGTATTGAGCATTATAATGTATCAGTAGTTGCTAATACAGAAAGGCAAGCTAAGACTTCTTTTACAGATGTTTATGAAAAGAATAAAAAACATGAAATATTAGACGAGCTGTTTGTATCAACAAAACAATTGATAACAAATAAAGCTACCCGTTCGACTTTTGAATTTCATACATCGAATGCAGGAAGTAAAGACTCATTAAGAGATGGATGTGTAATTTATGATGAGATACATAGGTATGAAAATAGCGATGTTGTAGAAGTATTCTCTAGTGGTTTAGGTAAAGTTCCTAACTCTAGGGAATTTTTTATTACCACAGATGGATTTGTTCGTGAAGGGTATCTCGACAAAATGAAAGAGCGAGCTATGAATATTCTGAAAGGAAAAGAAAAAGAGGATAGATTATTTCCTTTCATTTGTAAGTTGGATAATCCTGAAGAAGTAGATAATCCAGATATGTGGGAAAAAGCAAATCCAATGTTTAGTAAGCCTATAAGTCAATATGCTAGAGGTTTGTTTAAAAAAGTTATGCGTCAGTATAAAAACCTTGAGAATGATCCATCTAATAGAGAAAATTTCATGACTAAAAGAATGAATTTACCAGAAGTGGATTTAACTAAGTCTGTAGCTCCATGGGAAGAAATCATGCGTACTGGTTATGAAGAAGATGGAGTAACGCTTAGAGAAGTTCCAGATCTAAGACACAAAACTGCTGTGGGCGGCCTCGACTTCGCCAGCATCAAGGACTTTGCATCAGTCGGATTACTGTTTAAACATGGTGAAGATTACATTTGGAAATCACAATCATTTGTAAGAAAAGGCTTTTTGGACAAAGTGAAATTAAAAGTACCTATTAAAGAATGGGAAGAGCAAGGATTGCTTACTATTCTAGATGAACCAGTCATTAATATCTCTCACATTGTAGATTGGTTTGTAAAAATGCGTGAGTTATACGGGTTTAATACGATTGTAGCTGATACATTCCGTCTTGATCTTGTTAAATCAGCCCTTGAAGCTGAAGGTTTCATATTGTTATACATTCGTAATCCAAAAGCTATTCATTCTTTATTAGCACCAAGGGTCGAAACGTTATTTGCAAACAATCGTATTATTTTTGGAGATAATCCATTAATGCGTTGGTACACCAACAACGTTTACGTCCACATCAAAAAAGACGGTAACAAAGAATATCTGAAAAAAGATGAATTCAAGCGAAAAACAGATGGATTCCAAGCTTTTATCCATGCATTATGGCAAGCAGATAACGTTCTTGTGGATGAATTTGATTTTATGCTAGATGGTATTAAATTCTAATAAAGGGGGTGATAATCATTGGATGGCTGGATGCGGTATTTAAAAGAAATAGTGAGTTAGGATTTATGTTTGATGTGGAAATGTTTATTGAAAAGGCAAATAGAGTCCACATGAAGCGAATAGCGATTGATACCTGTATATCATTTTTAGGAAGGACAATTAGTCAATCAGAATTCAGAGTAAAAAACGGCGGAAAATTCGAAAAAGATGAGCTTTATTACCGATTAAATGTTAGGCCCAATAAGAATATGACAGCAAGTACCTTTTGGGAACAGTTCATTTACAAACTTATTTATGATAATGAAGCTTTAATTATACAAGCAGATGATGGTGATCTACTTATCGCTGATGACTTTGAACATAATGAGTACGCTGTGTTTGAAGATACTTTTACAAATGTCACCGTAAAAGATTATCAGTTTAAGAGAAGTTTTAAACAAAGTGAAGTCATTCATTTAAGATATCGTAATGACAAGTTATCACCGCTTATTGATGGGCTTTTTGCTGATTATGGTGATTTATTCGGTAGGATATTAAGCTCTCAAAAACGTAAAAATCAAATTCGTGCCACAGTTGATATGGACATGCTTGCTGCAAAGAGTAAAGACCATCAAGCAAAACTCCAAAATTTTATAGATGACATGTATAAAGCTGTTGGAGAAAATGATATTGCTATTATTCCACAACAACCAGGATTTAAATACGAAGAAACATCAGGTGGTGTAAATTCTGGTCAAAGTGTGGATGAAATAAACAAAGTAACGAATGGCTTTCTAAATCAAGTAGCTATGGCTTTTGGTATTCCGATCGCTTTGTTATATGGCGAAATGGCTGATGTAGAGAAGCAAACGAAAAATTATATGCTTTTCACAGTGAAACCATTATTAAAAAAGATTTCAGATGAAGCAAACGTTAAATTTTTTGAAAAAGAAGAGTATCTTTTAGGTCAAAAAATTGAAATTAAATCCGTTTCTTATCAGAGTATATTTGAGCTTGCTGAAAGTATCGATAAACTCATTTCTTCTAGTGCATTCACAGGTAATGAGCTTAGATTGGAAGTAGGATATGATATTTCAAATGATCCGAATTTAAACAAACATTATATTACCAAAAACTATACAGAAACTCATTTAACTGAAGGAGGTGAGAAAGAAAATGACGGTGAAAATTGACGTTAAAGGGCCAATTATTTCTAATGATGAAGCTTGGATTTATGATTGGTTTGAAATGGATGCTACAAGCCCAGGAAAGATTTCAAAAGCGCTTGATGAAGCAAATGGCGATGACTTAGTTGTATCAATTAATAGTCCTGGCGGTTATGTAAATGAAGGTTCAGAGATTTACACAGCATTAAAAAATTATCCTGGTCATGTGGAAGCTCAAATTGTTGGGTTGGCGGCAAGTGCAGCATCATTCATTGCGATGGGTGCTGATAAAGTTCGAATCTCTCCAACAGCTCAAATTATGATTCACAATGCCTCTATGTGGAATGGTGGAGATCATCGTGATATGGAAAAGGCTGCTGAGATGTTGAAAACAACAGATCGAGCGATTGTAAACGCCTATGTCATTAAAAGTGGGAAATCAGAAGAGGAACTACTTAATATGATGGCTGAAGAAACTTGGATGGGTCCACAACAAGCATTAGAAAACAATTTTGTGGATGAAATCATGTTTATGGATAATCAGGTTAAAATGACAGCTTCAACTGCCACTTCTGCCATGCTTCCACAGAAAGTAATCGATGGTTTTAGAAATGGAACAATGAACAAAGGCCAAGGGATTACAAAAGAAGATTTAAACGCAGCGTTATCAGGGTTAAAAAACGAAATCCTGAATGATTTACAAAACAATATAGAAGAACAACCAAAGGAGCCGAATCCTAAACCTGTAAAAAACAGTGGGATTAAAGGGCTCCTTTTAAATTTATAAATTTATAAAAATATAAAATTATAAAAAATGGGGGAAACACATAATGACGATTAAATTTAATAAATCTGAAGCATTCAATAAGGCGAAAACAAAGTTAACGGATGCTTTAACTAATGCAGAGAGTACAGAGCAAGAACAAACAGCAGCATTTGAAGGTTTCTTTGATGCGATGCAAACGGATATAATTAACACAGTCCGTAACCAAGTAAATGATGAAATGTTAGATCGTTCTATTCTTCAACAACGCGGTCAAAACGTATTAACAGCAGCAGAAACAAAATTCTTTAATGCAGTTGTACAAGATGGCGGTTTTAAAGACGGTTCTATTCTTCCAGTAACTACACAAGAACGTGTATTTGAAGACTTAGTTAAAGAACATCCATTACTTGATGCTTTAGGTCTACAAGATTTAGGTGCAGTTACAAAGTTCATTTACTCTGATGCGACAAAAGCGTATGCTTGGGGCGAATTATTCGGTGAAATCAAAGGACAAATTAATGCGGCATTTAGACAAGAACAAATTGGTCAACTTAAATTAACTGCATTTGCTGCTATTCCGAACGATATGTTAGAACTTGGGCCGGAATGGGTTGAACGTTATGTTCGAACTTTATTAGTAGAATCTTATTCAGTAGGTTTAGAGTTTGGTTTTGTAAATGGTGGTGGAGTTGTAGCGCATCAACCTGTAGGTTTAATGAAAGATGTAAATGCAACTACAGGCGCGGTTACTGATAAAAAATCATCTGGAACTTTGACATTTGCTCCTTCTGAACATGGCGAAGTAATTGCTGGTGAACTTTACGAAGTGGTAAAAGCTTTATCTGTTGATGGAAAAGGAAAATCTCGTAAAGTATTAAATAAAATTGTGATGGTTGTAAATCCTGTGGATGCAATCGGTGTACAAGCACGTAACACAATTCAAACTCCTAATGGTCAATGGATAATGGCGTTACCTTATAACATCCAAACTGCTGAATCTGAAGAAGTTCCAGTTGGAAAAGCATTATTCTTTGTAAAAGGACAATATCTTGCAGCGATTGCTGGCGGATATAAGCTTAAAAAGTTTGATCAAACATTAGCAATTGAAGATGCTACGCTTTATACAATCAAACAGTTTGCTAACGGTAAACCAAAAGATAATAAAGCAGCTCTTGTTTATGATTTAAAGATTTCTTTCGTCCCTAAAACTCCACCAACTCAAGGGTGATGTGAATGGATACAGTAATTTCAAATGAAATATTACAGCAATTCAAAGATAGAATGCGATTAGGTGATGATGAAGATGATAACCTAAAGCGCATCCTTTCTACGTCTAACAAGGCATTACTTAGAGTGTGCGGAAATTATGATTTAAATAATGACGAGGAGTTCAAAGAATTAGTCTTTGAACGCTCTCGTTATGTTTATAACGATGCATTAGAGTATTTTGACAAGAATTTTTTAAGTCAGATTAATAGTTTAGGTATCGATAAAGCGTTAGAAGAAATCAAACTGGACGGTGATTAATATGCGTCCTTTTCAGTATAAAAAGCCATTGAATACAGGTGATTTTAGAAATCGAATTTGCATTGAACAACCTGTAGTAATAAAAGATGAATTAAACCAAGTAATCGAAACATCTTGGCAAGAAGTTAAAAAAGCATGGTCAATGATAAAAACGGTAAAAGGGTCTGAGTATATTGAAGCTTCAGCTTCACAAGCTACTCGGATCTATCGTTTTGTAATCCCTTATACATCAGGAATTACAGAAGAAATGCGAGTTAATATGAAAAATCGTATCTTTGATATTATCGAACCGCCAATGAATGATGATGAAATGTATCAAACATTGACTATTATCGCAAAGGAGCATACTTGATATGAATGATTTTGCGAGTGATCTTGCTAGAGAATTACAAAGATATGCACATGTTGTGGAAGAAGAATTGTTGACAGCACAAGAAGAAGTAGCCGATCTTGCTGTAAGTAAATTAAGACAAAGTGGCCCTAAAAAAACAGGTGCTTATCGTAAAGGGTGGCGTAAGAAAAAAGAAGGTAATAGCGTTGTCGTCCACAATACAAAAGGACAATTAACACATCTTTTAGAAAAGGGACATGTGAAAGTCGGTGGTGGTCGAGTTCCAGCACAAGTTCATATTCGTCCAGTTGAAGAGTATGTAATTGACGAATTTCCAAGACGTATCGAAAGGGCGGTTCAACAATGATATTAGGTGAATTAACAAAAATTCTTGAAGCTACCGGTTATCCTGTGGCTTATTCGCATTTCACAGCAACGCTAAATAATCCAGTTCCGGCACCGCCTTATATCTGTTTTCTTGTGGATGGATCAGCAAATTTAATGGCTGATAACAAGGTTTACCACAAGATAAATGATTTGAATATAGAGCTTTACACAACTAAAAAAGATTTAGTTGCGGAAGCCAAGCTAGAGAAGGTCCTAGACGATCATGATATCCCTTATGAATCGTATGGGACTTTTATTGAATCTGAAAAGTTGTATCAAAAATATTATGAAACGAGGTTGATATAAATGAATGAAAACAAAGTAGCTTTTGGTTTGAAAAATGTCCATTATGCACTTTTCGATATTAAAGGTGGTGTAGTCACATTTAGCACACCGATTCCATTACCAGGTGCAGTTGAATTAACGTTTGATCCACGAGGGGATTTAATTGAATTCTACGCGGATGACATGCTTTACTATGCGGCAAGTAATAACCAAGGTTATGACGGAACGCTATCCATCGCGACAATTCCAGAACAATTTGCTGTTGATGCATTAGGAGAGGAATTAGACGAAGAAGACGGTGTGTTAAACGAATTAGCTGACGCGAAAGGGAAATCATTTGCATTATTATTTGAATTTGATGGTGATGTACGAGCAACGCGCCACGTTATGTTTAACTGTTCAGCAAGTCGTCCAACACTTGCATCTAAAACGAAAACAAATTCAGCGGAGCCAAATACAAATGAACTTAAATTTGTATCAAGCCCTATTGATATTAACGGAAAACGTATGGTTAAAACGAAAACTACTACTAAATCAAAACAAGCGATTTATGATAATTGGTACAAAAAAGTGTATACAAAAGTACCTGCATTACCGAAAGGAGCATAAGTAGATGGAAAAGACAATTTCAATAGATGGAAAACAAGTCAGATTAAAAAGTACAGCAGCAACAGTTAAACGATATAAAGCACAATTCAGACGTAATTTATTTGCAGATATGATGGGGTTAGGAGCAATTAGTACATTAACTTCGTCAGATGGATCACAACAACCTATCGATACATCTAATCTTGATTTAAGTAAAGTGGACTTTGAGCTTGTTTATGATTTGACTTGGTTATTCGCTAAAACGGCTGATTCAAGTATTCCTGATCCTATGACGTGGCTGGATGAATTTGAAGAATTCCCAATTGAAGAAATCATGCCAGAAATAATGGAACTAGTTCAAGTCACTATGGGAGCAAAAAAAAAATAAAAGAAAACAATGGAGAGCAAGGGATATTCAGTGATGAAGAATTAACCACTGATTTGTTCCTTGCTCTTTGTTATAAAGCGAAATTAACGCGTTGGGATTTAGAAGATATGACAATTGGTGATTGTTTTGATTACATTGCTGAATTCGCTGAAATGGAGAATCCAGACAAAGAAAAAGTTAGAAAAGCAAATCAAAAAGATTACGATGCGTTCTAAGAAATGAGGTGAGAAAATGGCAGGAAGAATTAAAGGGATTACTATTTCTATTGACGGAGAAACCACAGGACTTCAAAATGCTTTAAAAGATGTAAATAAACGGAGTAATGATTTAACCAAAGAGCTTAAAGATGTTGAGCGCTTATTAAAGTTTGATCCTGGTAATGTGGAAGCATTAGCGCAAAAACAAAAATTACTTACACAACAAATTGAAAATACAACGCAAAAGCTAGATAAATTGAAAGCAGCGGAACAGCAAGTACAAGCTCAATTCCAAAACGGAAAAATTTCCGAAGAACAATATCGTGCATTTAGGCGTGAAATTGAATTTACACAAGGGTCACTTGATGGTCTGAAAAATAAACTTGGAAATATGAAAGCTGAACAAGAAAATGTAGCGAGTTCAACAAGACAATTAGAAACGTTGTTTAGTGCTACAGGGAAAAGCGTTGATGATTTTGCAAGTGCATTAGGTAATCGTCTTGTAAATGCAATTAAAAGCGGAACAGCTACAAGTCGCCAATTAGAACAAGCAATTGGGATTATTGGTCGTGAAGCATTAGGAACTGAAGCGGATATTGAAAAGTTACAAAGAGCGTTACGATCTGTGGATGCTGGTAATTCAATACAACAAGTTCGAAATGAATTAAGAGATTTACAGCAAGAAGCCCAAAGGACGGAAAGAGAATTTCAAGAATTAGATATTGGCTTAGAAAACGTACTTGGTGCAATGGTAGCTGGTGGTGGAATTGCCGGGACAATCGAAAAAGCACTTGATATGTCTAAGTTAAAAACAAAGATTGATATTACTTTTGATGTACCTGAGTCCTCCAAAAAGTCAGTAGAAGAAGCTATTAGAGGTGTCACTACTTATGGCGTTGATGCTGAAGCATCTTTAGAGGGCGTGCGCAGGCAATGGGCTTTAAATAAAAATATTAGCGATGAAGCTAACGCATCTATAGTAAAAGGGGCAGCGGTAATTGCAACATCTTATGAAGGTATAGATTTTACAGAGTTAATCCAAGAAACATATGAAATAGGAAATGAATTAGGGATAACTCAAGATAGTGCCCTTGGCATGGTTGATGCATTGTTAAAAATGGGATTTCCACCAGAACAACTAGATATCATTGCCGAATACGGAAGTCAGCTGACTCGTGCAGGTTTTAAAGCTGAAGAAGTCCAAGCGATTATGGAAGCAGGCGTTGAAACAGGTAGTTGGAATTAGATTATAGTTCCCTTGTATGGTGACATACAATGAAAAACTCCTTTAATTCAGTGAAACTCTCAAATGAGACAATACTGAGCGAAGCCTTTTAATTAAGGAACGTGCAACGACTAGTCGAAAGACGTAGGGTGTAAGCAAATGGCACTCGAAATGGGGAGCGACTCAAGTAGTTGAAGATATAGTCTAATCTATGCGGTGACGTATAGCAGTTCATAAGAGAACGGGCGTGACGTTGCGAATCACGTTGAATATAAATGATTGATAATCTCTTAGATGGGCTTAAAGAAGGAAGGGTTCAATTAACTGAATTTGCTCAAGGTGCGGATAAGGCTTTGAAAGAAGCGCTAGAGGGTTCTGGTATTGCCACAGAACAAATAGAAAAGTGGGGTGCAGCTGTCGCTAAAGGTGGAAGTGATGGTTCGAAAGCTATGGTAGAAGTAGCTAAAGCAATTGAAGGGATAGAAGATCCAGTAAAAAGAAATCAAGTGGGGGTTAAAGTTCTAGCCACTATGTTTGAAGATCAAGGACAAAATTTAACTAACACTTTAATAAGTGCTTCAGAAAAAACCGTAGACTTCCAGAAGAATCAGGATAAATTGAATGAATCTATTAAAAAAATGGATGCAAGTCCAGCCGTTAAATTTCAAAAAGCAATGGGTGATTTACAGATGGCGCTGAAACCGGTTCTTGGAGTTGTAGCAGATCTAGTCTCTAAATTTGCGGAATGGATTTCTAATAATCCAGAATTAGCAGCGACATTAGCAGCTATTGGGGTAGCTATCGGTGTGATTTCTGGTGCGATTATGGCACTTGCGCCTATAGTTGTGACGGTCATGAGTATCTTTGGGGTCGGAGCAGCTATAGCGGCTAGTATTGTTGCAGCTATTCCCCTTATCGTAGCTGCTATAGCTGCCATAGGTATTGCAATTTATAAAAACTGGGACGATATCAAAAATTGGACAATAGAAACGTGGAATTCTATTAAAGAATATTTGATAGAACTTTGGGACGGTATCGTTCAATCATCTAGTGAAGCATGGAATTCATTTTTAGAAACAATGCATTCATTCTTTGATCCAATAGGTCAGTTTTTTAGCGATTTATGGATAGGAATAGGCGAGATATGTAGTAGTACCTGGAATTCTATTGTCGAATTTTTCTCAGGAGCTTGGGCTTCATTCACAGAAATGATGCATAGTTTCTTTAATCCGATAGGCGAATTCTTTAGTAGTTTGTGGTCTGGAATTGTTGAAACAGCTTCCTCTTGGTGGACTTCTTTAGTTACAACAGCTTCTGAACTGTGGGGAACACTCGTACAAGCTTGGCAAGACACTTGGAATACCATTGTTACCGTTTTAGATCCAATCATTTCATTTATCGCAACAGTTTTAGAAGCAGGTTGGCTACTTATTCAAGCAGGAGCGCAAATCGCCTGGGCAGCTATAAGCCAATATATTATTCAACCAATTCAAGAAGCTTACAATTGGATGAATACAACAATCAGTGAAATGGTTACTTGGCTTGGTACACAATGGGAAATTGCAAAAGCTGTGGCACAAGTAGCCTGGGGATTATTTAAGCAATATATCATTCAACCAGTCGTAGACACTTGGAACTTAGTAAAAGAAAAGTTCAGTGATTTAGTTTCATGGCTAAATTCACAATGGGAGACAATAAAATCATATACATCAGCAGCGTGGAGTTTGGTAAAACAGTACGTTATTCAACCTGTCCAAGAGTTGTGGAATACAACCAAGCAAAAACTTGGAGATTTAGCTAATTGGATATTAAGTAATTGGGAAACGATAAAATCTTATACACTTACAGCTTGGAATTTAGTGAAACAATACGTAATTAATCCAGTAACTGAAACGTATAATCAAGCCAAACAAAAATTTACTGATCTATATAATTCAGCGAAAGAAAAATTTGATGCTGTAAAGAATGCAGCACAAGAAAAATTCGATGCGGCTAAACGTAACATCATCGATCCAATCAAAGAAGCAGTTGGTAAGGTAGAAGAATTTATTGGGAAGATTAAGGGATTCTTTAGTGATTTAAAATTAAAAATTCCAAAGCCTGAAATGCCACCTCTTCCACACTTTAGTTTACAAACAAGTACGAAAAACGTTTTAGGTAAAGATGTTACTTATCCATCAGGAATTAATATTGATTGGCGTGCAAAAGGTGGTATCTTCACTAAACCAACTATCTTTGGAATGATGGGTGGAAATCTACAAGGTGCTGGTGAAGCTGGACCAGAAGCGGTATTGCCTTTAAATAAAAAGACACTTGGGTCTATTGGTGCAGGAATCGCAGCAGCCATGCCACGACAACAATTTGCTATGCCGGGAGAAATAAATCAATTAATGGGTGACATGAGCCGTATGATGGCTAGTTCTGTGAGTCAATTATCGGGTTTAAAGTCTGTTATGAGTGGTGTGTATGGAAATATGTCAAATAGCAAACAGGCTATGACAAGTGGTGTATCAAATCAAGTATTTAATAACTCATTTGGATCATCTGGTGACGGAGCAATTCCGATGCTTGGCGGTGATTTGGTTGTAGAAGTTCCTGTTGTTATAGAGGGGCGAGATGTGGCGCGTGGTACGTATCGATATACTACCGAGTACCAAGAAAGAGAAAAACAAAGAGACTCAGCCTTTTAGGTTTGGGTTTCTTTATTTTATAAAGAAATGAGGTGTCAACATGAGTTCTTTTACATTTAACAAAATACGTAAAGGCTTTATTCAAATTGCGAAAGGATGGAAAAGACCTACTTGGGCACCATTGAAACGAAATTTTCTAAACGTTCCAGGATATCCAGGCGCAAGATTGTTAAACACACAAACAGAAATGCGCGTTTTATCTATTCCGGTAGGAATTATAGTGCCTGATGGATCTAACTTAGAAAAGCTGAAAGAAGAAATTGCAAGTTGGCTAATAACAGATCAACCCACAGAACTTATTTTTGATGTAGAACCAAACAGAACGTATTTAGCAGTTGTGGATGATAGCTTTGATCCAGATGAATTTGTAACACTTGGAATAGGAACAATCAAATTCATTTGTCCAATGCCTTATAAATTAGGACCAATTCGAAATGCAAAAGCAAAACTAGAACCAAATAATATGATTAAAATGGATGCTTTGAATGAGGGAAGTGTATTTTCAGAACCGAAATTCAAGATACAGGTAGAGAATCCGTCCACATTCATCGATATTATAAATAAAAATGGAGGTCAACATTTTCGTATAGGGTATCCAGTTAAGATAGATGAAACGCCAATAAGTAGGTATGAATTGGTTATGCATGATAAAGCGAATTCTCTAGTGGGTTGGACGGAAGTGGGAAAGGATTTTGTTTCAGATTACGGAATCGTAGCAGGGAAAATGATAGCGGATGGCGCACGTATCATGCCATCTGATTACGGTCAAGGGCAATTTTGGCATGGACCAGCAGTGAAAAGAAGCATTACAGGAGGACCGCTACAAGATTTCACACTTGATGCAATAGTTGAATGTCGAAACTTAAACCCTGCAACTATGGGACGGGTAGAACTTTATTTATTAGATGAAAACAGTGTTGTAGTTGGAAAAGTAGGTATGTTTGATGCATATAGAAATTCTAGCGAGAATTTCGGTGAGGTTATGGCAGGGAACGGTGACTACAATCATCTGATTATAGCAGAAACTGGTTATTATCGTACAACATGGAATGATTTTTATGGACGTCTACACATTGCACGAGTGGGAAATTATTGGCAAGGTGATATTGCTTTAATCGATGAAAAAGGAAATTATCATACAGAAAAATTTGCCCAATGGTGGGATACGGGCAATAGCTTTATGAAAAAGGTAGCTCAAATTGTTGTTCATATATGCTCGTTTAATGATGCACCATCATTAATTGCGGCTGTACATGATATTAAAGTGCAAAAAGTAAACAGCAATACAGAACGTCAAATACCTTATATTGTTCAAAAAGGAGATCTTGTAGAAATCGATTCATCGGATGCAAGTATTCGTATTAACGGAGCAGATGCGATAAATATAAAGGATTTTATGAGTGACTATATACGTATTGAAAAAGGAAAGAATGAAATCGAAATATCCCCAAACAACATTGGACAAGTAGATGTCACATATAGGGAGCGTTACAGATGAGTAAAGCAAATAATCTATTACACATTGTGGATTTTAAAACAGAACAAATCATAGGTGTTATCAAAGAACAGGATTATTGGGATGATTTACGCCAATGGGAGCTTAAAGATAACAAAGATAAATTTGAGTTCACAACAGCTGATGGTACAAAGATAGCGGCATCACTTATACAACAAAACCTTGTCGTTAAACAAACTCGTGACGGTACTTTTGTTTCATACATTATTACAGAAGTAGAACAAGATTCAACAGGTCGTCCAAAAAAGATTTATGCACTTGGTGAACATACAAAGCTAAAGAAAGCGACTGTGATTAAACCGCAAACTTTACAAGCTACTACAGTCAATGAATCTACGGACTTTGCTTTACAAGGTACAGAGTGGAAACGTGGGATTACTGAGTTTGTTGGTATACGTACTATTCATATTAAGGATTTTACAAATCCACTTGATCTCTTAAAACAAATCGCATCTACGTTTGAACTTGAGATTCGTTTTAGAACAGAAATAATGGGATCTTTTATTGTCGGTCGGTATGTAGATGTAATAAAAAAAGTAGGACGTGACAACGGAAAAGAATTCTTGTTAGGAAAAGATGTACAAGGGATCCGGCGCATTGAGAGTAGCCAAGATGTAGTAACCGCTCTTGTAGGTGTTGGTCCACAAAATAGTGAAACTGGCGAATTTCTCACATTTGAAGAGATAAACAATGGCAAACTTTATGTAGGAAATAATGATGCCTTGCAACGTTGGTCAAAAGATGGCAAGCATTTATTCGATATGTATTCACCGCAAACAGAAGATCAAGATATGACGAAGCAACGACTCAAACAGTTAACCGAAGCAGAATTAAAGAAGCGAATTGATAGTTCTACTTCATATGAAGTAAGTGCAGTAGCGCTTGAAAAAGTGTTTGGTTTATCTCATGAATCGGTTCGTAAAGGAGATACGGTACGAATAAAAGATACAGGGTTTAGTCCACCACTTTTCTTAGAAGCTAGGTTAATAGCAGCAGATGAATGTGACACTGATCCATCGAAAGATAAATATATCTTTGGTAATTATCGTGAAATTAAAGATACACGAAGTCTTATCGATAGGTTATACGCACAAATCATGGGTAGCTTATCAAATAAAGCATCTAAAGAATTACTAAATATGTTAGATAAGAAACTTCAAGAAAATGTAACAGAAACAGAAGTCATTCGAAAAGAATCGGAAGCAGCAAAGAAAATCGCTGAACAAGTGGCTGAAAACTTGAAGAATAATACCGTTGATATTATTGAAGGCGTAAATCCACCAACAGCATCCTTAAAGGATAGAAAAACGTTGTGGCAAGATATCAGCAAAGGCAAGCCTGGTATCTTGAAATTGTGGAAGGATGGCAAATGGGATCCTGTTGTTCCTGATGTGGATTCAGTTAAGAAAGAAACGCTTGAGCAAGTCAATAAAAATATTGAATCCACAAAACAAGAGCTAAACCAAAAGGTTCAGGAAGCGAAAAATCAAGCCACAGGACAAGTCAATGAAGTGAAGGAAAGCTTACAAGGTTTTAGTCGTACGATTTCTGATGTGCAAAATAAACAGGGTGAAATTGATAAGAAGGTAACGAAGTTTGAACAGGATTCTAACGGATTTAAACTATCTATTGAATCGTTAACTAAAAAAGATAGTGAAATTAGTAATAAATTAAATACGGTCGAATCGAATGTGGAAGGCACAAAAAAGACAATATCTGATGTGCAGCAAACTGCAAATGATCTTAAGAAAACAACAACTGAAATTAAAGAGCAAGCTGGGAAAATGAGCGAGAAGTTAACAAGTGTAGAAAAGCAAGCAAATACTCTAACAAATAAAACAACTGAGATTGAAAAAAGTGTGGATGGAATCAAAGAAACAGTAACAAAAGTAGAAAATAATCAGGGTGGATTTGATAAGCGTGTAACAGCAGTAGAGAAAAACGCTGAAGGTATTTCTCAAAACGTTAGTAAGTTACAAGAAACACAAACAGCACAAGGTAAACAGATTTCTAACGCTCAATCTACAATCAAACAACATTCTGACGCACTTGATTTGACCTTGAAAATGAGAGATGTTGAGAACTATGTAGGCGGTCTTGGGTCTATTAATGAGATTCGTGACGCTGGTTTTACTCAAGGGAATAAATACTGGGGTTGGGCTACTGGGCACTCTATAGATCCTAACCTAAAGTATAAAGGATACAATTCGTTTTCTATGCACACTACAGGACAAACCCAGGATGTATGGTGGGGTGCTTTTAGTCAATTTATAGATTGTTCTCCTAATGAAGATATTGTTATTTCTGCTTACTTTAACACTGATGGAAAAGTTCCTATTGATAATGGTGTATTTATCGAGATGGAGTTTTGGCAATCGAATAAAACAACCCGAATTTCAACTGCTAGGGAAAGAGTTCAAATCATTACTAATACTTGGGTCAGGGCTATTTGTACAGCTAAAGCTCCGGCAGGAACTGGATTTGTAAGGTTTCGACCATACGTACAAAGAAATGGTAGAGCTTGGTTCTGTATGCCTATGTTACAGCGAGGTAAAGTAGCTACAGAATTTTGGTTGCATCCAAAAGATCAAACTGATGTTGATAAAATGATTGGAGATATTGCTGATAAAGTAGCTACACAAGATTACAATCAGAAAACAACTGAATTCGAGCGTCTTATTTCCGCCAATGCGCAGGGGATTAGTCTTGCTGCAGTAAAGAGCGAAGTATATACGAAAGTACAGGCTGACGGAAGATATGCGGATAAAGCGTATGTAGAAAAACAAGCGGGACGTATTGACGTAACCGAAAAAGCAATTACTAGTACCGTCCAAAAAGGCAATATCATCTCAGCTATTAACCAAACAGCTGAACAGATTCAAATCGATGTTGCTAAGTTGAAGATTAATGCGGATACAATCGTACAATGGCTAACAGCAAAAGGAATAGACGCTGATGTCATTAAAATCAGTGGTGATAAAGTAACAATTGATAAAAATGGTATTACAGCAAAAATGGCTGACTTCTTTTTTGAAGATGAGCGTGGGCAGAAATTTTCAGTAACACCAAGGAAGAATCTCATTCCAGATCATGACTTTTCACACATTTCTTTTAATACTTTTAATAATTACTTTTTGAAGATCGAATACAGTCCTACATGGACAATTATGTCTAATCCATATATTGAGAAACCAGTGGTTAACAATTATGAGCCAATGGTTAATCCGATGCGGATAGATTTGTCAAATTGGATTCGATTTACATTATTTGAAGGGGTAAAACCAGGTAAGAAATACACATTGTCGGCTCATTTCAGAGCAACTACCAATGATAATCGTGTAAACATTACAAACAAGCCAATCATGAGAGCGGTATTCGGTAAATATAACGGTGACACTCCCGTGGAGCTTGGAAGAGCATCAAAAACTTACGATGCACCAAGCATTCAAACTGGGAAAATAGTAAGATACGCTTTAACCTTCACTGTGCCGAGTAACTATGTAGAAGGAAATGGTTATGTTTATATTGATTTATTTGGCGAGGGGCTCTTAAATAATATGCAAGCAATTGCTGTATCAGGTGTTCAGTTGGTGGAAGGTGACGTTCCTTCCGTTTATAACTGGGATACGACACATGGAGAACTCGTAAACGGAACACTGCCTTTTTCTACAATTGCGCTTGGTACAAAAGATAATGTTATTTATCACAATCATGTGAACAAATGGAACTATATGAATGCGCCACTTGAAATCATAAGCAATGGCGAAATGATGGCACTCGTTGGAACTGATCGTGCGGGACTCAGTTTTTATCCCCGTGGCGGTGGAGAACGTAGAAGTTACATCGGTCACATTTACAACAATGAAAATAGATTTCGGATTGAATCGAAGGACCCTGTTGCAACGACACAATCAATTGAATGTAATGGGATTAACGTAGGTGGTGGATACTTTGGTTTTAATGCAGGTTCTATTCATTATACAAATGGTAGCTTAGGTACAGGATGGTATTTCCATGATGGCAGATGGAATTATGTTAATTTCACAAATATGACTTCTAGAACATAGAGAGGAAGATGAGTATGAATCCAGATAAGTTTATGCGTCCAATGCCACCTAATGAACAGTCACCATTCTTAGGTAGAGTAGTTGATTTGAAGAAAGATGAAAATCAGGTCACAGTTAGCATTCCAAACGATATGCTAGAATTTTGCGGTATCAAGGAAGATACAAAAGTTGAAGTTTGGGGGCTCCCTGATGGCACGTTGAGTATGCGGATTGCTACTGCATGTGACTTATGTAATAAGGGTGGTAGAGTTTACGAGATTGAGCTTTTCGATAAAGTAAGTCTTATCTGTGCCGAAGATTATGTAAAGCTAACTGGTAAGAGCCCGGGGGCTTCTGATGAAGTAACAATTGAACATGTGGAAGAAGTAGAAAATAGAATGATAGAAAAAGCATTATCGGCGGATCAATATTAACTAAATACATGTAAATAAATAGGGCAGCCATGAGCTGTTTTTAATTTGAATAAAATACGGATTTTATAGCATAGAGGAGCGATTTCGCTGCTCTTTTTATTTTGAAATGAGGTGGTCAAAGTGGAAGGGTTACAAGAAGTAAGAAGTGATGTTCAAGAAATCAAGCAAGAAATTAAGGAAATAAGATTAGAGATTAAAAGTTTGGAAATGCGTACAACAGGCAACGAGAAAGATATTGATAATATCAACAAGCAACTAGATAAAATTAGCGCAAATACTACCTGGATTTTACGACTTATTGTCGGTGGAATTGTAGGAGCAGCTCTCACTTTCTTTTTGAAGGGAGGTGGTATGTAATGGTTAGTTTAGCTGTAATGATTGGCATTGTAGTAGGTCTTTCGCAAATTGGAAAAACAATCGGATTACAAACAAAATATGTTCCGCTATTGAATGTAACGCTTGGCATTGTGCTAGGCGTTTTATTTTTGGGCGGAGATATAAAAACAGATGTATTTCAAGGAATCATCATTGGACTGTCAGCAAGCGGATTATTTGATCACACAAAAATTATGAAAAAGGATGTTGATGAAAAATGAAAAAGACATTAAAACATATTTCTTCTGTAGTCTTTGCGGTTATTTTAGTTTTATCTATTGCAACAAGCGCTTTTGCTGATAGAACGCTTATTATTCCTGATTTACCGAAACAACCATACCGTTATGGCGTAGGTGCATATGAGGGTGTTGTAGCTCATTCTACAGCCACTCCAGAAGCGCCAGCTATCAACATTCAAAAATATGAGTCTCGTACATGGAGAAATGCATTCGTTCATTATGCAGTTGATTGGAATGAAACAATCCAAATTGCTGATACAAAGTACATTGCTTATGGGGGTGGTCCTTCTGCTAATAAACGTTTTGTACATGTAGAATTATGCGAAACTGCGGACTATACAAAATTCAAACGCAGCTATGATAAATACGTAAAGTTACTAGCTAAAATCTTACGTGATCGTGGATTATCTGTAGAAAAAGGATTATGGACTCACTACGATGTTACGAAGTATCTTGGTGGTACAGATCATGAAGATCCACTTGATTACTTAAAATCTCATGGCGTTTCAGAAGCCCAATTTAGAGCAGATGTGCAACGCACATATAATAATGCTAATGTAGATGTTTCTGTACCTGACAAGCCATCTAAGCCAGCCGAAGTTCCAGTAGCTGTAACAGATGGTATTGCTTATATTGAAGGTTACAACGTCAACTTACGTAAAGGACCAGGTACAAGCTATTCTAAGATTCGTCAACTAAACAAACCAGAATCTTATATTGTGTGGGCGGAAAAGGATGGTTGGTTAAATCTCGGTGGAGATCAGTGGATTAAGAACGATTCATCTTATGTGAAGTTTAATAAGAAAAGCACAGTAGATTCTTCTATTGTTGGAAAGCGTGTTGTTTCAAAAGTTAACAATCTACGTTTCTATGATGCTCCATCTTGGCAGGATAAAGATGTTGCTGGCTCTGTAGATGCAGGGTTAGGATTCACAATTGATGTGAAAGTAACTGTCAATGGATCGTCACAATATAAAGTACACAATAGTAAAGGCAAAACATACTATGTAACAACAAATGAAGCCTATGTGTATGTGAAGTAAAAACAAGGGCCGTCCTTAATTGGGCGGCTTTTTTTATTTGTTGCTTAGCGTGTTTTTTTCAAAATGCTATTGGTTAAAAGGAGACAAAAAAATAAGACCAATCACTATGGTCTTATCATTTTCTATCCGTTATGGTAAAACTAATGTTATTTGTCTTGTCTTTTCCTACGTACCTATCATATCCAAAATCATACGTGTTTGGTGACTCGTTTTCGTCTACCCCTTTAGCGATTAACTTATCTATCTCTTCTATAGATAGTTTTGTGTCTGCAATACGAATCAAACATTCCATTAGTTTATGATACTGTTCATATTTTGTCTTATCCTCAAATACTCTCATGTTTGTTGCAACTGAAACGGAGTTTGATACCCAATCACTCTTACCCATCTTTGAATAAATCGTGAATCCATTCCAGTTTGCGGAATAAACCCTGTCGTTTTCCTTTTCACGATACTCTATCTTTGAATCCTCAATCTCAATCATACCGTTTGAGTATTCTTTCAACTTGTTTTCAAAGTCTAATTGATGTGTGAACCCTTCTTCTATAGTAATAGTATCCTTAGCTGATAGACACCATACGAGCATCAGTCCGATTATGCTTGCTAGTAATACTTTAATTTTCATATACGTTATTCCTTACTTTAATTAGTTACTCTCTTATATCCGTCTTCGTCCATAAGAATCAAGGACACTGCTTTATGAGTTGGCTCCTTTTTATTGCTATGTTATTTAAAATTTACTTTTAGATAATGCCTTTAATATTGGTTTTATAATCAGACCTATTAAACGAAAACTTTTAAATATAGAGCGTACAACCTTCATGAAGATGCCCCCTAAATCAAATAATATATCAAGTATGTATTATTACAAGTTACTCTATTACTTTGTATGTTCTTCCATTTGCTTATCAAGTGCTTTGGCGTAGGCATCCTTAGTTTCCTGATTTAACTTATAAATTGCTTCTTTCCACTGTTCTCCATCTACACCTGACATATATGGAGCGCTTTTTAATATAGCTAGTTGAATCTCCTGTCCATCTTCTTTATTAGCGTCTTGTATTAACTTTGTTCCCTTTCTTGCATCTGTTACTCCTTCTTGTATGAGTCTATGAATGTCTTTGTATTTATCAGGTACTTCTATGTTCTCCATACGGTCTAAGGCTTCAACCATATCGTCTGCTGTTTTGAATACATCTTTATACCCCTTATTATTCTTTGTAGCTTCTCCTAGTTTTAACACTATTAAATCCTTCTTGTATTGAAACTCTACCAGTTGCTCACAAATATAATACGGATACTGTTTTTCAGATATTACTGTTTTCGACATTGCTTTACTGGTTTGCTCAGTCTTAGGAGTAGAATCTTTATCTCCTACCCCACAACCGAACAATAATAGAACTGGAACTGTTAATGCTATGAGTTTTTTTGCTTTCATTATGTATTCTCCTTTTAGAAATCATTGTAATTAATTAACATATTGTACCATAACATAAATTGTAAATATTAGATATATAAAATCCCTATCTTTACCGTTGAATTCATTTATTGTATTAACGAAGAATATGATATACATGCTTGGAAATGAAAAAAATTTACAGCCTGTGAAATGATTATATAATAGAAGAAAAAGAAATATTTATATTGTCATCACCCTGTTGGCGTCAACCTCATGCGCCTAATGGCCACAAAAAACATCTACTTCGTCCCATTCGGCCAAGACGCACCAGAGAAAAAACCGAACTCAATGGTAGCTCGTATGGAGCTACTGGAAGATACAGTATTAGAAGCGCTACAAGGAAAACAATTGCAACCGGTTGTCGTAGAAAAATTCAGATATATGAATTAAAAAACGAAAAAAAACGGACAATTTTTGATGAAACCATCATTCTTACTGTAGAATATGATAAAATTAACGTTATTAAGATTAGAAGGGGTATTGTATACTCCTTCTAATTCTAAGTTATAGAAGGATTGGTATCTAGAAAGGGGCATAGTGATGGAAAAGCAAAAAACTTTTCATGTCGCTGTAGTTGGAGCAACCGGCGCAGTTGGTGAACAAATGTTAAATACTTTAGAGAAACGAGAATTTCCAATCGGGAAATTAACGTTACTTTCATCTAAACGATCTGCAGGTAAGAAACTTGTATTTAAAGGCGAAGAATTTACAGTTCAAGAGGCGACTCCTGAAAGTTTTGAAGGAGTAGATATCGCACTATTTAGTGCTGGTGGATCTGTATCGAAACAATTAGCGCCAGAAGCAGCAAAGCGCGGTGCGATTGTTGTTGATAATACAAGTGCATTCCGTATGACAGAAAACGTGCCACTTGTTGTACCTGAAGTAAATGAAAACGACTTAAAAGAACATAATGGTATTATTGCAAATCCAAACTGTTCTACAATTCAAATGGTAGTAGCTCTTGAGCCAGTTCGTCAGCAATATGGTTTAAAACGAGTAATCGTTTCCACATATCAAGCTGTATCAGGTGCTGGTGCGGCAGCGATTGAAGAACTTCATGAACAATCACAAGCAATCTTAAATGGCGAAGAAGCTAAGGCGAATGTTTTACCTGTATCAGGTGATAAAAAACATTACCAAATTGCTTTTAATGCGATTCCACAGATTGATAAGTTCCAAGATAATGGATTTACATTTGAAGAAATGAAAATGATTAATGAAACGAAAAAAATTATGCATATGCCTGAATTAGAAGTAGCGGCAACATGCGTACGTTTACCAGTTGTATCAGGGCATTCTGAGTCTGTTTACATCGAAGTAGAAAAGGAAGGCGTAACAGTAGCAGAATTAAAGAGCTTACTTGCAAATGCAGAAGGTATTGTTCTGCAAGATAATCCAGAAGAGCAGTTATATCCAATGCCAGCTACTGCAGTAGGTAAAAACGAAGTATTCGTTGGAAGAATCCGTAAAGATTTAAATAACGATAAAGGATTCCATCTTTGGGTCGTATCTGATAACTTATTAAAAGGCGCTGCATGGAATTCTGTTCAAATTGCAGAGCGCTTAGTAAAATTACAATTAGTGTAAACGGCTAAGAGAAGGTGCAAAATATGAAAATAATTGTTCAAAAATTTGGTGGCACATCAGTACGTGATGAAAATGGACGTAAGCATGCGCTTCATCATATAAAAAAATCGTTAGCTGCTGGATATAAAGTAGTTACTGTCGTATCTGCTATGGGCCGTAAAGGTGAACCGTATGCAACGGATACGTTATTAAGTCTTGTAAATCAAGAGGAATCTACTATTTCTAAACGTGAGCAAGATTTATTATTATCATGTGGAGAGTTAATCTCTGCAATTGTTTTCTCTAATATGTTGAATGAGAACGGTATAAAAGCAGCGGCATTAAATGGTGCACAAGCTGGTTTTGTAACAAATGATGACTTTACGAATGCAAAAATCGTTGAAATGAATTGCGATCGTATACATGAAGAATTAGAAAATCTAGATGTAATCGTCGTTACAGGATTCCAAGGGCAAACGAAAAAAGGTGATACGACAACACTTGGACGCGGAGGTAGCGATACTTCAGCTTCAGCATTAGGTGTTGCGCTTCATGCTGAATTTATTGATATCTTCACAGATGTAGAAGGTGTTATGACTGCGGATCCTCGTATTGTAAAAGATGCACGTCATCTTCAAACGGTAACGTATAACGAAATTTGTAATATGGCTTACCAAGGTGCAAAAGTCGTTCATCCACGTGCGGTTGAAATTGCGATGCATGCAAAAGTACCGCTTCGTGTACGTTCTACGTATTCTGATAGCGAAGGTACGCTTATTGCAGCATACGATGGTGCTACAAAAGGGCAGGATGTAGAAGAACGTCCTGTTACAGGTATTGCCCACGTATCAAACGTAACGCAAATTAAAGTACTTGCAAAAGAAACGGCATATGATTTGCAACAACATGTATTTAAAGAAATGGCAAACGAAGGCATTAGTGTTGATTTAATTAACATTTCTCCTACTGGTGTAGCTTACACAGTAAATGATAATGTATCAGCTCGTGCTGTCGAAGTGTTGAAACAACTTGGATATGAGCCAATTGTGACAGAGCATTGTGCCAAAGTATCTATCGTTGGAGCTGGAATGGCAGGAATCCCAGGGGTTACTGCGAAAATCGTTACAGCTTTAGCAGAAAAAGGTATTCAAATTCTGCAATCGGCAGATAGTCATACGACAATTTGGGTTCTTGTAAAAGAAACTGATTTAGTGGAGGCTGTAAATGCATTACATAGTGCGTTTGAGCTTTCAAAAGAAAAGCAACTGGAACAATAAGGAGTGAGACCATGATAGATTTTGGGACAATTGCAACTGCGATGGTAACACCGTTTGATATAAACGGGAATATCGATTTTGCAAAGACAACGAAATTGGTAAATTATTTAATTGATAACGGTACAACAGCAATCGTGGTAGGAGGAACGACAGGTGAATCTCCTACATTAACTTCAGAAGAAAAAGTAGCGTTATATCGCCATGTCGTATCTGTTGTCGATAAAAGGGTGCCCGTAATCGCTGGAACAGGTAGCAATAATACACATGCCTCTGTTGACTTAACTAAAAAGGCAACAGAAGTTGGTGTTGATGCAGTTATGCTAGTAGCGCCGTATTATAACAAACCGAGTCAAGAAGGAATGTATCAGCACTTTAAAACGATTGCTGAAAGCACGCCACTTCCGGTTATGCTATATAACGTTCCAGGACGATCTATTGTACAAATCTCCGTTGATACAGTTGTTCGTTTATCAGAAATAGAAAACATTGTTGCGATTAAAGATGCAGGCGGCGATGTACTAACAATGACAGCAATCATTGAAAAAACAGCGGACGACTTTGCAGTATACAGCGGTGATGACGGTTTAACGTTACCGGCTATGGCGGTTGGAGCGAAAGGTATCGTTTCAGTAGCATCTCATGTTATCGGAAATGAAATGCAAGAAATGATTACAGCATTCCAAGCGGGAGAGTTTAAGAAGGCGCAAAAATTACATCAATTACTTGTAAGAGTAACGGATTCATTATTTATGGCGCCAAGCCCAACGCCAGTAAAAACAGCGTTACAAATGGTTGGATTAGATGTAGGTTCTGTACGTTTACCGCTTCTTCCATTAACAGAAGAAGAAAGAGTAACGTTACAATCTGTAATGCAATCTATTCCTCGTTAATAAGAAATGACCTAGTGTGAAACTAGGTCATTTTTATTTAGATTAAATATACGTGAGTGGTAAAAATAGCATAGTTAACGAGGTGTAATAAGAAGGGGACGGCATAATATTGGTTAGAAATTGATTATAGAGAGCATGTGTTTTTAGTGAATAGCGTTTTATGTTTATATACAGAACACACATGTATATTTTTCCATTAATATCTTATATAAGTAGAAAAAATAATAGGTAGTATGTGGAAAAAAACCTCGCAAATTACAACCTCAATTTAGCTTCTTATATAGTCTTTCATATAATTTAACTTGTGTTCTATTTCTTGTATCAGGTATAATATGGCTAAGTAGCTTAGTACGGGTATGCTTAGCAAAATTGGAAGAAATTATAATTTAATTAAATTTTCATATCATATCGAATAAGATATTTGATTTATATAATGAAAGAGAGGTGAAACCTGGTTTAAAAAATATACAAGGACATGATATCGCATAACGGTAAGGACATTCGTCTTGGACGGTGAATATATGGTGGTTGTAGAGTTTCCCCTGGTGTCTCTACAATTTTAGTGAAATCAGTGTTTGCAAGATTTTTAAACCAGGCAACAACATGAAGAGAAAAGAGAATGAGTCTGTTAAAGTATTTGCTCTTGGTGGAGTAGGTGAAATCGGGAAAAACATGTACTGTGTTGAAATTGATTCTGAAATCTTTATTGTAGATGCAGGATTAATGTTCCCAGGAGATGAAATGTTTGGGATTGATATCGTTATTCCTGATATTACATACTTAGTGGAAAATCAAGAGCGAGTAAAAGGTTTATTTATTACTCACGGTCATGAAGATCATATTGGTGGAATTGTTTATGTACTTCGTAAATTATCTATTCCAGTGTATGCAACGAAATTAACGGTAGGACTTATACAAGAAAAACTTGGTGAAGCGGGCATGTTAGGCCGTGTGGACTTAAAAACAATCGATTCAAATTCAACAGTAGAGTTTAATACTACAACAGTGTCATTCTTTGGAACGACACATAGTATTCCGGATTCTGTTGGTGTTTGTTTCCATACATCAAAAGGTGCTGTAGTGTATACAGGAGACTTTAAATTTGATCAAACTCCAATTGGAAATAATGGAGCAGATCTTGGGAAAATGGCACAAATCGGAAATGAAGGCGTACTTTGCTTATTATCTGATAGTACAAACGCTGAGCGTCCAGGCTATACAGGTTCGGAAAAAGAAGTTGGTGTAGAAATTTCTAAAGTGTTCTACGGTGCAGAAGGTCGTATTATCGTTGCTTCATTTGCATCGAACGTACATCGTATTCAACAAGTATTTGACGCGGCTGCCGAAACAGGAAGAAAAGTAGCGGTAGTAGGACGTAGTATGGTGAAAGTAGTAGACATTGCAAGACGTCTTGGTTATTTAGATGTTCCAGAAGGTATGGTTATTTCATTACAAGAAGTAGACAACTTCCCAGAGAAAAAGGTAGCTATTTTAACGACAGGTAGTCAAGGGGAACCGATGGCAGCACTTTCTAGAATGGCGAAGCAAGCTCATAAACAAATTTCAATTCGTAAAGGTGATACTGTTATTATTGCAGCTTCTCCAATTCCGGGGAATGAAATATCTGTATCGAAAATTATTGATTTGTTATTTAGAGCTGGAGCTGAAGTTATTTATTACGGTGAAAGAAAAGTTCACGTTTCAGGTCATGGTAGTCAAGAAGAATTAAAACTAATGTTAAATTTAATGAAACCTAAGTATTTTGTACCCGTACATGGTGAGTTTCGTATGCAAAAAGCACATGCATATTTAGCTGAAGATGTAGGTATTACAAGAGAAAATATTTTTATCGTAGAAAAAGGCGATGTAATTGCTTTTGGTGATAATGAAGCAAACTTAGTTGGTAAAGTGCAAGCTGGTAATGTCTTAATTGATGGATTAGGTGTAGGTGACGTTGGTAATATCGTTCTTCGAGATAGAAAGATGTTATCTCAAGATGGAATATTAGTAGTTGTTGTAACACTTGGTAAAGATGAAAAGAAAATTATCTCTGGTCCAGAAATCATTTCACGTGGTTTTGTATATGTTCGTGAATCAGAAGCATTAATTGAGCGATCTACAGAGATTGTACGCATGATTGTTGAGCAATCAATTAAAGAATATTCAATTGAATGGTCTATGTTAAAACAAAATATTCGTGAATTATTAGGGCAGTTCTTGTACGAAGAGACAAAGAGAAAACCTATGATTTTACCGATTATTATGGAAGTGTAAAAAAGATCACCTTTACGGGTGATCTTTTTTCTTTTTAAACCCTATCGAATGAAATTTATAACTTAAGAAATAATAGTTATATACGAGTGAAAGGGGATGCGATATGACAGAACGTGATCGTTATACAAATGAAGAAAAAGAAGCTGGGCCGAAAGAAGTTCCGAAAGAAGCTTCAATAGTGGAGAAAATTCAACAGCTTGGACAAACGAATGTGCCGCAAATGAATGAATCACGTATTCATTGTTTAACAATCATTGGACAGGTGGAAGGTCATGTTCAGTTGCCACCGCAAAATAAAACAACAAAATATGAGCACATTATCCCGCAAATTGTCGCGATTGAGCAAAATCCGAAAATTGAAGGTTTGCTTTTAATATTAAACACAGTTGGAGGAGACGTTGAAGCAGGGCTAGCGATTTCTGAGATGGTAGCTTCGCTTTCGAAACCGACGGTATCTCTTGTTTTAGGCGGAGGGCATTCGATTGGTGTACCAATTGCAGTTTCGACTGATTATTCATTTATTGCAGAAACAGCGACGATGACGATTCACCCAATTCGTTTAACCGGTCTTGTTATAGGTGTGCCGCAAACATTTGAGTATTTGGATAAAATGCAAGAAAGAGTCATTCGATTTGTGACGAAACATTCGAAAGTAACGGAAGATCGTTTTAAAGAACTTATGTTTGCGAAAGGGAATTTGACCCGAGATATTGGGACGAATGTAATTGGTGGAGATGCAGTGAAGTATGGTCTTATTGATGATGTGGGTGGCATTGGGAGTGCACTTCAAAAACTAAACGAATTAATAGAGGCTCGCGCAGATGATAATGCAGAAGGAACGATGCTACAATGATTCTATATACAATTATGCCAGAGCAACTTGTATACCCTGCCGATTATTCGCAATGTGAAAGTCAAAAAGTTGTAAATATACATGGTGTTGAATTGATGGTTTCTGAAGAGGAACATGGGTGTTATTCTATTGTGCGTGTGTTAAGTACGAATCCATTTCACTACTTAGAGTATGAGCCTGGTCAGAAAATAACCTTTTAGCAAAAAGAAGGATTTTGTTCAGAAGCTATGGTATAATATAAAAAACAAGACGGTTGAGCAGCCATGAGTAGGGGGCTGCTTTCTTCTGTTTATTTAACATTTTACAAGAAGTGTAAAAATAGAAGAGATAAAGACCTGAAAGAATAGAGAAAACAGACATATAAGTAGAGTTTTTTTAGAGGTTGTCCTTATTTATATGTAGAACACGAGGTGAAGAAATGGCAAAACAAAAGCAAAGAGGGACGAAGGCAAAGGCAAGACGTACGATAAAGCCAACTCTATATTATGAAATCGTCGGTTTGGCTCTTTTTGCACTTTCAATCATTACGATTTTACAGCTAGGCGTTGTAGGGAAATCGTTTGTGTTATTTTTTCGCTTCTTCTTTGGTGAGTGGTACATAATTGGTGTGTTAGGTGTAATAGCTTTATCGGTTTCGTTTGTTATAAAACGTGGATGGCCGAACCTTTTAAATAAACGGTTAATCGGTTTTTATTTAATTGTATTGGCGATATTAATGTTCAGTCATATTACATTATTTAACCTTCTTACGAAAGATGGAGCAGTGCAAAATACTTCTGTTATTGTGAGTACGAAAGATAACTTCTTTCTTGAAATGAAAAAAGGGCCAGATAGCGTTCACTTAGGCGGTGGGATGTTTGGTGCGCTCATGTTCGCAACATGTTACTTCTTATTTGATGAAGTAGGAGCCTATATCATTGGAATTATTTTAGTTATTCTTGGAATACTTTGTATAACAAATAAGCATATTGGAGAAGTTCTTGCCCCGGTGGGTAGAATTCTTAGAAGTCAATTTCAAGTTATGCAAGGGGATTATAAAGATTGGCGATCAAAAAGGATTGCTGAACAAACAGAAAAGAAAAAAACAACAAGAAGTTCAAGACACGCACGTGCTGTGGAGCAAGAAGAAGTGATTGAGCCGATGGAAGAGATGCAAATTGATCCCCCCATTATTTCAAATTTCACTGAGAATTATCCTGTAAATGAAGAAGAGGATAAACGGATGGAAGAAGAACATGTAACAGATCCAATTACTTCACCGTTTATTGAAGAAGCTCCACCTATTGAAGAGCCTAAGAAAAAGCGTGGAGAAAAAATTGTGGAATCTTTAGAGGCGGAAACAAGTGCCCCACCGATGCAATTTTCAAATGTTGAAAATAAAGATTATAAGCTTCCTTCGCTTGATATATTAAAGTTCCCAAAAAATAAGCAAGTTACAAATGAAAATGCGGAAATTTATGAAAATGCTCGTAAATTGGAACGTACATTCCAAAGTTTTGGTGTGAAAGCGAAAGTGACAAAAGTACACAGAGGTCCTGCAGTTACGAAGTATGAAGTGTATCCTGATATGGGAGTAAAGGTAAGTAAAATTGTTAGTTTAAGTGATGATTTAGCGCTTGCTTTAGCTGCGAAAGACATTCGTATTGAAGCGCCTATTCCCGGGAAATCAGCTGTAGGGATTGAAGTTCCGAACTCAGAAGTTTCTATGGTAACACTTAGGGAAGTGCTGGACTCTAAGGCTAATAATCATCCAGAAGAGAAGTTGTTAATTGGTCTTGGACGAGATATTACAGGTGAAGCTGTATTGGCCCGTTTAAATAAAATGCCCCATTTACTAGTAGCCGGTGCGACAGGTAGTGGGAAAAGTGTGTGTATTAACGGGATTATAGTTAGTATTTTAATGCGTGCAAAACCGCATGAAGTAAAATTAATGATGATCGATCCGAAAATGGTAGAGTTAAATGTATATAATGGTGTGCCCCATTTATTAACACCAGTTGTAACTGATCCGAAAAAAGCATCGCAAGCTTTGAAAAAGGTTGTAAGTGAGATGGAACGCCGTTATGAGTTGTTTGCTCATAGTGGTACGCGGAATATTGAAGGGTATAACGATTATATTAAAGCGCATAATAATCAATCGGAAGCGAAACAACCTGAATTACCGTATATTGTAGTAATTGTGGATGAGTTAGCAGATTTAATGATGGTTGCTTCGTCGGATGTAGAGGATGCGATAATGCGCTTGGCACAAATGGCTCGTGCGGCTGGTATTCATTTAATTATTGCAACGCAGCGCCCATCGGTTGACGTTATTACAGGTGTTATTAAAGCGAATATTCCATCACGTATTGCATTCGCTGTATCTTCTCAAACGGATTCTCGTACAATTCTTGATGGTGGTGGCGCAGAGAAGCTGCTAGGTCGTGGAGATATGCTATTTATACCAATTGGTGCATCAAAGCCTGTTCGTGTACAAGGTGCATTTTTATCAGATGATGAAGTTGAGAGAGTTGTAGAATATGTTATTGGGCAGCAAAAAGCACAATATCAAGAGGATATGATTCCACAAGATGTCCCTGAGACAAAGCAGCAAGTTGAAGATGAATTATACGATGAAGCAGTTCAGCTCGTAGTGGAAATGCAAACAGCGTCTGTTTCTATGTTGCAACGTAGATTTAGAGTAGGTTATACGCGAGCTGCTCGTCTAATTGATGCAATGGAAATGAACGGTGTAGTAGGTCCATATGAGGGTAGTAAACCGAGAGAAGTGCTCATTAATGATGTACAAGAAAAAAGTTCTTAAAAAAAGCCTAATTGTTTTTGCAATTAGGCTTTTTTATATACTGTTTTTGTTATATACTATATTCAACAAGAAAGAAAGGGCTTACATTCAAGTCGGTTCTTTAGAATACGAATGCTATGAGTGTGCCTTTTTATAAATGTTCGATATTCATTGTAGAAAAATGTTAAATTTTGTTGACACGTATGAGAGCAAGTGGTAAGATTACTTCGAAAAGAATCACTGCCTCATATAATCTTGGAGATAAGGTCCATAAGTTTCTACCTGGCAACCATGAATTGCTAGACTATGAGGGGAAAAGTGTGTAACAAAGGATGTAAGGGATCTTTGTGCCGAACTTTTTCTCGAAAAGAGGAATGTTTATGGTGCAA
Source organism: Bacillus cereus group sp. N11 (assembly GCF_016483605.1). Classification (NCBI taxonomy): domain Bacteria; kingdom Bacillati; phylum Bacillota; class Bacilli; order Caryophanales; family Bacillaceae; genus Bacillus; species Bacillus cereus group sp. N11. The sequence continues at coordinate 39,493 of NZ_JAEHBN010000016.1, forward strand.
AGTTTTTTTTATGCAGTAAAGAGTGAAAATTTTATCTAAAAAAATTATTAATATTTATTCGACAATTGTGTTTATTTTTAGTGATTAGTCATGTTTACTATGTTGTAAGTTGAAAAAAGAGAAAAGAAGTCTTACATCAGAGGTCGAATAATTGAAATGCGGGGGAGTCTTATGTCAGTAAAATCCGATAGTCGTCACCTATATTTACGGGTGATTGATCACATCAAAGAAAAAATTAAAGATGGGGCTTACAAAGAAAGACAAAAGCTGCCATCAGAGTTTGATTTAGCGAAAGAACTTGGCGTAAGTAGAGCTACTTTAAGGGAAGCATTGCGTATTTTAGAAGAAGAAAATGTTGTCATTCGTAGACATGGTGTAGGGACGTTTGTAAATGCAAAGCCATTATTTTCTTCTGGAATAGAACAACTTTCTAGTATTACAGATATGATTTCTAGTGTGGGGAAAACACCAGGAACAATCTTTTTATCATCATCTACAACAACTTTAACCGAAGAAGAAAAAGAGAAGTTTAATAGTGAAGATGGTTTTAATGCAGTGATGATTGAGCGTGTGCGTACAGCGGATGGGGAACCTGTTGTATATTGCATTGATAAACTTGCAAAAGAAATATTGCCGGATTTATCGGGCTACAATGAAGAATCATTACTTACAGTGATACATAATAACACGCATAAGCGCATAACGTATGCGGTTGCTCATATTGAGCCGATTGGTTACCATCCGAAAATCTCACCGATTTTAGAATGTGAGCCTGAAACAGCACTGCTTGTATTAAAACAAATGCACTATGATCAAAATGATGAGCCAATCTTATATTCTATTAATTACTTTAGAGCTGATAAGTTTAGCTTCCACGTATTAAGAAAACGTATGTAAGTAAGTTCCTTTTTAGGGAGGTGACAGCAAGAAGTAAGGGACAGCAGCGTAAGAAGAAATATATATATCATTTTAGGAGGGGTTTCTAGTATGAAGAAAAAAGCAGGTCTTTTATTATCATTAACATTAGCAGCAAGTACAGTTTTAGGTGCATGTGGTAACTCGGATAAAGCGAGCAGTGACAAGAAAGACAGTAAAGACAATAAAGATTTCAAAGTCGGTATGGTAACAGATGTTGGAGGCGTTGATGATAAATCATTCAACCAATCTTCTTGGGAAGGGCTAAAAAAGTTTGGTAAAGATAACGATTTAAAGGAAAAGACAAATTATCGTTACCTACAGTCTGAAAAAGAAGCAGATTATATTCCGAACTTAAAGAAATTTTCAAAAGATAAGTATGATTTATCTTTCGGAATTGGTTATAAATTAGAAGGTGCAATTAAAGAAGTAGCAAAAGAATCTCCAAAACAACAATTCGCAATCGTTGATACTGTTGTAGATGCACCAAACGTAACAAGCATTACATTTAAAGATCATGAAGGCTCATTCCTTGTAGGTGCGGTAGCAGCTATGTCAACGAAATCGAATAAAGTAGGATTTGTTGGTGGAATGAAGAGTGATTTAATTAGTAAATTCGAAAATGGATTTAAAGCTGGTGCAAAGGCAGTAAATCCAAATATTGAAATCGTATCTGAATATGCAGAAGCATTTGATAAACCTGAAAAAGGTACAGTTCTTGCTTCAGCAATGTATGGTCAAGGCGTAGATGTAATTTATCATGCTGCTGGTGGTACAGGTAATGGGGTATTCACTGAAGCGAAAAACCGTAAGAAAAAAGGTGAAAACGTTTGGGTAATCGGTGTTGACCGTGACCAAAACCAAGAAGGTATGCCTGAAAACGTAACATTAACTTCAATGGTAAAACGTGTAGATATCGCTGTTGAAAAAGTAGCACAAGAAGCGAAAGACGGTAAATTAAAAGGCGGTAAAATAGAAGCGTTTGGCTTAAAAGATGACGGCGTTGGTATTGCAAAAACAACTGACAACGTGAAAAAAGTTAACCCTGAAATTTTAACAAAAGTAGAAGAGTTTGAAAAGAAAATTACAGATGGTGCAATTAAAGTACCAGCTACAGATAAAGAGTATAAAGAATATGAAGCTTCTCTAAAAAAATAAATAGAGAAATAGCAAAGGTTAGTTCATAGAACTAACCTTTGTATGTATAAAACTTCCGAATTGCTTAATAAGTTAATAGTGTAATAGGGGAATGTTCCCTGTTAAAAGGAGGAACACAATGGAATACGTAATTGAGATGAATAACATTACGAAAGTATTCCCAGGCATTGTAGCGAATGATGATATTACGCTGCAAGTAAAGCAGGGAGAAATACATGCTTTACTTGGAGAAAATGGTGCAGGGAAATCCACATTGATGAATGTACTATTTGGTTTGTACCAGCCAGAACAAGGTGAAATTAAAATTAAAGGAAAAACTGTAAAGATTACAAATCCGAATATAGCAAATGACCTTGGTATTGGAATGGTACATCAGCACTTTATGCTTGTTCATAATTTTACAGTTACAGAGAATATTATTCTCGGAAACGAACCGAAGAAAAAAGGGAAAATTGCTGTTGAGGAAGCTGCTAAAGAAATTCAAAAACTGTCTGAACAATACGGTTTAGCTGTAGATCCATATGCGAAAATACAAGATATTTCTGTCGGTATGCAACAGCGTGTTGAGATTTTAAAAACACTTTACCGCGGGGCAGAAATTTTAATATTTGATGAACCGACAGCTGTGTTAACACCACAAGAAATTCATGAGCTAATTCAAATTATGAAAAAGCTTGTGCAAGAAGGGAAATCTATTGTTCTTATTACACATAAGTTGAAAGAAATTATGGAAGTTTGCGATCGTTGTACGATTATTCGTAAAGGAAAAGGGATTGGAACGGTTGACGTTGCAAATACGGATGAAAATAAACTTGCAGAATTAATGGTCGGACGTCAAGTGAATTTTAAAACAGAAAAAATAGACGCGAAGCCAAAAGAAGAGGTACTTTCAATTGCAAACCTTGTTGTTCACGATGCACGTCAACTACCTGCTGTAAAAGGCCTTGACTTAACTGTTCGTGCGGGGGAAATTGTTGGTATTGCAGGAATTGATGGAAACGGACAAAGTGAATTAATAGAAGCAATTACTGGTTTACGAAAAGTTGAGTCAGGTTCTATTGCAATTAAAGGGAAAGAAATAACAAATTGGCCTGTTAGAAAAATAACAGAAGAAGGAATTGGTCATATTCCAGAAGATCGTCATAAACACGGACTCGTTCTTGATTTTTCTGTTAGAGATAATATAGTTTTGCAAACGTACTATAAAAATCCGTTTTCAAAGAAAGGGATTTTAAATTTCAGCAAAATTACAGAAAAAGCAAAGGCACTTATTGAACAGTTTGATGTACGTACACCTAGTGAGCAAACGTTAGCTCGTGCACTATCTGGGGGAAATCAGCAAAAGGCAATTATTGCACGTGAAGTAGACCGTGATCCAGATTTATTAATTGCTGCACAGCCGACACGTGGTTTAGATGTAGGGGCAATTGAATTTATTCATAAGAGATTAATAGAGCAAAGAGATAAAGGAAAAGGTGTATTACTTTTATCACTAGAGTTAGAGGAAATTTTAAATGTTAGCGATCGAATTGCTGTTATTTATGAAGGAACAATTGTAGCAATAGTTGATGCGAAAGAAACGAATGAACAACAGCTTGGATTGTTAATGGCTGGAGGAACAAAGAAGGAGCAGGTGGGTACAAATGGCTAAAAAACTTTTAACAGAACGAACGATAAATATTTTAGTCCCAGTACTATCCGTTATTTTTGGCTTACTTGTAGGAGCGATTGTAATGCTAGTTAGTGGCTATGACCCAATTGTTGGTTATAGTGCACTTTGGACAGGCATGTTCGGCAGTCCAAGTGCGATTGGTGAAACACTTCGTACAATGATACCGCTTATTCTTGCTGGTTTATCGGTGGCGTTTGCATTTCGTACAGGTTTATTTAATATCGGGGTAGAGGGTCAATTGTTAGTTGGTTGGCTTGCAGCGGTTTGGTTCGGTTATGCAGTCTCGCTACCAGCTGTTCTTCACATTCCATTATCTATTTTATTCGCGGCGTTAGTAGGCGGAATCTGGGGTTTCATCCCTGGATATTTAAAGGGAAAGTTTCAAGTTAATGAAGTTATTGTAACAATTATGATGAACTATATCGCGTTATATGTAACATATGATATTATTAAGCGCTTTTTACACGAGGGTAATGATAAAACGTACGACATTAAAGAGAGTGCGTCATTATCTTCAGACTGGCTTGCATCCATTACTGACGGTTCACGCCTTCACTGGGGAATTATTGTAGCAATTTTAATCGCTATTTTAATGTGGTTCTTATTAGATCGAACAACTTTAGGTTATGAATTAAAGTCAGTAGGATTTAATCAACATGCTTCTCAATATGCAGGGATGAAAGTTTCTCGTAATGTAGTATTTTCCATGACAATTGCTGGTGCGTTCGCAGGGATTGGTGGAGCGATGGAAGGATTAGGAACATTCCAAAGCATGACAGCGATGTCCTCCTTTACAGGGGTAGGGTTTGACGGGATTGCCGTAGCCTTACTTGGAGGAAATAATCCGTTTGGTATTATCCTTTCAGCTTTATTATTTGGTGGTTTGAAAAGTGCTTCCCCTCAAATGAACTTTGAGGCAGATGTGCCATCAGAGCTTATAAACGTAATTATTGCATGTATCATCTTCTTTGTTGCATGTAGTTATGTGTTAAGATGGGCGCTTACACGCATGAGCAAGGAGGGGAAATAAATGAGCTTTTTAGATATATTAGCCATTCTTGTGACGGGTACGTTATATACATCGGCACCTATAATTTTCACAGCACTAGGTGGTGTATTTAGTGAACGATCGGGTGTTGTAAATATCGGATTAGAAGGACTAATGCTATTTGGTGCATTTATTGGAGTTGTTACAAACTTATTAATGGGTGATACTTGGGGAACGATGACTCCGTGGATTGCGTTATTGTTTGCGGCAATTGGTAGTGGTTTATTTGCATTACTTCATGCAGTAGCATCTATTACATTCCGAGCGGATCAAGTTGTAAGTGGTGTAGCAATTAACTTCTTATCTCTTGGTTTAACAGTATTTGCAATTAAGAAGATCTTTGATAAAGGGCAGACTGACTTTATTCAGTACCGTATTGAAAAGATTGATATTCCAGGTCTTTCGGATATTCCGGTTATAGGGAAAATATTCTTTTCAAATGTACCAATAACGTCGTATATTGCGATTATTTTAGCATTTGTTGTTTGGTATGTTATTTATAAAACACCGTTTGGTCTTCGATTGCGTGCTGTTGGTGAACACCCAATGGCAGCGGATACGATGGGGATTAACGTATATAAAATGCGCTATATCGGCGTTTGTATATCAGGGGTGTTTGCCGGAATTGGTGGAGCGATTTTTGCAATGTCCATTTCTAATAACTTCTCAGGGGCAACTATTACAGGACAAGGTTTCTTAGCTTTAGCTGCTATGATCTTTGGGAAGTGGAATCCGCTAGGCGCACTGGGTGCAGCTCTATTCTTTGGTTTTGCTCAGTCTCTTAGTGTAACGGGTGGAACAATTCCTGTATTAGACCAGATTCCAAGTGTTTTATTAACGATATTACCGTATGTATTCACAATATTAGCACTTGTCGGTTTTGTAGGTCGTTCTGAAGCTCCGAAAGCATTAGGAACTCCTTATGAAAAAGGAAAACGATAAGTAATTTGTAAGTAGAAAAAAGCTCGCACATTAGTGTGAGCTTTTTTACATAGAATATATGTAATACGAAATTTTACTATGTTCCTTACATATTATAGTTTTTAGAAAAAGTCATTTGTAAGCATAATAAGGAAGAAAAATTGGTTTTTTATTTCTAAAAACTGTATATTGAAGAGGAATATTCCTATATACGTAAAGGAGGGCTATAAATGAAACTAATGGAACAACAATTACATGAGTTAGGTGGTTTGCGAGTACATATTATTCCGACTGATAAATATAAAACAAATACCTTTGTATTTCGTTTTAAAGCACCTTTAAATGAGGAGACGGTGACAGAGCGTGCCCTATTGCCATACGTATTGCAAAGTGCGACAGAAAAACTTCCTTCTGTAATTCGTCTACGTCAATATTTAGAAGAATTATACGGATCGTCTTTGGGAGTAGATGTAAGTAAAAAAGGGGAAGACCATATCATCTCCATTTATGTAGACATTGCAAATGAAGTATATTTACACGATGCACCACCGTTATTTGAAAAAGCGCTTTCTATGTTATCGGATATTGTTTTACATCCAGCAACAGAGGGGAATAGTTTCCTACCTTCTATTGTAGAAAGTGAAAAAAGAGCGCTTTTGCAGAGAATTGAAGCTACTTATGATGATAAAATGCGCTATGCAAATGAGCGTTTAATCGAAGAAATGTGCAAAGTAGAACCGTATCGATTAAGTGCAAATGGAAAAAAAGAGAGTGTTACTTCTATTACAAATGAAAGTCTGTATCAATATTATCAAAAGGTGTTAGCGGAAGATGAAATGGATCTATATATTATTGGTGATATTTCAGAAAACGCAGTTGATCTTGTAAGTAAGTATTTTTCTATTACAGCGCGTCCTGTGAGAGAAAGAAATGTACTCCTTCATAAGCGAAATAATGAAGAAAAAGAAGTTGTTGAAAAACAAGAATTAAAACAAAGTAAATTACACATTGGTTATCGTACGTTTGTCACATATAAAGATGAAGATTATTTCGCGCTGCAATTGTTCAATGGGCTGTTTGGAGGTTTTTCTCATTCAAAGTTATTCGTAAATGTCCGTGAAAAGAATAGTTTAGCGTACTATGCAGCATCAAGATTTGAAAGTCATAAAGGCTTGTTGTTTGTTATGTCAGGGATTGAAGCAAAAAATTATGAAAAAGCAGTTGAAATTATTAAAGAACAAATGCTTGCGATGCAAAATGGTGATTTTTCTGAAGAAGAGATGCATCAAACGAAAAGTGTCATTCAAAATCAAATATTAGAAGCAATTGATACGCCACGTGGATTTGTGGAAATGCTATATCATGGTATTATTTCAGATCGTACACGTCCAGTTGAAGAATGGTTAACAGGTATAGAAAGTGTGACGAAAGAAGAGATTGTGAAAGTTGCTAAAAATATTGAACTAGATACAATTTACTTTTTACAAGGAACGGAGGGAGAATAAATGGAGAAGATTGTTTATGAGCAATTAAAAGAGACGCTCTATTATGAAAAACTTCCGAATGGATTAGATGTATATGTTTTACCGAAGCAAGGATTTAATAAAACATTTGCAACGTTTACGACAAAGTATGGTTCTATGGATAATACATTCGTACCATTAGGTAAAGAAGAAATGATTCGTGTACCTGACGGAATTGCGCATTTTCTTGAGCATAAATTATTTGAAAAAGAAGATCACGATGCTTTTCAATTGTTTAGTAAACAAGGAGCATCGGCAAATGCTTTCACATCCTTTACAAGAACAGCTTATCTTTTTTCATGCACATCAAATGTAGAACAAAATTTAAATACGTTGTTAAATTTCGTACAAGAGCCTTACTTCTCTGAAAAAACTGTTGAAAAAGAAAAGGGGATTATCGGACAGGAAATTCAAATGTATCAAGATAATCCAGATTGGCGCTTATACTTTGGATTAATTGATAGCTTGTTTGTAAAGCACCCCATTAAAATTGATATTGCAGGGACAATCGAGTCTATTAGTAAAATTACGAAAGACCTATTATATGAATGCTACGAAACATTTTATCATCCGAGCAATATGTTACTATTTGTTGTTGGTGCAATTGATCCAGAGGAAACAATGGACTTAGTGCGTGAAAATCAAGCGAAAAAAGATTATAAAAATCAGCCGGAAATTGTACGTTCATTTGAAGATGAACCAAATGAGGTAAATGAAAAGAAGAAAATCATTTCAATGCCTGTACAAACACCGAAATGTTTAGTCGGTATTAAAGCGACAAATTTAAAAGAAAAAGGGAAAGCTCTTTTAAAACAAGAAATCGCGCTTACGTTACTTTTAGATTATTTATTTGGAAAAAGCTCCGTTCATTATGAATCGTTATATAATGAAGGGCTTATTGATGATTCGTTCTCGTATGATTATACGGAAGAGAATAACTTCGGTTTTGCAATGGTTGGCGGTGATACGAAGCAACCGGATGAATTGGAAAAGCGTTTGAAAGATATTTTATTAAACACAAATTATGATCAATTAGATGAGGCAGCATTAGAACGAGTAAAGAAAAAGAAAATTGGTGGCTTTTTACGCTCGTTGAATTCACCGGAATATATTGCAAATCAATTTACGCGATATGCGTTTAATGAATCTAGCTTGTTTGATGCATTGACTGAATTAGAAAGCCTAACTGTTCAAGATTTACAAGAAGTAGCGAAATTATTATTATCAGAAGAAAAAATGAGCGTTTGTCAAGTTTTACCGAAAAAATAAAATTTAAAAGATACCCTCATCTTATCATTGATAAATTGTAAGATGAGGGTATTATTTAGTTATATGAAAAATGAGCTTGTAGAGATAAGAGAGGGTAATTATGAAAAAGTATGCATTAGTAACTGGAGGGAGCGGAGGGATTGGCTCTGCTATTTCAAAACAATTAATTCAAGATGGATATACTGTATATGTTCATTACAATAACAGTGAAGAGAAGGTAAATGAGTTACAGAAGGAATGGGGTGAAGTAATTCCTGTTCAAGCGGATTTAGCTTCTAATGATGGGGCAGAGCAGTTGTGGGGACAAATTGAACATCCTATTGATGTTATCGTATACGCAGCTGGGAAGAGTATCTTTGGATTAGTGACAGATGTAACAAATGATGAGTTGAATTATATGGTAGAACTTCAAGTTAAGAGTGTATATAAATTACTATCAATGGCACTTCCATCTATGATTGGGCGGAGAAGTGGAAATATTGTAGTTGTTTCATCTATATGGGGGCAAATAGGGGCTTCTTGTGAAGTGTTATATTCAATGGTAAAGGGAGCACAAAATTCATATGTGAAAGCTTTAGCAAAAGAGGTTTCTTTAAGTGGATTGCGTGTGAATGCGGTAGCACCAGGTGCAATTGAAACGGAAATGTTAAGTGTCTTTTCTGAAGAAGATAAGATTGGCATTGCTGAAGAGATACCATTAGGCAGAATAGGTTTACCAGAAGAGGTAGCAAAGACAGTTTCATTTCTCGTATCATCAGGAGCATCTTACATAACTGGACAAATTATCGGTGTGAATGGTGGCTGGCATTGTTAAAAAATTCTTACATAAAAAATGAAAAGTTGCACAAATTAAGCATGATTTTATTACTCAATAGTGAGGTGCTTAATTATGTCAGTGTTAGATAATTTTGATCAGTGGAAGAGCTTTTTAGGAGAACGTTTAGAACAAGCGGAAGGAAAAGGGCTTAATAATGGTGCCGTATCAGATATGGCATTTCGTGTTGGCGATTATTTAGCAAATGAAGTAGAAGCGCGTAACGATCAAGAAAAATTGTTGTCTGAGCTTTGGAAAGTTGCTGATGAACAAGAGCAGCATACAATCGCAAATTTAATGGTTAAGTTTGTACAACATAAGTAAAAGTAGAGAGGAGAATCTCCTCTCTACTTTTTTTGTATAATAATTACACGGGAGAGATTATACATTTAGCTTCCCTATTAAGGTGAAATCATATAATATAGTACGTAGGTGTAAAGTAAGCAAGGGGAGTGATCTTGGATGATTGAATGGTATTTTGAATATGAAATACATAAAAACCGACCTGGCTTGCTTGGTGACGTTTCTTCGTTAATCGGTATGCTCGGCATTAATATTGTCACAATTAATGGTGTTGATAATGCACGACGTGGGTTACTCCTTATGTGTGATAATCAAGAGCAGATCTCTAGACTTGAATCAATTTTAAATACGATGGATAACATAACGGTAACGAAATATCGTCCGCCAAAGCTAAGGGATAAACTAGCGGTTAGACATGGTAGGTACATACAACGAGATGCAGATGACAAGAAAACATTTCGTTTTGTGCGTGATGAATTAGGATTACTTGTAGACTTTATGGCGGAAATCATGAAAAAAGAAGGCCATAAACTAATTGGGATACGAGGAATGCCTCGTGTCGGAAAAACAGAATCCATTGTTGCCGCAAGTGTTTGTGCAAATAAACGATGGTTATTTGTATCATCTACTCTCATTAAGCAAACTGTTCGTAGTCAATTGATTGAAGATGAGTATAGCGATGACAATATTTTCATCCTAGATGGAATTGTGTCAACAAAGCGTGCCAATGAAAGGCATTGGCAACTCGTTCGTGAAATTATGAGATTGCCTGCAACGAAAGTTGTGGAACATCCTGATGTATTTGTGAGTCAGTCAGAATACACATTGGATGATTTTGATTATATTATTGAGTTACGTAACGATTATGATGAAGAAATTCAATATAATTTAGTAGATGAAATTGAGCAAGGTACGCAAAATAATTTCTCTATGTTCGACTTTTAAAGAAATATTGAGGTGTTAGTAGTGACAGAATTAGGACAAAAGCTGAAAGAAGCAAGAGAAGCAAAAGGCTTGTCTATTGATCAGCTGCATGAGATTACAAAAATTCAAAAACGCCATTTAGTAGCGATTGAAGAAGGCAATTATGACGTATTGCCAGGAGCTTTTTATGCACGTGCATTCATTAAACAATACGCAGATGCGGCTGGATTAAATGGAGAGGAACTGCTTGTAGAATATCAGAGTACGATACCACAATCTGAAAATCGTGATGTTCCACAAGTATCAACTGGACAAAAAACACAAGAAACAATGCAAAAATCTTCATCATTGCCAATGGCAGATCATATGCCGAAAATCTTAATTGCATTGTTAGTAATCGCATTTGGAGTCGTAGTTTGGTTTGTTATTCAAGCACTGACTGGTAAAGATGACGGACGAGTTCCGGCTACTCAAAGTGAGAAAATTGAAGTTAAAAAAGCAGAAAATTCTCCGCTAGATACGAAGAAAGATGAAGCGAAAGCGGAAGAACCAAAGAAAGAAGAACCAAAGAAAGAAGAACCAAAGAAAGAAGAGCCAAAAAAAGAAGAGCCAAAGAAAGAGGAACCAACTGGACAACAAGAAGTAAAAGTAGTTGGAACAAGTGGTAAGGTATCTACTTTGGAAATTCATAATAATAAAACATTAGAACTGGAAATTTCAGCGAAGGGTACAAGTTATGTAGATGTTAAGGACGATGCGGGTAATGAAATTCTAAACACTACAGTACAAAGTGGTCAAACAGAAAAACGTGATTTATCAACAGCAAAAGAAGTGCGACTTAATATTGGAAATGCAACGAATGTTGAAGTTAAACTGAATGGCCAAGTGGTCGCTTACCCATTGGATCCAGAAAAAGAACTTCACCAAAGATTGGTGATAAAAAACCAAGGGGTAGAGCAACCTGCACAATAACAGTCATCGCTTCGATGACTTTTTTCAATGAACAAATGTTTTTGATATGATGGAGGAATAGCTGTGAATTTACCAAATAAAATTACAATATCTAGAATCTTCTTAATCCCAGTTTTTATGGTAATTATGTTAGCACCCTTTGATTGGGGTTCATACACAATTGGTGATGTAGATCTACCAATTCAACACTTAGTAGGGGCGCTTATCTTTATTATTGCCTCAGCTACAGATTGGATTGATGGACATTACGCAAGAAAGTATAATCTTGTAACAAACTTAGGGAAATTCCTTGACCCGTTAGCAGATAAATTACTTGTTTCGGCAGCACTTATCACATTAGTCGAGATGGGATCTGTACCAGCTTGGATCGTTATAGTAATTATAAGTCGTGAGTTTGCTGTGACAGGTTTACGACTTGTACTTGCTGGAACAGGGGAAGTCGTTGCAGCGAATCAATTAGGGAAAATTAAAACATGGACACAAATTATTGCGATTGCAGCGTATTTATTACACGATGTACCGTTAAATTTAATCCATATTCCAGTTGCTGATATCTTTATATGGATTGCATTAATTTTTACTGTTATTTCAGGATGGGATTATTTCTGGAAAAATAGAGCTGCTTTTGTAAACTCAAAATAGAAGTTTATGGGGGAATTGGGATGAATGCTGAAATTATTGCGGTTGGAACGGAATTATTACTTGGACAAATTGCAAATACAAACGCCCAGTTTTTATCTGAAAAGTTAGCTTCAATTGGCATTAATGTGTACTACCATACTGTAGTTGGAGATAATAACAAACGATTACAGCAGGCGATTGAAGTTGCAGAAGAACGTGCGGACATGCTTATTTTTACAGGTGGATTAGGCCCGACAAAAGATGATTTGACGAAGGAAACAATTGCGTCTAGCTTAGGGGAAGAGCTTGTATATGACGAAAATGCATTAGCATTAATAAGCGATTATTTTAAGCGTACAGGTCGTGAGTTCACTGAAAATAATAAAAAGCAGGCACTCGTTTTGAATGGAGCAACTGTATTTGCAAATGATCACGGTATGGCACCTGGTATGGGTTTAAATAAGAACGGAAAAGTATATATTTTATTACCAGGACCACCGAAAGAAATGAGGCCAATGTATGTAAGTTATGTAGAGCCTTTTTTACGTAACTTTACAACAGGAGAAAACATTTATTCTCGCGTGCTTCGCTTCTTCGGAATTGGGGAATCTCAATTAGAGGTGAAAGTTCAAGATTTAATTGATGGACAAACGAACCCGACAATCGCCCCGCTTGCGAATGATGGAGAAGTGACATTGCGTTTAACTGCGAAGCATCAAAATGCTCATGAAGCGGAGAAACTCATTCAGCATATGGAAGATTTGATTTTAGAAAGAGTAGGAGAATTTTTCTACGGGTATGACCAAGAGTTTCTGCACTATAAGGCGATAGAGTTATTGAAGAAAAAAGGATTAACTTTAGCGTGTGCAGAAAGTTTAACAGGTGGTCTCTTCGGTAATCAAGTAACAGAAAGTGCTGGTGTGTCTTCAGTATTTAAAGGCGGTGTCATTTGTTATCATAATGATGTGAAGCAACATGTTTTACATGTACCTGAGGAAGTGTTGTCTACTGACGGTGCAGTTAGTAAAGAATGTGCTCGTTATCTTGCTGAAAATGTTAAAGAATTATTAAAAGCGGATATCGGAATTAGTTTCACTGGGGTAGCAGGACCAGATGCTTCAGAACATAAAGAGCCGGGAACAGTATTTGTTGGATTGGCGATTAAAGATGAACCAACTGTAGTCTTTCCTCTAAATTTAAGCGGAAGTCGTCAACAAATTAGGGAACGCTCAGCAAAATATGGGTTTTATCATTTGTATAAAAAGCTAGAAGAGATATAAGTCTCTTTTAGCTTTTTTTAATGGTTAAATGCAGTTTTATGTAATGGAAAATAAAAAAATCGAATAAATGTTCGATTTTTGTTGGCAAATTGAATTGAAAATAGGTATAATAAGATTAGCAATTCAGTTAAGGAGGAATTTTGAATGAGTGATCGTCAAGCGGCATTAGATATGGCGTTAAAACAAATAGAGAAGCAATTCGGTAAAGGTTCAATTATGAAATTAGGAGAACAAGCTGAGCGTAGAATTTCTACAATTTCAAGTGGTTCTTTAGCACTTGATGTGGCACTAGGGGTAGGCGGATACCCACGTGGCCGTATTATTGAAATTTACGGACCTGAAAGTTCAGGTAAAACAACAGTTTCATTACATGCAATCGCTGAAGTACAGCGTCAAGGTGGACAAGCAGCGTTTATTGATGCGGAGCATGCAATGGATCCTGTATATGCACAAAAATTAGGCGTTAACATAGATGAATTACTATTATCACAGCCTGATACAGGGGAGCAAGGACTAGAAATCGCAGAAGCACTTGTACGAAGTGGCGCGGTTGACATTATCGTAATTGACTCTGTAGCAGCTCTTGTACCGAAAGCAGAGATCGAAGGAGACATGGGTGACTCACACGTAGGTTTACAAGCACGTTTAATGTCACAAGCACTTCGTAAGCTTTCAGGTGCAATCAATAAATCAAAAACAATCGCAATCTTTATCAACCAAATTCGTGAAAAAGTTGGGGTTATGTTCGGGAACCCAGAAACAACTCCGGGTGGTCGTGCGTTGAAATTCTATTCAACAGTTCGTCTTGAAGTACGTCGTGCTGAGCAATTAAAACAAGGTAACGACATCGTCGGTAATAAAACGAAAGTAAAAGTAGTGAAAAATAAAGTAGCACCACCATTCCGTGTTGCTGAAGTTGATATTATGTACGGAGAAGGTATTTCAAGAGAAGGTGAAATCTTAGATATGGCTTCTGAACTTGATATCGTTCAAAAGAGTGGTGCTTGGTACTCGTATAATGAAGAACGTTTAGGACAAGGTCGTGAAAATTCAAAACAATTCTTAAAAGAGAATACGGATTTAAGAGAGGAAATTGCCTTCTTTGTTCGTGATCATCACGGAATTGGTGAAGACTCAGGTGTGGAAGACACGGAAGATTCAACTCTTCAAGATTAAAAAATAAAAGACACGGTCCCGTGTCTTTTATTTTTTTACCTTCTATTAAAATCGTGTATATCGCAGTAGTTAAAAAATTTTTTTTGACTCAAACGGGATGTGTAAAGAGGGATATTCATATGTTTTAAGGGAATAAAATGGTATTTACTAAGGTTTTCCAGGATAATATGCTATCAATTTTTCAAATTCAGATAACATTCAGGACTGAAGGTAAAGAAAGTAAAAGTAGACAACGCTTGACAATGAAAATTCCGATAGATACAATGAGAATGTATATTTTTTCTTATATACGATATACTCTTCTCAAGAAGAGAAGTAATATTCGGAGTAAGGTTTAAATCTTGCCGAAATAATAATATGACATTTTAATTGTGAAATGAAGAAAGTCCCTTAAAAAAGCGGGACGACGGTCTTTGCTGTATGTTGTAATTCAATGTACATGCCGACAGTCTTTTTTCATTCATAGCAAGGGGAGGTGAAATCATGACGAGTACAGTTTGGATACTCATCTCCATTTTGCTTGCAACAGTCGGTGCAGTTGTTGGCTTTTTTGTTCGAAAGTCTATTGCTGAAGCGAAGATTAATGGTGCGGCTAATGAAGCGAGACGTATTTTAGACGAAGCGAATCGTGATGCTGAAGCACTTAAGAAAGAAGCGCTTTTAGAAGCAAAGGATGAAATTCATACACTTCGTACAGAAGCTGAATTAGAAATTCGTGACCGTAGAAGCGAATTACAAAAACAAGAAAATCGTTTAATGCAAAAAGAAGAGAACCTTGATCGTAAAGACGAAACGCTCGATAAACGCGAGCAGCAGTTAGAGAAGAAAGAGGATTCTCTTGTAGCGAGACAACAACAGATTGAAGAGTTGGAAAGCAAAGTGGGAGAGTTAGTTCAAAAGCAACAAACAGAATTAGAGCGCATTTCCAATCTGACACGCGAACAAGCGAAAGCAATTATTCTTGGTAAAGTAGAAAGTGAAGTTTCTCATGAAATCGCTGTTATGGTAAAAGAAAGTGAAGTTCGCGCGAAAGAAGAAGCGGATAAGAAAGCAAAAGAGATTTTATCTCTTGCAATGCAAAGATGTGCAGCTGATCATGTTGCTGAAACAACCGTTTCGGTTGTAAATCTTCCAAATGACGAAATGAAGGGACGTATTATCGGGCGTGAAGGTCGTAATATTCGTACGTTAGAAACGTTAACGGGTATTGACTTAATTATCGATGATACACCAGAGGCAGTAATCCTTTCTGGATTCGACCCAATTCGTCGTGAAACAGCTCGTATCGCTCTTGATAAACTAGTACAGGACGGACGTATTCACCCAGCGCGTATTGAAGAGATGGTCGAAAAATCAAGACGTGAAGTGGACGAGTATATTCGCGAAGTCGGAGAGCAAACAACGTTTGAAGTGGGTGTTCACGGATTACATCCAGATTTAATTAAGATTTTAGGTCGTTTGAAATACCGTACAAGTTACGGACAAAACGTCTTAAAACACTCTATGGAAGTTGCATATTTAACTGGACTTATGGCAGCAGAGCTTGGTGAGGATGAAAAACTAGCAAGACGTGCAGGTCTATTACATGATATCGGGAAAGCTATTGATCATGAAGTAGAAGGTAGTCACGTTGAAATTGGTGTTGAACTTGCGACGAAATATAAAGAGCATCCTGTAGTTATAAACAGTATTGCATCTCACCATGGTGACACAGAACCAACTTCTATCATTGCAGTTTTAGTTGCAGCAGCAGATGCATTATCAGCTGCAAGACCGGGAGCTCGTAGTGAAACGCTTGAAAACTACATTCGTCGTCTTGAAAAGTTAGAAGAGATTTCAGAGTCTTATGAAGGCGTTGAAAAATCATTCGCAATTCAAGCAGGACGTGAAGTTCGTATTCTGGTAAAACCAGATACAATCGATGACTTAGAAGCTCATCGTTTAGCTCGTGATATTCGAAAACGTATTGAAAATGAACTGGATTACCCAGGACATATTAAAGTAACTGTTATTCGTGAAACACGTGCAGTGGAATACGCAAAATAAAGTGGTGAAACACCACTTTATTTTTTTGTGTTGGAATTGGATAAAATAAAGAAAATCAAGTGAAACAAACTTATAATAAATTTGTTGTAAGGAAATTGCTTGAAGTTATAGTAATAAAAAATGTAGTACATAGAAAGGGTAAGACATATGAGAATATTATTTGTTGGGGATGTAGTAGGATCTCCTGGTAGAAGTATGATTCAACAATACGTACCGGCGTTAAAGAAAAAATATACACCTACAGTAACAATCATTAATGGAGAAAATGCAGCAGGTGGGCGTGGTATTACAGAAAAAATTTATCGAAACTTTTTAGAGTGCGGCGCACAAGCGGTTACACTTGGAAACCATGCTTGGGATAATCGTGAGGTATTTGAATTTATTGATGATGCAAAATATCTTGCAAGACCAGCTAACTTCCCAGAAGGAACACCGGGAAAAGGTCTTATATTTGTGAATTGTAATGGAACAGAAGTTGCAGTTATTAACTTACAAGGGCGTACGTTCCTTCCTCCGATTGATTGTCCATTTCGAAAAGTGGATGAATTAATTAACATTGCGAAAAAACGTACGAATATTATCTTTGTTGATTTTCATGCGGAAACTACAAGTGAAAAACAAGCGCTAGGTTGGTATGTAGATGGTCGTGCTACAGCGGTAGTAGGTACACATACTCATGTACCTACAGCAGATAATCGTATTTTACCAAGCGGAACAGCATACATTACAGATGTTGGTATGACAGGCCCGTATGACGGAATTTTAGGTATGGATAGAGAAGCGGTCTTGAAGAAGTTTTTAACAAACTTACCGGTAAGATTTGAAGTGACGAATGGTAGAACACAATTAAGTGCAGTGCTAATTGATGTGGATCCGAATACAGGAAAAGCAAAGAAAATTGAGCGCATTTTAATTAATGACGATCAACCATTTTTTGAGTAAATCTCCGTAAAGATTTAGATAAGTTATTATATTTTAATTTTTTAGAAAAATTACGAAAATTTAGCAGGAATACGCGCCATTCCTCGTGAATATAAGTTAAAGTGATATAATTGCTAATACTTTTTAAAGAAACGAGGAGGAAACGCGGAATGGAAATATTAAAAGTTAAAGCAACGTCGGTCCCTAATTCTGTAGCTGGTGCACTTGCAGGTGTTATTCGCGAACGCGGAACAGCAGAAATTCAAGCTATTGGTGCAGGTGCATTGAACCAAGCGGTAAAAGCAGTAGCAATTGCAAGAGGGTTTGTAGCGCCTAGTGGTTTGGACCTGATTTGTATCCCAGCGTTTACAGATATTATGATTGATGGGGAAGAGCGTACAGCAATAAAATTAATTGTAGAACCTCGTTAAGTTTAAACAACCTGTTTGCAGTATGCAAACAGGTTATTTTTATAGTGGAGGAATGAAAATGAAAATTTTTGATGCTCATTGTGATGTACTCTTACAGTTATGGATTGCAAAGGGGAAAAAGAATTTTAAAAATGATTCACAATTACATATTACATTTGAACAATTAAAGAAAAGAAAAGGAAGTATACAATGTTTTGCTATATATGTGCCAGAAACAGTAGCATATGAAAAACGTTTTGAAGCGGCATTACAAATGATAGATATTTTTTATAATGAAATTTTATCGCTACCAGGTGTGAAGTTGATCCGAACGAAAGCTGATATAAGTATGTTAAAACAGGACGAGATTGGAGCTCTTTTAACATTAGAAGGATGCGAAGCAATTGGAAAAGAGGCGATGAAATTACGTTTGTTTTATCAATTAGGTGTACGTTCCTTTGGATTAACATGGAACTATGCGAATTTGTTAGCTGATGGGGCGCTAGAGACACGTGGAGCAGGCTTAACTACTTTCGGTAGACAAGTTGTACAAGAACTTAATACGTTACATTTATGGACCGATCTGTCCCATTTAAATGAGAGAAGTTTTTGGGATGTGATAGAAATTGCAAATAATCCTATTGCATCTCACTCAAATTGCTATAAACTGTGTGACCATCCACGTAATTTAAATGAGGAACAAATTCAATTCCTTATAAAGCGAAATGGCATGATTGGTGTCACTTTTGTACCTCAGTTTCTTACAAATGAAAAACAAGCGAATATTACAGATATAATAAAACATATCGATTATATTTGTTCGCTAGGTGGAGAAAACAACATAGGGTTTGGTTCAGATTTTGATGGGATTTTAGAAACAGTTGTAAATGTATCGGTGTATGAAGATTATGAAAATGTAATTAATGAACTATATAAACACTATGCTGCATCAACTGTAGAACGATTTTTGTATGATAACTTTGTTGAACATATAAGTTTTTAAGTGTTTTGTTTTAAAAAATCAGAAAAATTAAAATAAATCCAATTGATATTATTGCTTTTTTTAGGACCTAATACTAGAATGAAAAACGAAATAGCTTTATACTTAAGATTCAGGGAAATCAGAAGAGGCATAATTTGCGTCCGTTGTAGTTTATTTGCATAAAAAATGCTAAACTAATACTGTAAAAAAATACACTACAATGAATGCAGCCAAAAGGGGTGTAGGAGATGATTAGTCAACTTTCATGGAAAGTTGGAGGCCAACAAGGTGAAGGAATTGAAAGTACAGGGGAAATCTTCTGTATAGCATTAAACCGATTAGGATATTACCTATACGGTTACCGCCACTTCTCATCACGTATAAAAGGCGGCCATACAAATAATAAAATTCGCGTAAGTACAACAGAAGTACGTGCGATCTCAGATGACTTAGATATTTTAATTGCTTTTGATCAAGAAACAATTGATTTTAACTTCCACGAACTACGTCCAGGCGGAATTGTCGTTGCGGATGCGAAATTTAATCCAACAATACCTGACAATACAGATGTAAATTTATATGTGATACCGTTTACAGATATTGCTTCAGAATTAGGTACATCATTAATGAAAAACATGGTTGCTGTTGGAGCATCAAGTGCGGTATTAGGTTTAGACGAAACAGCTTATTTGGATGTTGTTGAAGAAATCTTTGGTCGTAAAGGAGAGCAAGTCGTTCAAAAGAATATGGACGCAATTAAACGTGGCTCTCAATATATGAAAGAATTGCTAGGTGAGAAAGTAAACATGATGCAGCTTGAAAAAGCTGATGGTAAGAAACGCATGTTTATGATTGGAAACGATGCAATCGCATTTGGTGCGGTAGCTGGTGGCGCTCGTTTTATGTCAGCATATCCAATCACACCTGCATCTGAAATTATGGAATACTTAATTAAAAAATTGCCTAAAGTCGGCGGAACAGTAATCCAAACTGAGGATGAAATCGCAGCTTGTACAATGGCAATTGGCGCAAACTATGCTGGTGTTCGTACATTAACAGCATCTGCAGGGCCTGGTCTTTCTTTAATGATGGAAGCGATTGGTTTAGCAGGTATTACAGAAACACCGCTAGTAATTGTTGATACGCAACGTGGTGGTCCAAGTACGGGGTTACCAACGAAACAAGAGCAGTCTGATTTAATGGCGATGATTTACGGTACGCATGGTGAAATTCCAAAAATCGTAATGGCGCCAAGTACAGTGGAAGAAGCTTTCTATGATATTGTAGAAGCGTTTAACTTAGCTGAAGAATATCAAGTGCCTGTTATTTTCTTAACGGATTTACAGCTTTCTTTAGGTAAACAAACTGTAGAACCGCTTACGTTAGATAAAGTGGAAATTCGTCGCGGTAAGCTGGATTTAGAAGCAGAATTACCAGAACGTGAAAATAAAGCATACTTCAAGCGTTATGAAGTAACAGAAGATGGCGTTTCACCACGTGTTTTACCTGGTATGAAAAATGGTATTCACCATGTTACAGGTGTAGAACATGATGAAACTGGTAAACCATCTGAATCGGCAATAAACCGTAAAGATCAAATGGACAAACGTTTCCGTAAAATGGAGAACTTGAAGTTTAATACCCCTGTTTATAAAAATGTTAAGCATGAGGAAGCAGATGTATTGCTTGTTGGATTTAACTCAACTCGTGGTGCGATCGAAGAGGCAATGGAGCGTTTAGAACAAGAGGGTATGAAAGTAAACCATGCTCAAATCCGTTTAATTCACCCGTTCCCGAAAGCTGAAATCGATCCACTTGTGAAAAATGCAAAACGTGTTGTAGTTGTAGAAAACAACGCGACTGGTCAGCTTGCTAACATTATGAAAATGAATCTTGGTAGTGGTGAGAAAATTTCTAGTCTTTTAAAATATGATGGAAACCCATTCTTGCCAAAAGAGATTTACAATGAATGCAAAAAAGGGGTTGTATTAAATGGCAACATTTAAGGACTTTCGTAACAGTGTAAAACCAAACTGGTGCCCAGGTTGCGGAGACTTTTCGGTGCAAGCTGCAATTCAGCGTGCGGCAGCTAACGTTGGCTTAAATCCAGATGAACTTGCTGTTGTTTCTGGTATTGGTTGTTCAGGTCGTATATCAGGTTATATTAATTCATATGGTGTGCATAGTATTCATGGACGTGCCCTTCCGATTGCACAAGGTGTGAAAATGGCAAATCGTGATTTAACAGTTATCGCATCAGGTGGTGACGGTGATGGATTTGCGATTGGTATGGGACATACAATCCATTCTATTCGTAGAAACATTGACATTACGTATATAGTAATGGATAACCAAATTTACGGATTAACAAAAGGCCAAACTTCACCACGTAGTGAAGCTGGATTTAAAACGAAAAGTACACCACAAGGTTCGATTGAACCATCATTAAATGTTATGGAAATGGCATTAACAGCTGGTGCAACATTTGTGGCGCAAAGCTTTTCAAGTGATTTAAAAGAATTAACGCAAATTATTGAAGCTGGTATTAACCATAAAGGGTTCTCATTAATTAATGTATTTAGTCCATGTGTTACTTATAATAAAGTAAATACGTACGATTGGTTCAAAGAGAACTTAACGAAACTAAGTACAGTAGAGGGATATGATCCATCTAATCGCATGATGGCTATGCAAACATTAATGGAAAATAACGGATTAGTAACAGGTTTAATTTATCAAAATACTGCGCAACCATCATATCAAGAACTTGTAAAAGGCTATAGTGAAAAGCCATTAGTACAAGCTGATTTAAATATGGATCAGAAAATGTTTGATGAGCTTGTTGCTGAATTTATGTAACGATTAGAAGGTTGCCATTTGGCAACCTTTTTTTACTGAATGAAAAATATAGGATAGCTTTGTTTACTTAGAAAATTCAGAATGGTAAAATAATATAAGGATCGTTGTATGGAAATGGCAAGTTCATTGCTTATGAAATGTAAGATAAGGCAGGGCCTATTCCTTGTTAAAATTGGCTAAACGCTTCATACTATGGTAATGTGTATAGGGATAAAGCAATATGCTTTTGGGTAGGACAAGATGAAATAATAAAAAGGGAATGTCTATTTGTGTGGGGAAGACTTCATTCTTACGGATGATTAGATCGATTACTCAAGTTTCAAAGGACAAGTTATCTCTCAATCAAGCTATCTAACCATTTTTAAGGTGGGTCTAAGCGCATTAAAATAGACTACAGAGTGTGTATAGTTAAGGGTGAAAGGAGATTACCGATGAACGAGCAACAACGATTAGCAAGTCAACAAGCAAATTCCTCTACGAAAAAAGAAGAGAAAGATTATAGCAAATACTTTGAAAGCGTATATCAACCACCTTCCTTAAAAGATGCCAAAAAGCGTGGAAAAGAAGAAGTTAAAATTGAACGGGATTTTGGCTTACCTGAAGAGTTTCGTAATTTTGGTGCAGGAAGAAAGTTTTATATTCGTACATATGGGTGTCAAATGAATGAGCATGATACGGAAGTAATGGCAGGTATTTTCACAACACTTGGATATGAACCGACATTTTCAACTGAAGATGCAGATGTAGTTTTATTAAACACTTGTGCAATTCGTGAAAACGCTGAAAATAAAGTGTTTGGTGAACTTGGTCATTTAAAATCATTAAAACGTAGAAATCCGGACCTTTTAATTGGTGTATGTGGTTGTATGTCTCAAGAGGAATCTGTTGTAAATAAAATCATGCAAAAAAATCAGCATGTAGATATGGTATTTGGCACGCATAATATTCATAGATTACCGTACATTCTAAAAGATGCAATGTTCTCGAAGGAGACGGTAGTTGAAGTTTGGTCAAAAGAAGGAGACGTAATTGAAAACCTTCCGAAAGTACGTCGTGGCGATATTAAAGCTTGGGTAAATATTATGTATGGCTGTGATAAATTCTGTACATATTGTATTGTACCGTATACACGCGGAAAAGAGCGAAGCAGGCGTCCAGAAGATATTATTCAAGAGATTCGTCATTTAGCTGCGAATGGTTATAAAGAAATTACGCTACTTGGACAGAACGTAAATGCATATGGTAAAGACTTTGAAGATTTAGAATACGGTCTTGGCGATTTAATGGACGAACTTCGTAAAGTTGATATTGCCCGTATTCGTTTTACAACGAGTCATCCACGTGATTTCGATGACCACTTAATTGAAGTGCTTGGAAAAGGTGGAAATCTAGTGGAACATATTCACTTACCAGTTCAATCTGGAAGCACAGATATGTTGAAAATTATGGCACGTAAATATTCACGTGAACATTATTTAGAACTTGTAAGAAAAATTAAAGAAACAATTCCAAGCGCAGTATTAACAACTGATATTATCGTCGGTTTCCCAAATGAAACAGATGAGCAATTTGAAGAAACGATGTCGTTATATCGTGAAGTAGGATTTGATACTGCATTTACATTTATTTATTCCCCGCGAGAAGGTACACCAGCTGCAAAAATGAAAGATAATGTGCCTATGGAAGTAAAGAAAGAACGATTACAACGATTAAACACACTCGTAAATGGGTTGGCAGTTGAAAAGAATAATCGTTATAAAGGTCAAGTTGTAGAAGTGTTAGTTGATGGGGAAAGTAAAAATAATCCGGAAGTACTTGCAGGTTATACTCGTACGAATAAACTTGTAAACTTCGTCGCTTCAAAATCTTTAATTGGTCAGCTTGTGAAAGTAAAAATAACGGAAGCAAAAACTTGGTCTCTTAACGGGGAATTAGTTGAGGAACCGATTGAGGTGAAATAATAGATGAAAGTATATACGAAAGACGAAATTGTAGAGCAAGCGAAAGAATTAGCGAAAATGATTTCTGAAACAGAAGAAGTTGATTTTTTTAAGAAAGCAGAGGCGCAAATTCATAAAAATGAAAATGTAAAGCACGCAATTGATGAAATTAAAGCATTGCAAAAACAAGCAGTTAACTTGCAACATTACGGGAAGTGGGAAGCTTTGAAAAAAGTAGAAGCTGAAATTGACGCACTTCAAGATAAGTTAGACAATATTCCAGTTGTGCAGGAGTTTAAATCTTCACAAACATATGTAAATGACTTACTACAGTTAGTTGCGAGTACCATTTCTAATAATGTTACAGATGAAATATTAGTTTCAACTGGCGGCGATGTACTTAAGGGTGAAACTGGTGCGGCGGTAGAAAGTAAAAAAGGAAATTGTGGTTGTTAAAGAGATGTCATATTGACATCTCTTTTTTTTAGTGGATTAAACGTAAGTTCTTCTCAAAAAAAGAATGACACATTCCGCTATTGTCACGCATATGATTAAGTGAATAGTGATTGAGGAGGGTTACGAATGTCCGAATTTAGAGAGATTATTACAAAAGCAGTGGTTGGAAAAGGACGTAAGTATACAAAGTCAACGCATACATGTGAATCGAATAATGAGCCAACAAGTATTTTAGGGTGCTGGGTAATTAACCACTCGTACGAAGCGAGAAAGAATGGAAAACATGTAGAAATTGAAGGTTTCTATGATGTGAACACTTGGTATTCGTTTGATGGCAATACAAAGACTGAAGTTGTAACAGAACGTGTGAACTACACTGACGAAGTAAGCATTGGTTATCGTGATAAGAACTTCTCTGGTGACGATTTAGAAATTATTGCTCGTGTCATTCAACCGCCAAATTGTTTAGAAGCTCTTGTATCGCCAAATGGGAATAAAATTGTTGTAACTGTAGAACGTGAATTTGTAACAGAAGTAGTTGGGGAAACAAAAATTTGTGTAAGTGTAAATCCTGAAGGTTGTGTAGAATCAGATGAGGATTTCCAAGTCGATGATGATGAGTTTGAAGAATTAGATCCGAACTTTATCGTTGACGCAGAAGAAGAGTAATAGAAAGCTAGGGAGAAGTTCTTCCTAGCTTTTTACTTTACATAAGTGGTGCTGAATGAACATGAATCTTTATGAAATATGTTATAATGAAGAAAGACTCCTGAAATAGGAGAGATGGATGTCCGTGAAGTGTGACATATATAAAGTTCAACTAATAATCAGTGGGGGGCATCCCCACTGATTATTAGTTGAACCAATCGGGCTTTTACGGGCAGTTGATCTCCCACCTAACTTCTTTGTTCCAGCCGATTTTTGAGGTGGGAATCTTACTGCCCGTTAATGCGGGATGAATATAGATTATTATGTAAAAATTATGGAGGAAAGACATGACGCAATATACGCCTATGATACAGCAATACTTAAAGGTTAAGGCAGACTATGAAGATGCCTTTTTATTTTTCCGATTAGGTGATTTTTATGAAATGTTCTTTGAAGATGCGGTTAAAGCAGCTCATGAACTTGAAATTACATTAACGAGCCGAGATGGTGGTAGTAGTGATCGTATACCGATGTGCGGTGTACCGCATCATGCAGCTAAAAATTATATTGAACAACTTGTTGAAAAAGGATATAAAGTAGCTGTTTGTGAGCAAGTGGAAGATCCAAAAACAGCTAAAGGTGTAGTACGTCGTGAAGTAGTACAACTAATTACGCCAGGAACGATGATGGAAGGGCGTACAATAGACGAGAAAGAGAATAACTTTTTAGCAGCATTAACACATTTCGAAGATGGATCTTATGCGCTAGCTTGTAATGACTTAACGACTGGACAAAATACAGTGACGTTGTTAACAGGTTCAGTAGAAGATATTTTATTAGAGGTGTATGCAACTGGTTCGAAAGAAATTGTTGTAGATTCTACATTTTCAAAAGATGAATTAAATAAATTGACTGAAACATTAAAAATGACGATTTCGTATGAAGATGCAACAACGATTCCGGAAGGGTTAAAACATCTTGTGAAAAATGTTTCACAAGCAAAGTTACTTAAAGCGATTGGACGCTTATTTAACTATGTGATAAGAACACAAAAACGTTCATTAGATCATTTGCAACCAGTAGAAATTTATTATACAAATCAATTTATGAAAATTGATGTGCACTCAAAACGTAATTTAGAGTTAACTGAGACTCTTCGTACGAAAGAAAAAACAGGCTCACTATTATGGCTATTAGATAAAACGAAAACAGCTATGGGTGGCCGTATGTTAAAACAGTGGATGGAACGTCCGCTGATCCAGAAAGAGAAAGTGGAAGAACGTTTAGAAATGGTAGAAACATTTGTAAATGATTACTTCTTACGTGAAGATTTAAAAGAAAAGCTAAAAGAAGTATATGATTTAGAGCGTTTAGCAGGGAAAGTTGCATTTGGTAATGTAAATGCACGGGACTTATTACAGTTAAGACGTTCTTTACTTCAAGTACCAGCTATTTTAGAAGCGATTAGTCTTTTAGATAATGCTTATGCAGCAAGGTTAATTCAAGGTGCGGATCCATGTGAGAGCTTAACTGAATTACTAGGAAGAAGTATTCAGGAAAACCCACCACTTTCTATTAAAGATGGAGATATTATTAAAGACGGTTATAATGACAAGCTTGATCAATATCGTTACGTGAGCAAAAATGGGAAAACGTGGATCGCGGAGCTTGAAAAACGAGAGCGTGATATTACAGGGGTTAAATCATTAAAAATTGGATACAACCGTATTTTCGGCTACTACATTGAAGTGACGAAGGCGAATCTTGCAGCGCTTCCAGAAGGGCGCTATGAGCGAAAACAGACGCTTGCTAATGCTGAGCGTTTCATTACAGATGAACTGAAAGAAAAAGAAACGTTAATTTTAGAAGCAGAAGAGAAAATTGTACAACTGGAATATGATTTATTTACAGCACTTCGTGAAGAAGTAAAAGTATTCATTCCGAAATTACAACATTTAGCGAAAGTAATTAGTGAATTAGATGTACTACAAAGCTTTGCGACTGTAAGTGAAGAAGAGCAGTTTGTAAAACCCGTGCTAACAACGAAGCGTGAAATCTTTATTAAAGATGGTCGCCATCCTGTCGTTGAAAAAGTATTGAACGGGAAATTGTATGTACCAAATGATTGTATTATGCCAGAGAAGATGGATGTCTTTTTAATTACAGGACCGAACATGTCTGGTAAAAGTACGTATATGAGACAATTAGCACTTGTTACTGTTATGTCACAAATTGGTTGTTTCGTACCAGCGACAGAAGCGGTATTACCTGTATTCGATCAAATCTTTACGAGAATTGGTGCAGCGGATGATTTAATTTCAGGTCAAAGTACATTTATGGTTGAAATGTTAGAAGCGAAAAATGCGATTGCAAATGCGTCAGAAAGAAGTTTAATTTTATTTGATGAAATTGGACGCGGTACATCAACGTATGATGGTATGGCGCTTGCACAAGCAATCATTGAACATATTCATGACCAAATTGGTGCAAAAACATTATTCTCTACGCATTATCATGAATTAACGGTGCTAGAAGAAAGTTTAGATCAACTGAAAAATGTACATGTTTCAGCTATTGAAGAGAATGGAAAAGTAGTCTTCCTTCATAAAATTCAAGATGGAGCAGCCGATAAAAGTTACGGAATTCACGTTGCGCAACTTGCTGAGCTTCCAGATAGCTTAATCGCTCGTGCAAAAGAAGTGTTAGCGCAACTAGAAGGACAAGAAGAAATTATTATTCCAAAGCGTGTAGAAGTAAAGGTGCGAGAAGTTGTTCCAGAACCTGTAGTTGTAAAAGAAGAACCGGCAGAAATACAAGAAAAGAAAGAAGAGACTGAAGAAGAGTCACAACTATCTTTCTTTGGAGGAGACCAATCTTCAAAAAAACAAGACAAGCCTGTGCTTGATCAAAAAGAAAGCGCAGTACTTGCACAAATTAAAAAAATTGATTTACTAGATATGACGCCTTTAGAAGCGATGAACGAACTGTATCGCTTACAGAAAAAGTTAAAGAAAGGATGAGTAAGTAGATGGGGAAAATTCGCAAACTCGATGATCAACTCTCTAACTTAATTGCGGCAGGGGAAGTAGTAGAGCGCCCTGCCTCAGTCGTAAAAGAACTTGTGGAAAATTCTATCGATGCGAATAGTACATCTATTGAAATCCACTTAGAAGAAGCTGGTTTATCAAAAATTCGCATCATTGATAATGGAGATGGCATTGCCGAAGAAGATTGTATCGTTGCATTTGAACGCCACGCAACGAGCAAAATTAAAGATGAAAACGATCTGTTCCGTATAAGAACGCTCGGATTCCGCGGTGAGGCATTGCCAAGTATTGCCTCAGTTAGTGAATTGGAATTAATCACTAGCACAGGTGATGCGCCGGGTACCCACCTTATCATTAAAGGTGGAGACATTATAAAACAAGAAAAAACAGCGAGCCGAAAAGGAACGGATATTACAGTACAAAACTTATTCTTTAATACACCAGCGCGTCTTAAATATATGAAAACAATTCATACAGAGCTTGGGAATATTACAGATATCGTGTATCGTATTGCAATGTCACATCCAGAAGTATCGTTAAAACTGTTTCATAATGAAAAGAAATTGCTTCATACATCCGGAAATGGTGATGTAAGGCAAGTACTTGCATCAATTTATAGCATTCAAGTTGCCAAGAAGCTTATTCCAATTGAAGCTGAATCTTTAGATTTCACAATTAAAGGGTATGTAACATTACCAGAAGTAACGCGAGCGTCTCGTAACTATATGTCAACGATCGTAAATGGCCGTTACGTGCGAAATTTCGTATTAATGAAAGCAGTTCAGCAAGGATACCATACATTACTGCCAGTTGGACGATATCCAATCGGCTTCTTATCGATTGAAATGGACCCAATGCTTGTTGATGTTAACGTACATCCAGCAAAATTAGAAGTTCGATTTAGTAAAGAACAAGAATTGCTAAAGCTTATCGAAGAAACATTGCAAGCAGCATTTAAAAAAATACAGCTCATTCCAGATGCAGGCGTAACAACGAAGAAAAAAGAAAAAGACGAAAGTGTGCAAGAACAGTTCCAGTTTGAGCATACAAAGCCGAAAGAACCACAGATGCCAAACATCGTTTTACCGACTGACATGGATGAAAAACAAGAAGAACGAACAACTGTGAAACAACCAGCGCAGCTTTGGCAACCGGCGAAGCGAGAATGGCAACCACCACAGTCGCTCGTAAGAGAAGAGCAAAGTTGGCAGCCATCCTCTAAACCGATAATCGAAGAACCGATTCGAGAAGAGAAATCGTGGAACAGTAACGATGACGACTTTGAATTAGAGGAATTGGAAGAAGAGGTCGGGGAAATAAAAGAGATTGAAATGAACGGTAACGATTTACCACCGCTTTATCCAATTGGACAAATGCACGGAACATATATTTTCGCTCAAAATGATAATGGGTTATATATGATTGATCAACATGCCGCACAGGAACGTATTAATTATGAGTACTTCCGTGATAAAGTAGGACGAGTAGCGCAAGAAGTACAAGAACTACTTGTACCGTACCGTATTGACCTATCTCTTACTGAATTTTTACGTGTCGAAGAGCAACTAGAAGAACTTAAAAAAGTCGGCCTATTTTTGGAACAATTCGGCCATCAATCTTTTATTGTTCGCTCGCATCCAACGTGGTTCCCGAAAGGACAAGAAACAGAAATCATTGATGAGATGATGGAGCAAGTTGTTAAACTAAAAAAAGTTGATATTAAAAAGTTACGTGAAGAAGCAGCCATTATGATGAGCTGTAAAGCATCTATCAAGGCAAATCAATATTTAACGAACGATCAAATATTTGCTTTACTTGAAGAACTTCGTACAACAACAAATCCATACACATGCCCGCACGGGAGACCGATTCTTGTACATCATTCTACTTATGAGTTGGAGAAGATGTTTAAGAGGGTTATGTAGGGATACTAAAATTAGATATTAAAAGGGAGCAACAGTAAATGTTGCTCCCTTTTAATATGTAGAGTTAATTGTTAAACGAAAATAAGGTGGATTGATTTTACAGTTTATTTCTAGACTAAGTAAGCTTTAATTTATCTATGTATAAAAAAGCGCCGTATATCAGCACTTTTTAAAGGTACGTAAATTGTATAATAAAGATTTCTACATTATTAAACATATAACTATGCATGGCCAAATATTGATTCTTATTTGGTTAATTGTTATAAGGATCTATAGGATTATTTGTTTTTATTATTATTATTAATTTTTTCAGTATATAAAACCTGCTCTTTATAATGCTTTTTAATTGGGAAGTTATGTGTACCTGTGCCGTTCTTGAATTTTTTATCAATGGGGTTCTTTAGAGGGACTGTTGTAGTTTCAGTAAATTCATATGGGTAATTTATTTTAGATTTATCTTCAAACATGAAAATGCCTCCTTTTTAGGATTTCCTGAATTCTTTACTATAACATGATATGCATATAGAGTTTTTTTGGACTAGTTATTTATATAGGTTAGAACAATTTAATTACATAACTACTGAAATATTTTAAAGGAAAACAATTTGAGAGAGGTATTGTAATGATAGCCGTTCACTATTATTGTTGTTTAAGTTATCGTGGTGTGTTTGAAATTCTGAAAGGACGTAGCATATTGGTCTATCTAATAACCATTATGTGGTGAGTTTTTTTATTTATCGGTGAAACAAACAATGCATATATATTCGTTATAGATTGTTTTTATAATGTAATATATATATAGTTTTCCTGATAATATAATGCGGAATATTATAGTGTTATTAGGTTATTAGGAACACTTAATGTTGTTTCACAACTGAAAGCGAATTGAAAAAGAACTGAAACTTTTCTCATAAAAATTCAATCTTACTTGAAAAATGAAAGGAAAATGAAATTTTCCAAAAGAAATTCTTTGTTAAGATAAAAAGCATACATAAAAAAAGTATTGACATATCTTAAAAGTGTGTTTTCAAGATATAGTGGGGGAAAAGATGAGAATAGAAAAACAATTAATAAAAAAGATGTATTATGAAACATTCCTAATGGAGAATGAAACAAAACCACCTCTTGACGTACTTGGGGAAGTTTATGTAAACGAAGAAAAACATGAAATTTCCGATGGGTCTTATATTCGTTTTGCACAAGGTGAATTTTATTATCACCATCAAGATTTTGAATCAGCTATTTTCAAATGGGAGAAAGTTGGCAACGAACTAGCACCATGGGCACAAAAAAACATTGCGGATGCTTACTTTGAACTAAACCGACTATCAGTTGCTGAAGAGGTTTATACTTCCATTACTACTGATAACAAAATATTGATGACTGAAATTGGACTGCAACTACTTTCTCTTTACATCGAGCAAAATAATTTTGACTCAGCTTTCGCTGTAATTAAAGAGGCGGTTTCTTTAAATCCCGATTATCCGAATGTCACCAAAATTGCCCGTTCTTTTTATGAAGAACAGCAAGATTTTGATAGTGCAGTAGAGCTTGCTGTGAATGAGCTGGTTCGAACAGAATCTTATCCTTGGTTTGAGGTGCTAAAAGGGTATATCGATAAAGGATTTACTAAAAATATTTCACCAGACTATTTTCATGAAGTATTAGTTACATTAAATCATGTAGATCAAGTGCAATTTACACAAATTGTATCATCACTTTGGAACAGTTATAAAAATGAACAAAATTACTTATTATGGCTTAACACAATAAATGAGTTTTTCTTACATATCGAAATACATTCGTCCGATATATGGGACAAAATTTCTTCTCTTTACGAAGAAACGTATTTTGAATTAATTCAAGGCCAATATACGCTTAGACAATTACATGATATCATTCCAAATCTGTTAACAAATTGGTTAAAGGTAGTCAATTCTTCTTATGCTGTATTTCCATCAGCAGCTGTATTGGCATGGGATGAGATTTTCCCTTCCAAAATAGATGTAGCAAATATAAAAAATGCAGAAAACCTACTGTTGTATTCTATTAATCATGTGGATGGCTTAGAGTATAGTTTACATCTTTTTGAATCTATTACACAGTGGGCACAAAAGCATGATATAGAAATGGGTCACCGATTTAGATGGTTAGTTAGCGAACTTGCAGATTTAAGAACAAATCGTATTTTAGTAACGGGCACTTCAGGAAATGGAAAAACTGCATTTATTAACTCTATAGTAGGAGAAAATATATTAGAAAACTCAATTTCAAATGTAGTGGTTTTAAAAAATGATGCTCATACAGAAATTAACGCTATAACAGACTCAGCAATTACAACAACTGAGAATTTCTCTGATTACCATGATATGATGTCTTTACACCACCAAACGTATAGAGATAGAGCGTGTGTTGAATTTAAACTACCATGCAAATTTTTAAGTGAAAATAAACTTACATTTGTAGTTACACCTGGCTTTAATAGAAATAACGATACTAGAGATGAGATATTTGAATATCTGAATTCTGTAGACGAATTATTGTTCGTATTGAATGCGGATTCACCTTTTACTGACAAAGAACGTGACATTCTATTAAGTATTCAAGAACATACACCAAATCTACAAATTCATTTCTTATTAAATAAAATCGATAACATTTACAGTGAAGCAGAAGTAAAAAGAGTTTTACATGATACGCAAGCGAGAATAAACGCGTATTTCCCGCAAGCGAGACTTTTCCCTTACTCTTCGTTATATACAAGTAATCAACAACTAAATGATTTAACTGAGTTTATTCGTTTTAACTTTAACTATAAAAATATCGATGCAGATCGTACTGAAAAGCTATTGTTTTTCATTCGAAAAACAATTACATACCTTTTAGATAAACGCGTTGAGAAGGAAAACAATCTAGTGGATGCTATGAATTGGAATGAAGATATGTTAGTTAAATTAAATGGTAGTATTAATAACCTTACTGCTTTTGAGAGGGAAAAAATTCATATCATTACACAATCGTATCGTACAATGAAAACAGAAATTACGAATGGTCTTACTGAACATATTCCGAAGCTACTGCAGAGTTGTTCTGATTTAATCAGTGAAGAAAGCGATTTTGGAAACATTGAAATGGAACTAAATACAGCAATGAACGAAAGAGTACACAAATATTTAGAACAAACTGTATTACCTAACTTTGCTCGTTCTATGCAAAATTGGATTGAAACTTCTAATAATGAGTTACTTCAAAGTCAATTGCACTTAGAAGAACTCAGTGAAGGACTTAATTCTTTATTTAGAGAAAATCGAATACAATTAGAATGTGACTTTAAAGTGCTTGATGACTGGCGCAGAGATACTGATAGAATGACGACTAGAATACAAATGGAAGAAGTAAATATTTTACGCCGATTTACGCCAGCGCAATTTTTACTGAAAAGTGCCGGCAAATTATTTGGGGTTCTTCCAAAGAATAGATCTATGCTATATAACAAATATAAACAGTATATAGAAAATGAAGATTATACAGAAGTAACGGCTTCTATTATGAAGAAATTTTTCTTGCAATTTGAGCTGTTTGAAAATACACAAGAGCGGGATATTAATATGTTCTTTAGAAATCCATTTAACTCCTTGAAACAAGCTGTAGAAAATACGCAGTTAGAAATACAAGAAAAACAAGAGATATTACATAAAATGAAATCAAATCCTGAAGTGTATCATGATTCTATAACGCTCTTTGAATTGAGATTACGTCAATGTGAAGTAATCTTAAATATAGGTGAGTATAATGCCTATACAGATTTAAATTTAGAAACAAGCATAGAATAAACGTAAAACAACTCCAAAAGTGGATTTTGGAGTTGTTTTTTTGTTTATATCCGTTGTTATAAGAGGGGAAAAAGGGAGCAACCGTAATGAGTTGCTCCTTTCGCATATATAGATTATTTTTCAGTTTCTTTAATTTTAGTTTTTACTTCGCCAGTTTTAATTTTAGTTTTTACTTCGCCAGTTTTAATTTTATTACTTTCTGAGAAACGTAATAAATCGCCTTCAATAATTTTGTCAGACATACGTAATTCATTTTGTGCACGGTTAATGAGTGCTTGAGCTTCTTTTTTTGGTAAATCTACAATTTCACCTGTTATGCGGTCATAAAAAGTGTTGTTTTTGTATGCATATTTGTCTGTAACGAAGCTACCATCACGTAAAACAACAAATCCTGTATATTCATCTGAAAACATATCGTGACCAAAACGGATATCGTTCGTAGTATCAATCCCTAATAAATTTAGAATAGTAGGTTTCACATCAATTTGTCCCGTAGGCTTTGAAATCGTTTGACCTTTTGTTTGTCCAGAGATATGAATATATAAAGGTGTACGTTGTAAATGTAAAGTATCAAATTCTGTTATTTGATCTTTTTCTAAAAACTGCGCCATTGCACGGTTATGTTTTTCAGAAATGCCATAATGATCACCGTATAATACAATAATAGAATCATCATAAAGCCCCTCGGCCTTTAAACGCTCAATAAAGTTTTTAATGGATTCGTCTAAGTAACGTGATGTTACGATGTAACGATCAAATACGCCATTACCAGAGTTATATGGTTCAATGAATTTTGTGTCTTCATCATACGTAAATGGATAATGGTTTGTTAAAGTAAGGAAACGAGCGTAAAATGGTTGATCAATCGTTTTTAACATATCTACTGATTGATCAAAGTATTCTATATCTTTTAATCCCCAATTTAAATTTGTTTCGGGCGTGATTTTGTAATCAAGTTCATTATAGTAACGATCATAACCAAGAGCTGAGTACATAATGTTACGATTCCAAAATGTTGCGTTATTCGCATGGAATACAGAAGTGAAATAACCTTGTTCACGTAAAATTTCTGGAGTTGCAGTATAATCATTGTTTCCGTGTGTGAAGAATACAGCTCCACGGTTTAATGGATACAACGATGTATCTATTAGAAATTCAGAATCGGATGTTTTTCCTTGTCCAGTTTGGTGGAAAAAGTTATCAAAGTAATAGCTTTCATTTATGAATTCATTCAAGAAAGGTGTAACTTCTTGACCATTGACGGATGCTCCTATTAAAAAGGTTTGCAAGGATTCAAGAGTAACGACAATTACATTTTTTCCTTTCGCTGCGCCAAACATATTAGGATTTGGTTCACTTTGGGTTGCTTTTACGTAGTTTTCAGTTTCTTGTAATTTACTACTATCAGCGAGTGCCTTTTGTGATCCTGCTTTTGCTTGCAGCGTTAAATCATATATTTGGTGAGTGTATAGTCCTAAATTTTTGACAAGCATTACTCGGTCGAAGGATCTCGTTAATAATTCAGGGCGTTCTTTTTCTGCAAGATGCAGATTTGCAGAAAATACAGCAATTGTTAAGGCGAAATATAGTAAGCGTGTAGAATGTGTTACACGTTCTGTTTTAAAGACCAATGTCTTCTTTTTTAATAAAATAAAGAAGAAAATAATGTCTACGAATGCGAGTATAATTTTGTAGTTCAATATTTCTATAATACTACCGCCTAATTGGCCAAAGTTTGATGTTTGTCCAAGTACTGGTAACGTAACGAAATCACTATAAAAATCATAGAACATTACATTTCCGACAAGTACGATCGTTAATAAGAAATTAATACATAGCGCTATATAATTTCGCTTTTCACCAGTTGCAAATAATGCTAATCCAACAAATGCTAACGATGCAGCGAGAGGACTAATAAACAAAATAAGCTCTTGTGTAGAAGACTCAATTTTTAAATCAAAACTGAATCGCGTAATAAGATATGTTTTTAACCATACTGCTAAAGCAATTATGATAACAAAGCTTATATTTTGCATTTGTAAATTTATTTTATTCTTCATTTTTACACCTTCTTTATAAAATTTATTTAACTAAGGTTATATGTTATGTTTTTATAACTATTATAGTAGGGTGAACCATTTAAATTATGTTTTCTAATGGTAATAATTTGCAGTGTTCCTATACATACAATGGGGAATTTAAATGCGAAGCAGAAAAAGTCATATTTGTAGTGAAAGTGACTTATAGACATCCTAACATATTAAACACTATGATGATGTTACAAAATATCGAACAAATGAAAGTGAAAAGGAATAGACGCTTTTTAAACTATTGACATTCAATGAGTTGGAATTTGAATAAAAGGTGAGTTTAAAGTAAACGGTTATATGAAAAACTACATTCTACATAGAATGTAGTTTTTCATATATCCCGTAAAATCATGCTTCTTTGTAGGATAATCATTTCATTAAGTAAAGTGGTGGTGAAACGTAAACCGTTTGACTAGTAGTGTAATGAAAGAGTTCACATATCAGATAAATATTTTCCAACATATAGACCACTTGCAGCTGCTTGAGATAATGAATGAGTAACACCTGAACAATCTCCAACTAAAAATAGCCCATTCATACTTGTTTCAAAATGGTTATTGATTTTTATCGTAGGGGCATAGAACTTTCCATCTATTCCATATAATAAAGTATCTTTATCGATAGGTTCTTGGATAAAATGTTCTAAGCGTAATAAAAATTCTTTGAGTCCGTCAATATATAATGGAGGAATTTCTTTATGCAAATCTCCATAATCTCCGTGTAGTGTAGGTTGTATACGATTATGTTTCATATCTTTTTCCATTGTAGGTTGTTTCTTTAATAAGTCCTCTAAGCGCTGTATAACAATCCGATCTCGTCCTTGATTAATGCCTTTAATAATTGAGTTTGCATATATATTGGCGTCTTTAAGAGTTGTGAAATAGCGCGGGATAAACAAAGTGAAATTTAAGTTAGGAGTGCCAGTTCCTTGCTCTCGAAAATTTTGACCGTCAGGCATAACTAAACCTTCTTCGTACTTTCGAATAATGCGTCCTTTTGGATTCATACAGTAAGTAGTTGCTGTGAAATTTTCACCTTGATAAGAAAGTTTCGTTTCAAAAGTATCTTTTAATATAGAACGTAATTGATGTTCTTTCATTTCTACTCTAATCCCTAAGTCTACACGTGTTTGTTCCTGAGAAATATTTAGAGAAGTGCACATTTCTTTTAACCAATCTGCCCCAGAGCGCCCCGTTGCAAATACGAGTTGCTTAGATTGAACTGTTCCTTGATTTGTAGTTATATTAAAATGATCTTTCTGTTTCATAATATGCTCTACATCTATATGAAATTGGATATTTATTTTCGTAAGTAAAAATTCATAGAGTTGCTGAAAAATGGTACTGGAAATTGTAGTACCAAGATGCCTTACTTCTGTTGTTAACATTTGTAAACCACAAGTTGCAGCTTTCTTAGTGAGATTTACATTTTCTGTAGAATATTTTGAAACTGAATTTCCACCAAACTGACATAGAATTTCATCTACTTCAGCCATGAGTTGCATAAAACCTTCTTTACCTACTTTTTGTTCGAGTTCTCCTCCAAATCCATTTGTATAATTAAATTTTCCTTCAGACTTTCCTAAGCCACCAAAACCGAAATATTTATCACATATGTTACAGTCACACGTTTTTCCTTGATCTAAAGGACAATTTCGATGTTCTAGCGGTTTACCTTTATCAAGAATTAAAATGTTTTTGTTACTTTTGGCTAATGAATAAGCCATAAAAATGCTACTTACTCCAGCGCCGATAATTGTAACATCATACATATTCTTTCACCTGCTAACGAATAGTTTGTTTACTATTTTCCTAGTGTATAACACTTTTATGAAGTTAAGAAATAGCTTTTATGAATAAAGAAAAAGTTTTTGAACTTTATACTTTTTCAATTTCTCTAAGTGGTGGATGAAGTATAAATGTTTTTATTTGAACGGAGATATCGTTTTAAATAATCACTTTTTCATATGATTCATAAAAGTCTACATATAAAAAGAACGGACCTTTTCAGTAAAAAGGTCTGTTCATCATTTGAAAAAGTTGTTAAGTGCATAAATTAGAAGGGAAGTATAGTTTTATTTAGCGAAGGCATGGTTACCGATTACTGCTACTGTTTGACGTGTCGTAATCCATTTGTCTGTTGATGTTTTTGGGTTGTAGAAATAAAGCCAATCAGAATGTATTCCCTTTGTGGAGATAGCCTCTTCTACAGCCATTTTTGCTTCAGCGCTTGCAGGCTGATTAATTCTTCCATCTGTAACAGGAGTAAATGCATATCCGTATTTAATAGGTTCATAAATAACGCCTGTTATTGTATTTGGGAACCCTTTTGCATTTACTCGATTTAGGATAACTTTTGCTACAGCTACTTTTCCTTTATATGATTCGCCACCAGCTTCAGCGGTAACTAAGCGTGCCATTAAGTCTTTTTCTTTTTCGGAAATACTGGAATTAATTTTCAAATGTTGCCCTGTATAAAGCTTGTTACCGATTGTGTTGTTAATTTGTTTTATAGATTGAACGGTTACGTTGTAGCGCTTTGCTATCGTTTCTAATGAATCTCCCGGTTGTACTTGGTAAATAATTTGTCCAGAAGTGTTCGTAGTTTTTTCGTTTTGATGAACTGTAACCTCATTTGATTTCATAGATCCTGGAATATGTAACTGTTCTCCAATAAAAGCTTGATCGTTTCCTTTATTATTCGCTTGTTTAATGGCTTGTATGGAAACTCCATATTGTTTACTAATGCCCCAAAGTGTATCATTCTTTTTTACTGTATGAATGGTGGAAGCTTCAGCTGTACTTTGATTACATACGAATGTAAGTGCTACTGCAGATAAAGGAATTATATGTTTTAGTTTTAATAATTTCATTGTAAATCCTCCTAATAAAGTAAGGTATAACTGTTGCATAATATAATTCAGAATATGGGAATATAAATATTTTAATGTAAGTATATTAGCACATATAAAATAAATAATCATTATAAGTTTTTTATTTACATCCATATAGGATTCAAATATGAAATATTGCATATGAAAATACATTGAAGTTCATATTGCTGCTTACTATAATCTATTTAGTAGAAAGGTAATATGTTATAGAAATAAAATCATTATAGATTAATATGATGATTATTAATTGTTATGAATTAGGAGGATTTATGTAATGAAAATGTTTCAAAGAGTAGGTGTTTCAGCTGTGATCGTCTCAACATTTTTAGGAATAGGGGACAGTGTTAATATTGTAACTGCTGATTCTATAGAACAGCAGAGTAAATTAGGGATAGAACAAGAAACAGATAAACAAATCATTGTAAAATTCAGTGCAGATTTGAAATTACCATATGAAGATGGTATTGAAAAACAGATACAATCTGAAACGAACGATAAAGTATTAGAAGATTTTTTGGCAGAATATCCAGATGTAACATTTACTCGTCTATTCACATCTGTAAGTCCGGAAGAAATACAAAATCTTGAAGTGAAAGCACCTAATAATGTATCTACAAGCCTATTAAACTACTATATTCTTCAAACCAAAAATGATGGGCGTGAAGAAACACTAGTAGATAAGTTAAAAGCATCTTCTTTAATAGAAGATGTGTATATGAAGAAACAAGAAAAAATAATACCGCCTGAAGTGAAACAATTAAGTGTATCTCTTACTCCTAATAATAATCCTAGATTTAATAAACAAGGTTATCTTGAAGCAGCACCATACGGTATTAATGCACCCTTCGCCTGGGGCGTTCAAGGCGGTAATGGAAATGATGTAACCTTTGTTGATATGGAATATGGTTGGTTATTAAATCATGAGGATTTAGTACATCGAAATATTGAATTGATGTCTGGAAGAAATATAGATCAACATGTCGGTCATGGGACGTCTGTACTAGGAATTGTATCATCTGAAGATAATGAAGTAGGGAATATTGGGATTGCACCAAAAGCGAAAGCAAAAGTGATTTCTCAAATAAGAGATAACGGACAGTATAATACAGCTGATGCAATATTAAGTGCTGTAAATCATTTAGAAGCTGGGGATGTTTTATTATTAGAGGCACAAGCTTCTTTTGATGGATATGGTGATAAATATTTACCTGTTGAAGTACAACCAGATATCTTTGATGCAATTCGTGCGGGTACAGATAAGGGTGTTGTAATTATAGAGGCTGGAGCAAATGGTTGGAATGATTTAGATCAATTTAAAGATAGAAATGGTAAACAAGTTTTAAATCGTAATAGTAAAGATTTTAAAGATTCGGGTGCAATTATGGTAGGAGCGGGTTCTTCATCTTTCCCTCATGAACGTATGTGGTTTTCGAATTATGGAAGCCGTATTGATGTGTATGGCTGGGGAGAAAACGTAGATACAACTACAGCTGAGCAAAGTAGAAGTGCTGTAAATCTTTATACATCCAGCTTTAGTGGCACGTCTAGTGCTTCGCCTATTATTGCTGGAGCAGCGACTTTAGTACAAAGTATTGCTAAAGAAAATGTAGGACAACCATATAGACCAAGTGAATTGAGAACGATATTAAGTAACCATAACACTGGAACGAAGTCTAAAGATCCATATTCAGATAAAATTGGTGTTTTACCGGATTTGAAGTCTATCCTAGTAAATTTAGGGTATGAACGAAGAGAACTAAACGGTGGGAATGAGTTACAAGTAACAGAAAATGAACCAAATAATGAACCTAAACAGGCAAATAAAATTAACTTTCATACACCAATGAAAGGGACACTACATAATCGTGATAACGTAGATGTATTTACTTTCCAAATTGACTCGCCAGAAACTATTAATATCTCTCTACTAAATGAAAAAAATATTGGAATGACATGGGTACTTCATCATGAATCGGATGTAAATAACTATGTAGCATATGGTGAAAATGAAGGAAATGTAGTTAAAGGAACCTATAATGCAAAGCCAGGTAAATATTATTTATATGTCTATAAGTATGAGAATAAAGATGGTTCATATGTATTAAATATAAAATAATCGAAAGGAACTTCAGATGAAGTTCCTTTCGATTATTTTAATTCAGGATACGCGAATGTTTTTTTACTTTATCTCGCAATTTGTCGGCAGTAAGAATTCCACCTCGTATTCGTCCGATTAGTTAAACGTTACTTCTATGCAATATTTCATATTTATGAAATGTCATTTATTTTTTACTCACCAGATTATATTATATTCAATAAGTTTGATGTAAAACAGAAAAGGGAGGAATAATAATGAACAATAAGAAGTTTATTTTGAAGTTATTCATATGTAGTATGGTACTTAGCGCCTTTGTATTTGCTTTCAATGATAAGAAAACCGTTGCAGCTAGCTCTATTAATGAGCTTGAAAATTGGTCTAGATGGATGAAACCTATAAATGATGACATACCGTTAGCACGAATTTCAATTCCAGGAACACATGATAGTGGAACGTTCAAGTTGCAAAATCCGATAAAGCAAGTGTGGGGAATGACGCAAGAATATGATTTTCGTTATCAAATGGATCATGGAGCTAGAATTTTTGATATAAGAGGGCGTTTAACAGATGATAATACGATAGTTCTTCATCATGGGCCATTATATCTTTATGTAACACTGCACGAATTTATAAACGAAGCGAAACAATTTTTAAAAGATAATCCAAGTGAAACGATTATTATGTCTTTAAAAAAAGAGTATGAGGATATGAAAGGGGCGGAAAGCTCATTTAGTAGTACGTTTGAGAAAAATTATTTTCGTGATCCAATCTTTTTAAAAACAGAAGGGAATATAAAGCTTGGAGATGCTCGTGGGAAAATTGTATTACTAAAAAGATATAGTGGTAGTAATGAATCTGGGGGATATAATAATTTCTATTGGCCAGACAATGAGACGTTTACCTCAACTATAAATCAAAATGTAAATGTAACAGTACAAGATAAATATAAAGTGAGTTATGATGAGAAAGTAAACGCTATTAAAGATACATTAAATGAAACGATTAACAATAGTGAAGGTGTTAATCATCTATATATTAATTTTACAAGCTTGTCTTCTGGTGGTACAGCATGGAATAGTCCATATTATTATGCGTCCTACATAAATCCTGAAATTGCAAATTATATGAAGCAAAAGAATCCTACGAGAGTGGGCTGGATAATACAAGATTATATAAATGAAAAATGGTCACCATTACTTTATCAAGAAGTTATAAGAGCGAATAAGTCACTTGTAAAATAGTAAATATGGTCATAGTAAGAAGCGGTGAAATACGTCGCTTCTTATTGAAAATACAGTTTTTCTTGTAAATGGAACAATTTTCGAGCTATCGCAATCAATGTTTCATTATGAAAAGACGAAACTTTTAAATCGAATTCATTTCAAGTGAAAAATGAATACAAATAACCTTTTGAAAAAGCGACTGATCTAAGTGATTAGTTGCTTTTTATTTTGAAGTGGATGAGCAAAAAAACATAAAAGTGGTTGGTCCGTTTTTTACAAACATCCATTATGATAAGAGAAGAAAGGTAGTATTTTATTGATGCTTTAAAGAGGAAGTTTTTTATTGAAGTTCTTAATTAAAATAGACTAGCCTTAGAGAGGTGAAAATACAATGAGTTTTGCAATTTCACTAGTAGTTATTATTGTAATTGTATCGCTGTTTGGGACCGTACTAGTTGCACGAAATGTGGAGGAGAATTACGGCAAGTCTACAAAGAGAAATGTGAAAAACTTATCGACTATCTATATTATCCTTCTTTTCGTTCTACTTGTTGGGGTAACGTGGTATGCGGTAGTGATTTAATAACTTTTTAAAGGAACACATTTACATTGTGTATGATGGAGGAGTAGCACTTTGATAAAAAATGAGCGCCACGTTTTAATTGTTTTTCCGCATCCAGATGATGAATCATATTGCGTGGCTGGAACAATTTTAGCTTATGCTCAGCAGAATGTTCCTCTTACGTATGTTTGTTTAACGCTTGGCGAAATGGGGAGAGCGATGGGAAACCCTCCTTTTGCAACACGTGAATCATTATATGCTATAAGAGAGAAAGAACTAAAGAGCGCAACTAATATTTTAGGGATTAAAGATTTACGTATGATGGGATATCGTGATAAGACGCTTGAATTTGAAACTCCTGGAGAATTAAGAAGTGTAATACAAAATTGTGTGGAAGAATTGAATCCTTCGTTAGTCATTTCTTTTTATCCGGGATATGCAGTTCATCCAGATCATAATGCAGCAGGAGAAGCAGTAGCCAGGGCGTTAGCTAATATTCCGGAAAATAAGAGGCCAACATTTTATGCTGTAGCTTTTTCAAATAATCATGAAGCAGAAATAGGGCCACCAAGTTTTAAAAATGGAGTAAAAGAATATGTTCCCAAAAAGTTGGACGCATTGCAAGCACATGCATCACAATTTACGACTAAGGTAGCGGAACTGAAAAGAGAGTATGAAGATGGTGTTCCGGAAACAGTCGAGTGGTTAGAGAGAGAACCGTTTTGGATATACCCGTTCAAAGATAAAAATAAGTGATGCTATAGCTGAAGGTGATGAATATGTATTTTGAATATAAGAATCGAAAGGTTTTTTATAATATAGAAGGATCGGGTCCCGTCATATTGTTTTTACACGGTCTTGGAGGAAACGCAAATAATTGGTTAT
Source organism: Bacillus cereus group sp. N11 (assembly GCF_016483605.1). NCBI lineage: Bacteria > Bacillati > Bacillota > Bacilli > Caryophanales > Bacillaceae > Bacillus > Bacillus cereus group sp. N11. The sequence goes on from NZ_JAEHBN010000016.1 coordinate 82,907, forward strand.
ATCAAAGGCGATATTTCAAGGGGAATTGGACAGTGATTTCAATAGATTTACCTGGGCATGGGAAATCTGAAGGACTAGAAATTAACTTTAAAGAATACGCAAATGTTTTGTATGAGTTATGCAATTATTTAAAGCTACAAAAAGTAGTCATTTGTGGTCTTTCAAAAGGGGCTAGAGTAGGAATTGATTTTGCTATACAATATCCAAGCTTTGTTTCTAGCTTAATTGTTGTAAATGCATTTCCTTATTTGGAACTAAAGGATCGTAAAGAGCGACTTGAAGTATATGATTTACTTAGCTTACAGGATAACGGAAAAACATGGGCGGATACATTATTGAAGGCGATGGGAGTAGCAGATAATGAAGGGATTGTCCGGGGATTTTATCAATCTTTACAGTCTATTAACCCATTGCATATTCAAAGATTATTTGCTGAATTAGTTGATTATGATCAGAGACCGTTTCTTGCAAATATTTCATGTCCTGTTTTAATAATAAGAGGGGGAAATGATGATTTTGTCCCTGAGAAATATGTAAGAGAGTTTGAAATACATTTAAAAAATACGACTTTCATTGAGTTTGAAAATAGTGGACATTTACCTTATTTAGAGCAGCCAACTAGCTTTAATATGACGGTAGAAACATTTTTAAATCATGCGCTTAATTAATACGATTGTTACAGTAAATACTGTTATTAATGAGTAAAGGATAGTTCGTTTTGAGAGGAGGGAACTAGATGGAATGGAAACCAAATCGTGCAGATAAGACACCCGTATATAAACAAATTGCTGATTATATTGAAAGGGGTATTTCTTCAGGTGAATTTCCTTCTGATAGCAAGTTACCTTCTGAGCGTATGCTAGCAAAGGAATTACAAGTGAACCGGAGCACAATAGTAGCTGCATATGAAGAGTTAAAATCACTTGGAGTAGTAGAACGGCAAAAAGGAAGCGGAACTCGGGTGAATACAGACATATGGGGTGTGTCACATAAACGAATACCGAACTGGGGGAGGTACGTTGAGGATGGATCGTTCTTACCTAACGTACCACTTGTTCAACAAATTCGAACGGAAACACAAAAAGATGACTTAATTAATTTAGCGAGTGGAGAATTGTCACCAGAATTAATTCCGAGCGATAGATTTCGAACGATTTTGTCGGAGAAAACATTTATGGAAAACCTCGGTTATGACCATCCACTTGGAAATGAGATGTTGAGAAAAACAATTGCAGTACATGTTCAGCAATACAAACAAATTGAATCAGAATCAAGCTCGATTCTGATTACATCTGGAGCACAACAGGCACTTAATCTTATCGTTCAATGCTTATTAAAACCGGGCGATGCCATTGCAATTGAAGATCCTTCGTATTGTTTCTCGCTTCCCATGTTTAAATCGGCCGGTTTAAATATATTCCATTTACCTGTTGATGAGCATGGAATGAATCCAGATGACTTAATCGATTTGCACAAAAAGCATCGTATTCGTATGGTGTTTTTGAATCCGGATTATCAAAATCCGACGGGCACTGTGCTTTCGTTAGCGAGGCGTAAAAAGATTTTAGAACTGTCTTCTGAATTCGGTATACCGATTGTAGAGGATGATCCATATAGTTTAACTTCTTTTAATGGAGAAGTGAATCCAACATTAAAATCAATGGATCAGAATGGGAATGTTCTTTATATAAGTTCATTATCAAAAATTGTTGCGTCAGGATTACGTATTGGCTGGGTAATTGGCCCTACGCGCGTAATAGAACGTTTAGCAGATGCGAAGCAACAAGTTGATTTTGGTCATAGTGTATTTACACAGTGGGTAGCAAATCAATTTTTAGAATCAGAAGATTTTCATACGCATATTACAATGCTTCGTGGACAATTGAAACAAAGAAGAGATGAGTTAATTAGAAAGCTTGAAGAAATATTAGGGGACCGCGTTGAATTTTTTGTTCCAGAGGGTGGAATACATGTATGGTGCAAAGTACAAGGAACGTTTGATGAATATCATTTATTAGGTGAATCTATACGGAATGGTGTAGCATTTGTCCCTGGAAGTGTTTTAGGTTCTAAAAGTGAATATATTCGTTTTACTTTTGGGAGAGTAAATGTAGAACAAATCCAACTTGGAATTACGAGGTTTGCGGAAACGCTAAACGAAATTTCATAATAGTGATGCGTAATATTGGAATGAGGGGAAGCAATGAAGTATGTGACGCTTTTACTTCAAGTAGGCGTGCTATATGTGTTTAGCTTAGCTGGTACGTGGATTCAGGGAATATTCCATCTATCGATGCCAGGAAGTTTAATAGGAATGTTAATGCTGTTTCTACTCCTTTTTACTCGTATTTTTCCATTAAAGTGGTTTGAGTTAGGGGCAGAAAAGTTAATCGTATTTTTACCGTTATTTTTAATTCCTTCGACAACAGGATTAATGGAATATGGATCTTTTCTTTTAAGTAAAGGAAGTATTATATTCCTTTTAGTTGTTGCAAGTACGGTAGTAACATTGATTGTTTCAGGGTATGTAAGTCAATTATTAGTAACATTCAAAAAATAAAATCGACAAGGTGCACGATTCAAATGGTCTTAATACTTATTACTGTAGTCATATATTTATTTGCGACAAAGCTGTATAAAAAATATACGTTTCCATTTATGTTACCAGTATTAACAGTTACAGCAATTATGATTTGCTTATTTCTGATGTTTGGCATTTCTCATCATGAGTATAAGGAAAATGGTGGGGACGTTCTTTCAGGCTTTTTGAGTCCTGCAATTGTAGCGTTAGCCATACCTCTATTTAAAGAACGAAAGATACTTATGAAAAACTTTTTATCGATACTTATTGGCGTATTGATAGGTATAGTGGCTTTAACGAGTATGAATGTAGTGATTGGTGGGATTTTGAATATAGATAAGGAATTTATACTAACAACTCTTCCGCAATTATCGACAATGCCAATTGCTATTTCATTAGCGGATCAAATTGGTGGTATTCCAACTATGACTTCTAGTTTTGTAGTTGTTGCAGGAATAACAGGTGCTATTATCGGACCGACAGTACTTAAGTTTTTCCGGATAACAAGTACGATTGGAAAAGGAGTGGGGATGGGCTGCGCATCACATATTATCGGTGTGAGTCGACTCGTGAAGGAAGGCGAGAAAGAAGCGACTATCGGTTCAGTAACGATGATTGTAACAGGAATACTCATTAGTATATTAATACCTTATGGAACGAAATTTATATTTTAAAAGTTGTAATAAGAAGTATAATGCTACTTATTTTAAAATGTATGGAGATGATAAAAGTGACAACATGGTTTATAGTTACATTATTTATTTTTGGTGCCATTAAAGTTCTAGTTTCTAGTATGCCAACTTCTGTTGTAGAATCCATTATTAGTAGATTTGAATTACATCAAAAACTTGATGAAGAACATACGACTGTATCGCTAGATGGAAAGAATATAGAGGGCGAAATGAAACTGCAAGTTATAAATGATTTTAACGAGGCTTTATTTTTAGATAAACATTATTTTCCGCCACAAGGTGAAGGCACGCCGATAATCATTGAAACGAAAAAAGGAAAAAGAGTAATTACATTATCGATATATAGTTATGAAGAACATGTTGATGTAATAAGGCAATATAAGAAGAAAGTTGTTGCCTATCGTTTACGTTCTAAAAGTCTTCAAACGTTTGCACCATTAGCAGTAACTGAAGAGTATGCTTAAGAAGAGACCTATAATGGTCTCTTTATTTTTGTATCCAATTATATACTTTCCAAATAAAAGAAAGGAACACCATATAACCAAATAAAGAATATGTATGGTTCCAGTCTGCACTATGTATAAATAAACCTAAACCTTCAGCAACTTGTTCAAAAATGCTAGCACAAATACCTATGGAAATAATAAATATAGTTCTAGAAACGGCAGATAATGTTTTTGAAATTTGTATGAAAATGATTGTTAAAATCGGTAGTACAAACAACGTAAAGCCAATGTTAACTGAAAATATGGATGGGAAGGGCCTAACTGGAAAGAAATATATGTGCTTATGGACAAAGAAAGCATCTAAGTAAGTTCCGATAATTGAAGAGAGTAAGATTGTAACTGCTAATGCTAGAAAATTATTCTTCTTCTCGAAGGAGGACATTTTTCTTTGCGAGAATTGCCAGTTCAATTTTTTCGAGTGTTTTGCAGTAGTCTTCTGTAATTTTTCCATTCATATTTTCCTCCTTATCCACTAAGTAATTTACAACTTGCCAGTCCGTAAACCAATCTTCACTTTCAACTTCTTCATGCTTCATATCTCGCCATGCATAGATGAGTGCAGGGCTGTATATACGATATGCGCCACTACGTAACTGGCATTTCTTTATGCGGCGTTTATAAAACTCACGGGAAAAAGATTCATTTACACTTGAAAATAAATGAGGCCAGTAATCTTTCCTTGAGCCTGTATGTGGATGATGCTCAGCCCAATATATGATTTGAGATAAAATATGTGTATCTCGAAATAATAATGAATACAACCTTTTTCCAATTAAGATTCGTTCATGCAAGGAAGTAAAATGTTTCATTGTATCGCCAATTAATAAAGTTTTTTGATTTGTATTATTTTCGTAGAAAGGGAAAAGGATATGATTAAACTGAAAGAAATCAAAGAGTTTAAATCCGATACTATTGAGTACGGTCTTTTGAAAGTGTGCATTTTGAATCACTCTTTTTTCTAAGTAGTTTTGCTCATTAATAATAGTTGCGATTGCTAATGTTTTTTTGTTCCCAGTTTTCCAAAAATCGTTCCACATCGTTTCCATAAATGTAGAAACATTTAGGTGAGGGAGAAGATGAAATAGCTTTTTTGCTTTTTTAACACTTTGTTCATAAAGTAAAAATTGAGGATATACATCTTGAAAAATGAGCCAATTCCCTCTTTCTAAAAAAGAAAAAAATGTAATTTGATCTTTCTCTGATAAAAGTTTCGTATATAAGTCTCCTTTTAAATCAGTCATATTCCAACCACCGTTACGTGATACCATATGTCCAAGTAGTGCCCAATGTATTTCTGGATATCGAATGTAAAATTGGTAGTACGCGCGTGTTCTCGTAACATTATTTTTATTTAGTTGTTCTGTCTGTATTTTTATATTGTTGATGATGAATTGCTCTTCTTTCGTTAATGTATACATGGTGTCAGAATGAATGAGTTTGCTTTTTTGTTTCAATTCATTTTTTACATCAAATAGGGAGAGAGGCAGTGCTTTGGAAGGTCCGTTATATGTATGATTTGAATTGCTTCGGTCCATTCCGTTACCTCCCTTTTTCATAAGTTTAAACGTGATTATTGGCTATGAATCATTCTATTTATCCTGCTATTTGCCGGGCAGTAAGATCCCCACCTCAAAATTCAGCGGAAGCAAAGAAGTTCAGTGAAGGTCGGGCTGCCCCCCCACTAAATAAAGTTTCACTTTATTTTATTACGAGTATAAGAAATAAATGAGCGGTGTTTTTTACAAGGAATTTATTTATCATGCAAATAGTATAAAAAATCTTACCGTTATGAAGCGAAATAAAAAACAGAAACTATGCTTAATAGTTTCTGTTTTTTTATTTTGTCAATTTAATGTAACAAATGACAATTATGATTTGAATCAATTGAAAATAATTCAATAGCTTTTAATAAATACAATTTTTATGAAATGTACAGCAGGAGGAAAAGAAATGCTTAATAAAATAATTTTAATTACTGGTGGTACAGGTTCGTGGGGACATGAACTTATAAAACAATTATTAGAAAAATCACCGAAAGAAATTAGAGTTTTTTCAAGGAATGAAACGGTTCAGTTTGAAATGCAGCAACAGTTTATAAATGAAACTAGATTAAAATTTATCATTGGAGATATTCGTGATAAAGACCAACTCGTCTATGCTTGCCAAGATGTACATTATGTATTCCATCTTGCAGCTTTAAAACATGTTCCAGTATGTGAGTATTATCCTTATGAAGCTATAAAAACAAATATACATGGTACGCAAAATGTAATTGAAGCATCTATCCAGATGCAAGTTGAGAAAGTTATATATGTTTCAACAGATAAAGCAGCGGATCCATCAAATACGTATGGGATGACAAAAGCAATTGGTGAAAAATTAATGGTTCATGCGAATGTGCAAACGCAGAAAACAAAATTCATTTGTGTTCGTGGTGGAAATGTTTTAGGGACGAGCGGAAGTGTAGTGCCGCTTTTTAAAAAGCAAATTAAGAAGTCTTCACAAATAGGAATTACCGATGTAAATATGACTAGATTTTTCTTAACGATTGAAGATGCTGTTCGGTTGTTATTTAAAGCAGCATTTGACGGAAGAGGAGGGGAAATCTTTGTCATGAAAATGCCGGCATGTAAAATTACAGATTTAGCAAAGGTGTTGATCGAAGATTCGAAAAAAGAATACGTGAAGATAAAAGAAGTAGGGATAAGGCCAGGTGAAAAATTAAGTGAAATGCTTTTATCTGAAGTAGAGAGTAAAACAAGTATAAGTTTTGATCAAAATTATTTTGTGGTACTACCGACTATTCCTATAGAGGGACTTCAAGAATATTATGCTAGTTATCCGCTTGTGGATGTGAAGAGTTTTAGTTCTCAACAAGACTTACTTGCAAAAGATGAGGTGAAACAAATGCTATTAAAGGGAGGATTTCTACGATGAAAAAAAATGCAAGCCTTTTAATAACTGGTGCAAATGGTTTCACAGGTAGACATGCTTGCCAATATTTTTTAGAGCAGGGCTTTCATGTAATTCCTATGTTTCAAAACCGTCCACATAGAGAAAACATCGGAAATAGTATTACTTGTGATTTAACTAATAAGAGCGAAGTAATGAAGGTAATGAAACAAATAAAACCAGACTATGTATTGCATTTAGCAGGAAGAAATTCAGTTATAGAGTCTTGGACAGCTTCTCTTGAATACATGGAGATTAATGTAATAGGGACTTTGTATTTATTAGAAGCGATTAAGCAGGAAGCTTCGCATTGTAAAACATTAGTTATAGGATCTGCATTGCAAGCAGATAGTATGAATAACATAAAAGTTTCAAATCCATATAGTTTAAGTAAAACGATGCAAGTCATTATTGCAGAGGCTTGGGGCGGATTAATGGATTCAAATATTATCATTGCAAAGCCCTCAAACTTAATTGGTCCAGGAGAATCGAATGGCATTTGTTCGATTCTCGCAAAAAAAATGATAGATATAGAATCGGGTAGGAGTAAAGCGATTATTGAAGTAAGCAGTTTGAAAGATAGTAGGGATTTTCTAGATGTACGTGATGCGGTTAAAGCGTATCATGTGTTATTACGTAATGGTATAAATGGGAAACAATATAATATTGGATCAGGAGTGAGACGATCTTTATTAGATGTACTAGAACAATATAAAAGATTAACACAGCTCCATTTTACTATAAAAGAAACAGAGAATAGTGGAAGCAGCTCAAATGTGAGCTTAGTAATAGAGGATATAAAAAAGTTAGGTTGGATCCCAGAAATTCAATTTCATCAATCATTAAAAGATGTACTTGAATATGCGAAGTGCAGTGACATCTGCATGCAATGAAAAATAAAAAAGGGTGTAAGAAGTATATGAATGTGAATGGTTATGAAGCAATAAATAATCAAAATACACTATTTCTTTCGATTGTCGATACGCTGGATTGGAAAGATGAAGAAGCGCATGTTTTGCACATCTATGAGGCGATAAATAAATGTCGAGCATACGTGGAAAAGGTTAATCGGAAAAATCCAGCAGTAGAGACGGGAATTAGGCCTGTAATCCAAGTCTTTACTCAGTGTGAATGTAGTGAGTATGGAAATGATTTTTATGAACTCATCAAAGATCTTTTGCAAGATATAGGATTTGAGTTAAATATTTATATAAATAATAGTAAGTTTACTTACATGTAATAGATTGATATAAAGCAAGATTTTTAATGATAAAGGTGGATATAAGTTATGAATAAAAAGATTCTCTTTACTGGGGGCGGTACAGCAGGACACGTTATGATTAATATGGTATTGATTCCTAAATTTATGGAAAAAGGATGGAGGGTTGAGTATATTGGATCTCAAAATGGAATTGAAAAGTTATTAGTTCAAAATGTTAAGTACAATAGTATTTCAACGGGGAAACTTCGGAGATATTGGGATTGGGAGAACTTTAAAGATCCTTTTAAAATTATAAAAGGCTGCTTACAAAGTTATAAATTAATTAAGAAAGTGAAGCCAGACGTTATCTTTTCGGCAGGAGGATTTGTTTCAGTTCCTGTAGTTATAGGGGCATGGTTAAATCATGTACCAATCGTAATACGTGAGCCAGACAGTACGTTAGGGTTAGCAAATAAAATAGCATTGCCTTTTGCTACAAAACTATGCACAACATTTCCTCATACAGGGGAGAATGTAAGTAACGAGAAAAAAGTTTATGTAGGACCAATTGTAAGGGAAGAAATTGAGAGAGGTAACGTATTACGAGGAAGAAGTTATTGTGAATTTCAGCAAGATAAGCCAGTATTGTTAATTATGGGTGGGAGTCAAGGGGCTAAATGGATAAATGATATGGTAAGGAAAAGTTTAGATACATTATTATTAAGTTTTAATATTGTTCATATGTGCGGTAAAGGAAAGGTAGATTCATCTATTGGCATGGAAGGTTATATGCAATTTGAATATATAGGGGAAGAATTGCCGCATATATTGAATATGGCAAGTGTTGTCGTTTCCAGAGCGGGTTCTACTGCTATTTCTGAATTGTTATTTTTGAAGAAACCGATGTTGCTTATCCCGTTAACTAACGGTTCCAGTAGAGGGGATCAAGTTTTAAATGCTGACTATTTTTCTAGGCAAGGGTATGCGGAAGTTTTACTTCAAGACAGAGCAAGTAATAGTACATTTACACATGCAGTAAACCGGCTATATGCAAATAAGGAGAGATATGTTCAAAACATGAATGGATATAAGAAAACAAATGATGAGGGGATTCATCAATTAATAGATTTAATAAATGAAGTGGTGAAATAATAGAAAGTTAAATAGAAAAACAAAAGGAAAGAAGGTATCTTCTTTCCTTTTGTTTTTCAAATTCATTATTATGTAGCCTATTATATTCTGTATAGAGCTATATACTATAGACGAATACCGTTTTTTAACAGCTTAGTAAATGCATTAGAATAAATAGGTTTACTGTAATAGTAACCTTGAATAAACTGACATTTATTTTTTTGAAGGAAATTCACGTGTTCTTTCGTTTCTACACCTTCAGCGATAACCGACATCTCTAATGTATGTGCTAATGTGATGATTGTTTTAATGATTTCCATTCCATCTTCACACGTTTCAGACATTGTCATAAATTCCCTCGGGATTTTTAAAGTATCGATTGGATATAAAGGTAAGTAAGCAAGCGAAGAATAGCCTGTACCAAAGTCGTCGATTGAAATGTGAATTCCTAAATTTTTTAGTGTACGCAGTTTTATTAATGTTTCTCTTTCATCCATCATTGCAATTCGTTCTGTTAATTCAAGATCGAGAGAACTTGCTGGTAAGCCTGTAGTTGCTAAAGTAGATGAAATAGACTTTACAAAATCTTCTTGTTCAAATTCTTTAGCAGATAAATTTACTCCTATTTTTAAATGAGAATACCCAAGTGCATGCCAACGTTTCATTTGCTCACAAGCTTGTTGTAATGTCCATTTTCCTATTGGAATAATTTGTAGTGTTTCTTCAGCAATAGGAATAAATTCGTATGGAGAAATAACACCTAATTCGGGATGGTTCCATCTGATCAAAGCTTCAGCACCGATAATTTTGTTAGATTCACTGTCAACTTGAGGTTGATATAAAAGGAATAATTCTTCATTTTGAAGTGCGTTTGGTAAATCTTTCTCTAATCGTAATCGTCTTTCGATTTTTTTAGCGATTACATCGTCATAAATAGAGACTGAATTAAGCTCTTTTTCTTTCGCATCATACATTGCGACATTAGCGTTTTTCAAAAGTGTAGAGGCATCGATTCCAGAATGTGGATAAATAGCGATACCAATACTAAGTGATACAGCTAATTTTTGTTCATGTATGACAAATGGTTTTTTCATACTTTCAAATAATTCGTTACATAACTGAAATAAGGAATCATGGTCAGTATAGTTTTCAATTAAGATTGTAAATTCATCGCCACCGATTCTTGATACATAAGTATGTGATGGAAGACATGATTGGAATCGCTGTGCCACTTCTTCTAATATGTAATCACCTGACGAATGCCCAAGTGTATCGTTAATTGCTTTAAAGCGGTCTAAATCTAAATATAATAATGCAAACTCACTATTTATTGTTTGAGCATTCTTTATAACTTTTCTTAATTTCTTATGGAAATAGGCTCGATTCCCAATTTTCGTTACAGTATCGTGGAATGCTAAATATTTTATTTCTTCTTGTTGTTTTTTTTGTGCGGTAATATCCTTTACCATAATATAGCTTCCTGAAATTTGTCCATCTATCATAATAGGGACGATGGTAACGTATAAAAAATAAATAAAACCATCTTTATATTGAGAACTAAGTTGTAAGGATGCCGATTTTTGTTGTTTAACTTTTTCTAATGCAGTTAACAGTTTGTGTTTATCTTCATCTAAAATTATCGAGAAACATGTCTCACCGAGTAACTCGTTTGTTGGTGCTCCGAGTAGGACGCTTCCTGCCTTATTTACATTTAAGAATACTCCATTTAAATCAATTGTAAAAATGGGGTCAGGATGATATTCATATAATGATTCGAATTTTTGCTGTTTCTGAGATAGAGCCTCTGACTTATGGACTAAATCAGAAGTCCTTAAAGTAACTTTATCTTCTAGTTGAGCATTAAATGCTTGTAGACGTTTTGTTAGAGTAGCATTTTGCATACCCACAATAGAATGTCGAATAAGTACAAAAACAAAAGCGATACAATTTCCTGTAATGAGAGTGGAAGATGATGTTTGTTCTTTTAACGTAAACCCGATTAGTATTGCGACGGCCAGATAGGGAAATACGACTAAAATCTTTTTCCCTAATCTAGGGTGTACAGTAAAATAATTTTTATTGTTATTATAATCGTCTGAAATGGAAGCAGCTATTGCGATAAGTAATATAGGTACTCTATATAAAAGACGTAATAGCGTTATAGTATCATTTGCTAAATAGCTATATAGGTAGAAATAAATATAGTTAAAAGTTGCAGAACTTATTAATACAAAAATAAAAATATAAATTTTCCGTTTGGAATTAAAAACAGTTGGACGGAAAAAGAGACTAACACTTAGTAGAAGAAATAATAGGTCTGCAATTGGATATAGAAAGGAAAGAAAAATATCTCCCAGTGAAAGGGAAAATATATTTAAATCTGGCTGATTAAATAAATACCATTCTAATGTGAATACGGAAATGAGTACGATGCATAGATCACAAATAAAGAATGCCTTTTCCCATTTGTTGCATTCTTTTAAGATTTTATAGCAGAAAGCGATAAGGCAGAAGAATAGAAAAAACATGTAAAATACATCAGAAACAGTAAAACGATATATTGGAATCTCAAAAAAGTTATCTTGATACGTATATACTATTTTTCCTAATAAAAAACTACCAATTGCTATTGTGATACATATCCAAAAAGGATTTGAACTAACCTTTTTAGAATATATAGAGTAAATTAGTGATACAAATGTAATGGCTTCAATGATGAGTGAAGCGAAGCGTACATTGAAATTTGAAAAATGAGTAGGGAACAGAAAGAAAAACATAAAATAGATTGAATAGCATACTAACGTTGTAATTAATATGCATAGTTGTAAATTTTTATTTAATTTCAATAAAATCACCTTCTTTAATTATGCACCATATTCGTAATATCTATACATAATAATATTACTTAAGGATTGTATCAGATTTCCATATAAAAAGCATGCTAATAAGAAAAGAATTGAAGAGTGTAATACTTCTTAAAATTGAAAAAGTATTGCGTTCAATAATTTTTAGTTTATAAGGAATATAGATAGAATTTGTATATTTAGTCATCCTTTAGATTTTAAAGGTTTTTTAGTGATTTGCAAGCAGAGATGCAACATTACATATAAAATGACAAGGGACTTCCTTCTAGGTTATAAAACGAAAGGGAAGACTTTCTGTTTTATAATCTGAAAATTTATAATTGAAAATCAGTTTCGGAAAGTAATAAGATAAGAAGGTATGATTTTGTGGGTTTGATAGTGTTGCCATTAAAACTATAAAAAGAGGGTGAACTTTTTATGTTATGTCGAATTAAAGATGCAGAAATATACTACGAAATTGTTGGAGAGGGGAAACCAGTCCTTATTATACATGGCTGTGCCCCTGATCATAGGTTAATGCAAAGATGTATGGAATCAGTATTTCAGAAATATGAAGGATATCAAAAAATTTATATTGATTTACCTGGCATGGGAAAATCGAATGCTCCAGATTGGATAAATAGTTCAGACCATATATTAGAAGTACTTATTGCATTTATTGAGGAGATTATTTCTACTGAAAAATTCTTATTGGTAGGAGAATCGTACGGAGGATATTTGGCTAGAGGGATACTCTCAAAGATGTCTGAGAAGGTGAATGGATTATTGTTAGTATGTCCTGTTGTTGTAGCACAACCAAAAGAAAGACTTTTACCGGATAAACAGGTGCTTGTACGAGACGAGGAGTTTTTAAATACGCTCACTTCTATCGAAAGAGAAGAATTTTGCGATTTGGCAGTGGTAGCAAATGAATATACATATACACGATTCAAAGAAGAAATTAAGCCAGGATTAGATGTTGCTAATTATGAATTTATTGAAAGGTTGCAAAAGAATTACCCTCTTACTATAGATTTTCACCGTAAGAAATATGAGAAACCCGTTCTTTTATTAGCTGGAAGACAAGATATAACGGTAGGGTATCAAGATATTATAGGAATGATTGAAAATTATCCAAGAGCGACATTAGCTGTGTTAGACACGGCAGGACATAATTTGCAAATTGAACAGCCTGAACTATTTGAGAGTTTAGTAGGAGAGTGGATTAGAAGAACAACTTAGCAAAGTGTATAAAGTATATTAAAGGGGAATAAATTAATATTGCGATTACGCCTAAGTTTTTGGATGGGACAGATTAACGTGATGTATAAACAATCTTAAGGAGGAATTATGAGTACATTTATTTACATGGTTAGACATGGTGAATCACTTAAAATAGAGGGGAATGAAAGAACACGTGGATTAACTGAGAAAGGAAATTTAGATACTCATAGAGTAACTGAGATATTAAAAACAGAGGGAATTGATACTTTCATTTCAAGTCCGTATAAGAGAGCTATGTTAACGATAGAAGAGGCAGCTAATTTCTATGAAAAAGAAATAGTAGTATATGAAAATCTTAAAGAGTGTCGATTTGCAAGTGAGGATCAGATTATATTAGACAAAGAGGTGTATCCACTTGTAAAGAAGATGTTCTCTAATCCGGACTTTGCACGAACGGAAGGAGAGTCATATGCGGATTGTCAGAGAAGAGTAGTGAAAGTATTAAAAGAAATCTTAATCGATTTTCAAGGGCGCAAAATTGTAATTGGTACACATGGGCTTGCCATGACATTGATGATGAACTATTTTGATAAGCAATATGGGCTTGAATTTTTAATGAATACAGCAAAACCGGATATATATAAGATGGAATTTAAAGAAGAACAATTAATGAACGTAGAGAGATTATGGAAAGCGGAATAAAATTGGTTGCATGGATTTTGCTGTAAAAGTTACTTTTATAGCAAAATCTTTTTTATTTGAATAGAAAGCATCTTTATCAACTATTTTTAGAATGTTACATCAATAAGTAATTATTCAGTATTTGAATAAATTATGGGAAAATTGGTTTAAGGAAACCATTTTAAATATGACAAAACTCCAAACATTGGATTTATATTCAATAGAAGAAAAAGATGTAGAATTTTGTCTTGTTGTACGTGTTTACTTTTTATTCCGTTACATATAGGCTTTGTGGTGTAAGGGGGCGACATCGCCTTTGCGCTACATTTAGAAGGAGGTCATTGTGATGAAAAAGATGAGAAAATTTGCGGGAGTAGCTTTAGCGGGGACAATTGGATTAAGTGGACTACTTTTTTTAGAACCAAGTATAAGTGCTGCAGAAACATCGCAAGTGCAAGAGGAGAATTTTAATGCGATTCATGTAAAGATGAATCAAAGTGAGCAGTATTTATTGAGTGGTAGAAGTATTGATGTTCTTTCGGGAGATAAAGAAGCAATTCAGTTAAATAAATACACAATTAGTTTTAGTAAACCTGGCGAGTATGTGATTAGGGTAAATGGTTGTGTTTATGACGATATCTATACTTTTACTGTGAGTGAGTAGTATATACTCTTATATTGTGAGATAAAAAAAGAAACACCCTATTTGCGGTGAGAATCGTAAATAGGGTGAATTATTTGTTAGAAAGTTAATGAAAAGAGCAATAGGTATTTAGTTGTGTTTTATATATTTTCATTAATTTGCTCTTTATTTTTGTTATGTAAAGTGTGTAAAAGTGTTTGAAATACTGTAAATGATTGCTGAAAGATTGGACTTTGAATAAAAGTGTATAGAAACGTTACGATGAAAACAGGACCTCCTAGCATATATCCAATAACTAATACAACGCATTCTACTATGATTCTAGCACGGCTAATAGACAGTCCCGTTTTGTCGGAAATAGTAAGCATGAATCCATCGCGAGGTCCAGCACCAATTTCAGCCGCAACATACATACCTCCCCCAATACCTGTGATTGCAATACCGGAAAATAAGATGAGTAAGTTTATCCATAAATAATGAGTAGCGTTTGGAAGGATATTTGATTGTAAGAAAAAGTCCATAATAGGACCGATAAGCAGTGCATTTAAAAATGTGCCTACGTTTATATATTTTCGATCTACTAGTAAAGAAATGAGAACGAGACATAATCCACATATGACACTCCACGTACCAATGGTCCATCCAAATCTTTGGTAGAGGGCCATATTTAAAACTTCCCAAGGATGCAAACCGAGAAATTTAACTTTGACTGCAAGAGCGTTTCCAAGGCCAAAGAAAATTAATCCTAAGAAAAAAAGAAAATAGCGAAAGAGAGTTAGCCTCATCTTTAAAACCTCCCATATTTTATAATTATGTATGTTACCTGTTACGGTTTTAATGTACAAATATTATGTCTTTTTAGCATTCGTTTAAAATTGTTAACAATGTAAATGAAATATACATCTTCACAGTCAAAACAGTTAAAATATTTCGTTTTAAGGATTATAATGGAGAGAGAAACAGAAAAGGGAGTGAACGAACTTGAAACAAGAACTTATTGAAAGATTTACGAGATATGTAAAAATTGATACCCAATCAAATGAAGAAAGCCATACAGTGCCAACAACACCTGGACAAATTGAATTTGGTAAATTATTAGTTGAAGAGTTAAAAGAAATTGGGTTAACAGAAGTAACGATGGATGACAATGGTTATGTAATGGCAACACTTCCCGCTAATACGGACAAGGATGTGCCTGTAATCGGATTTTTAGCCCATTTAGATACGGCAACAGACTTTACGGGGAAAAACGTAAAACCACAAATTCATGAAAATTTTGATGGTCATGCAATTACGTTAAATGAAGAGCTAAATGTTGTTTTAACACCAGAGCAGTTCCCGGAATTACCATCATATAAAGGACATACGATTATTACAACTGATGGTACAACACTTCTAGGTGCAGATGATAAAGCTGGTCTTACAGAAATTATGGTTGCAATGAACCATTTAATACATAATCCACAAATTAAGCATGGGAAAATAAGAGTAGCATTTACACCGGATGAAGAAATTGGTCGTGGGCCAGCGCATTTTGATGTAGAAACGTTTGGTGCATCATTCGCTTACACGATGGATGGAGGTCCATTAGGTGGTTTAGAGTATGAAAGTTTTAATGCTGCAGGTGCTAAGTTAACGTTTAACGGAACGAATACACATCCTGGAACAGCGAAAAATAAAATGCGTAACGCAACGAAACTTGCTATGGAGTTTAACGGGCATTTACCAGTAGAAGAGGCGCCAGAATATACAGAAGGCTATGAAGGGTTCTATCATTTACTTTCTTTAAATGGTGATGTTGAGCAAAGTAAAGCGTATTATATTATTCGAGATTTTGATCGTGAAAATTTTGAGACACGTAAAAATAACGTTGAAAATATTGTGAAGCAAATGCAAGAGAAGTATGGGCAAGATGCGGTCGTTTTAGAAATGAATGATCAATATTATAACATGCTTGAAAAAATTGAACCGGTAAGAGAAATTGTTGATATTGCATATGAAGCGATGAAAAGTTTAAATATCGAACCGAACATTCACCCGATTCGCGGTGGAACAGATGGATCACAATTATCATATATGGGATTACCGACGCCAAATATTTTCACTGGTGGTGAAAACTACCACGGTAAATTTGAGTATGTTTCGGTAGATACTATGGAAAAAGCTGTTCAAGTTATTGTAGAAATCGCAAGACGATTTGAAGAACAAGCTTAGACAAGAACCAAGTAGTAAGAATGTGCTACTTGGTTCTTTTTAATATAGCACGCGCCACAAATAAAAAGTTGCATAAGATTCCCAATTTGTCCAGTTTGCCGCAAAGTCTTTTATTTCATGTTTAGTCGGTTTATTTTCGGAACCTGTAATAAATTTAATTGCATTATGCAGACCAACATCATCAATTGGAAAGGCTGAAGGGAAGCGTAAACAGCGCATTAAAACATAGTGGGCAGTCCACGGTCCTATACCATGGATAGCGGTTAATTGTTTTTCAGCAATTTTTACATCTTGTGTTTGTAGTAACGATTCTTTTGATAGTTTCCCTTCTGTAATAAGCCTCGCAATACCGATTAAATATTCACATTTTCTAGTCGTCATTTTTAATTTTTTAAGATCCTCTACATGTAAATTTGCAATTGTTTCAGGTGATGGGAATATCCTATGTTTTCTATCGTTCCATTTTACGTAACTTCCAAATTGTTCAACTAATCTTCTTTTTAGCGTATAAGCATATGCGAGGTTAATTTGTTGACCGATAATTCCCCAGGAAAGTGCTTCAAATAAATCTGGAATACCTAATGTGCGAAGCCCATAATAATCTTGAATAGGGCCTTGAAGGAGTGGGTCATGTTTAGCTAATGTATAAAAAGGAGCTAAATCGGTAGTGAAATCAAACCACTCTATTACGTAGTTAGCTATAGCATCACATACCCATTTTTCAGAGTTATAGGATTCTCCTAAAAAACGTATTTGAATATTTCCTTCAGTATTTATACTAATTTCAACTAAAGGGTTTACATGTTCAACAGGAATGACTTTATAAATTTTGTTATCTTCAATGTGAAACATACATTCATTGTTAGAACGTGATAGATAGCGTAAGTTTTCTTGGAAATTAAATTCTTTTGGAGCTGCTAAAGTCAATGCGTTATTATATTCTGCTGTCATATGAATTCCACCTGTAATTTTTCTAATGTGAGCAATTCTTTTTTCATTTCTAATCCGCCTCTAAAACCAGTTAGTTTTCCATCTTTTCCTATAACGCGATGGCAAGGAATCGTAATGAGAAGAGGGTTGGCGGCAATAGCAGAAGCAACGGCACGCACAGCTGTAGGTTTTTGAATTCTTTCTGCAATTTCTGAATAAGAATAGGTCTTCCCGTAAGGAATTTCACGTACCGTATTCCAAACGGATAATTGAAAAGCAGTTCCGTAAGCATCGATAGGGAAAGTAAAAGTTTCACGCTTGTTTTCTAAATACTCCATAATTTCTTTCGTATATGTTTGCATGTAATCTGGATTGCAAGTCAATATATGTTGGGGCTGTTTTTTTCTAGCCCATATATTTAGTTCTTCAAAGTTTGCGTCTTGTGATCCAATGAAACAAATTCCATTTTCAGTTGCAGCAATATGAAAGCACCAATTTTTATGTGTAAGTAGCGTCCAATATATAGATTTATTTTTGTAGGAATTCATTATTGTCTACCTCTTTCATTACGTTCTTTTTTCGATATTCAGTAGGAGTAAATCCAGTTTTCTTTTTAAATAAAGTTGCGAAATACTCTTGGTTTTCTATCCCGACAGCAGTACTAATTTCTTTAACGGATTGCTTTGTATGTGAAAGATATTCCATCGCTTTTACAATCCTGAATTGCTGTATATATTCCATTGGGCTAATTCCTGTTATTCTTTTGAAAGTGCGTTGTAAATGAAAGGGGCTACCGTGGCACATTTCCGCCAGTATGCCGAGAGTTAATGCTTCGTCAAAATGCTTTTCAATATACTCTTTAATTTGTTCTACCCACTCTTCATTTGGTAAAGTAATCCCATTTGGTTTACAACGTTTGCACGGACGAAAGTTTTCCTGCAATGCCTGTTCTGCATGAAGAAAAATTCGTACATTGTTTTGATTCGGTATTCTTGATTTACACGATGGTCGGCAAAAGATACCAGTTGATTTCACAGCATAAAAGAATTTGTTGTCATAGGAAGAATCATTATGAATAATTGCTTGCCAATACACACTTGTTAACATAAATTCTCCATTGTGCAAAGAACATCACCTCTGAAATTAGTATAACCTGAATAAAGTGCGTATGTACGTATTCAAAAATGTAAGAGCAAGATTACAAAGATGAAAATATGATTGTTTTTCTATTTTGTGATAGCATGAACTTTGAAAGTGAACAGCAAGAGGAGGATTATAAGTGAAGTTAATTTCATGGAATGTAAATGGTTTACGTGCAGTTATCACAAAAGGTGGATTTTTAGAATATCTTGAGGAATCCAATGCAGATATATTTTGTCTACAAGAAATTAAATTACAGAGTGGACAAATTGATTTAAATCTAGAGGGATATTATACATATTGGAATTATGCTGTGAAAAAAGGCTATTCAGGAACGGCAATTTTTACGAAAAAAGAACCGCTTTCTGTTACGTACGGTTTAGGCATTGAAGAGCATGATCAAGAAGGAAGAGTCATTACTTTAGAATTCGAAGATTTTTACATGATAACGTTATATACGCCAAACTCAAAACGAGGATTAGAGCGTTTAGATTACAGAATGGAATGGGAAGATGATTTCAGGGCTTACATAAAGCAATTAGATGAAAAGAAACCAGTTATTTTCTGTGGAGATTTAAATGTTGCTCATAAAGAAATAGATTTAAAAAATCCAAAAAGTAACCGTAAAAACCCTGGATTCTCTGATGAAGAAAGGGAGAAGTTTACACGTATTTTAGAAGAAGGATTTGTTGATACGTACCGTCACCTTTATCCTAATCAGGAAGGTGCATACTCTTGGTGGTCCTATCGTATGGGAGCAAGAGCGAAAAATATCGGATGGCGTTTAGATTATTTTGTTGTCTCGGACAGAATAAAAGGGCAAATAACGGATGCGAAAATTAACAGTGAAATAATAGGATCAGACCATTGTCCAGTTGAATTACATATAAATTTCTAAAAAAAGAAGTATCTCGCTAATAATAGGCGGATACTTCTTTTTAATTCAGTTTGTTAAAATTTTTCAAATCATTCTTGAAATAATTACATATTAAATATATACTTAGTAACGATAATCATTATCAGTGAAAAGAATTATCAATGGATGAAGTATAAAAGAATTATAGTTTAGGGGAAGTGAATGGGAATGAGTTCCGGATAAAATTATTAATCTAATGAAATATATGCTTAGAACAAGTTTCATGTAGTTAAGTTTTTATATAAAAATAATCTATTTACAGGTTTCGAGAGGAGATATATAAAGATGAACAAGAAGTTATTTACATTAGGGATGGTTACAGTTTTAAGTGTAGGGTTAGCGGCATGTAATAGTGCGGATAAAACTTCAGGGGAGCAAAAGCAACAGACAAAAGCTACGGAAACAAAAAAAGATGAAAAACGAAAAATTACATATTTAGGTAAAGAATATACAGTGCCAGCAAAAGTAGATAAAATTGCGACAGCTAGTTTAGAGTCAATGGAAGATGCGGCAGTACTTGGAATTAAACCAGTTGGTGCGATTACTGTAGGTGGTAAATTACCAAAGTATCTTGAAAAAGATTTAGAGGGTGCAAAATCTGTTGGTGAGAAAATGCAACCGAATTTTGAAACATTACTTCAATTAAAACCAGATGTTATTACATCAAGTACGAAATTCCCAGCAGAAACAGCTGAAAAGTTTACGAAAGTAGCTCCGACGTTCCCAGTATCACACGTTTCAACAAATTGGGAAGATAACTTAAAGTTAATGGGAGAATTAACTGGTAAAAAAGATAAAGCAGAAAAGATTATTAAAGATTACAATGCGGACGCTGAAAAAGCAAAAGCAAAACTAGGAGATAAGTTAAAAGACAAAAAAGTACTTGTCGTTAGACTAAGAGCAAACGAATTATTCCTATATCCTGAAGGCGTATACTTTAACCCTGTCATTTATAAAGATCTTGGACTAACTGCTCCAGAGCAATTGAAAACTGTAAAAGCACAAGAGAAAATTTCATTTGAAAAACTTGCTGAACTTAACCCGGATTATATTTTCTTACAATACGAGGCAAGTGAAAATAAAAACCCGAAAGTACTAGAAGAAATTGAAAGCAATCCAATTTGGCAAAGTATGAATGCTGCGAAAGAAAAGAAAGTATTTGTAAACGTTGTGGATCCAATGGCACAAGGTGGTACAGCTTGGAGTAAAACAGCATTCTTAAAAGAAGCAGTGAAAAATTTATCTAAATAATACAATAAGTAAGGTGCGTTGAATGATATGCAGAAAACAAATGCAGTACCAGTAACTATATTATGTATAGCACCCATACTCATCTTAGCTACAGTTATACTTTCTATTTTGTATGGTGCGAAAAGTATTGATGCTGAAACAGTGTGGAACGCATTATTTCATTTTGATTCAAGCGATGTAAATCATAATATTATTATTACTTCACGTTTACCAAGGGTAGTTGCAGCTCTTTTAGTCGGAGCATTTCTAGCCATATCAGGAGCACTTATGCAGGGGATGACAAGAAACTATCTTGCATCCCCTTCTATTATGGGTGTGACGGATGGTGCAGCCTTTGTTATTACACTATGTATGATTTTTCTTCCAGGAATGTCATCGATCGGTATGGTTTTATGTTCAATGATTGGTTCTGCACTAGGGGCCGGTATCGTGTTTGGTTTTGGCTCACTTCTTCAAAATGGCCTATCTCCTGTTAGGTTAGCAATTATAGGGACAGTTATTGGAACATTTTTAAGCAGTGTATCAGCTGCGATGGCTTCGTATTTTCAAATCTCTCAAAATGTTAGTTTTTGGTTTAATGCAAAGTTAGACCAAGTGGACCCTAATATAATTAAAATCACGATACCTTTTGGGATAATTGGGATAGTTTTAGCGCTGTTAATAGCGAAATCTATTACCATTCTTTCTTTAGGAGAAGAAGTTTCTATTAATCTAGGGCAGCGTACAAAACTAGTAAAAGCGATGGCAATTTTATCAGTAATTTTTTTAACAGGAACAGCAGTTGCTTTAGTAGGAAAAGTTGGTTTTGTAGGCTTAATTATTCCACACATTACTCGCTTTATTATTGGGGTAGATTATAAGTGGATTTTACCATGTGCGGGTGTTATTGGTGGAGTTTTCTTAGCTTTATGTGATGTACTAAGTAGATTTGTAAACTATCCATTTGAAACGCCAATTGGAGTCGTTACATCTTTAATTGGGATTCCTTTCTTCCTTTATTTAATCCGTACAAGAGGAGGAGAGAGACATGCTTAAAAGTTCAAGTCAACGTTTTGGAATGACGATGGGGATTATTATATTTTTAATACTATGTGCCATTTATATTAGTTTAACGAATGGAACGTTTGATATTACGATTACAGATGTATTTAAAACACTTTTTAGAATAGATCCGTTACCAGAGCATGATTTAGTTATTTTTGAGTTTCGTCTTCCGCGCATTGTAATTGCTGGATTAGTAGGATTAGGATTAGGCGTTGCGGGTGCTGTAATTCAAGGGATTACGAGAAATGGTTTGGCGGACCCAGGTATTTTAGGAGTAAATGCCGGAGCAGGTACAGCTATCGTCATTTTTATGTTTTTCTTTCAAGGACAATTAAAGAGCACAGACTGGATTTCTATAATGATGATGCCGATGTTTGGCCTAGTTGGTGGATTAGGTGCAGCCATTATAATCTATCTGTTTTCTTGGAAAAACGGTAAGTTAGATTCGCAGCGACTTTTGTTAACAGGGATTGCAATTGGTTCAGGGTTTGGCGCATTCTCTATGTATTTATCACTCAAAATGAAATCAACTGATTTTGAGATGGCTGCAGTTTGGGTGTCTGGAAGCATATATAGTGCAAACTGGAAGTATATTATTGCTATGTTACCGTGGCTTATCATTTTAATTCCACTTATACAGAAGAAAGCTTATTTATTAGATTTATTTCAATTGGAAGAAACGAGTATTACGAGTTTAGGTGTTTCAGTAGAAAGAGAGAAATCAATTTTACTATTAAGTAGTATCGGACTTGTAAGCGCATGTGTTGCTGTTTCAGGAAGTATTGGTTTCATAGGACTAATGGCACCGCATATAGCGAAAAGACTTGTTGGTATTCAGCATAAGCATATCATTCCTACGTGCGGAGTAATCGGAATGTTTCTTGTAATTGCTTCAGACTTTATTGCAAAAACAGTTTTCACACCTGTAGAGTTACCAGTTGGAATCGTTATTTCTATTGTCGGTGTACCGTATTTCTTATATTTACTTTATAAGGCGAAAGCGTAAGAGGAGGAATAAAAGTGAGTATGTTAAGTGCAAAAAATTTAGAAACAAGTTATGAAAAACTTACAGTGTTTCGCGATTTAAATGTGGAAATACAAGAAGGAAAAGTAACGACAATTATAGGGCCAAACGGGTGCGGTAAATCAACACTATTAAAAACGATGGGACGAATTTTAAAGCAAAAAAGCGGTAAAGTGTATTTGCAAGGAAAGGATTTAAATACAATTCCAACGAAAGAAATTGCCAAGCTGTTAGCTTTACTTCCGCAAACTCCGATTGCACCAGGAGAGCTTAAAGTAGAAGAATTAATTTCTTATGGACGCTATCCACATCGAAATAACGTAAACAAGTTAACCTCAAAAGATAAAGAAATGATTGATTGGGCATTAGATATAACGAAAACTTCAGAATTTAGAACGAGACAAATTGCAAATTTATCAGGTGGTCAACGACAAAAGGTATGGCTAGCAATGGCTTTAGCACAAGAGACAGAAGTGTTGCTATTAGATGAACCGACTACATATCTTGATATGTCTCACCAATTAGATGTATTGCAAATTGTAGAAAAGTTAAATAGAGAACATAACTGTACGATTGTAATGGTATTGCATGATATTAACCACGCAGCAAGGTTTTCCGATGAAATTATTGCAATGAAAGATGGGAAAATTGTTACAACTGGTAGTCCAGAAGAAATTATTACAAATGAAGTCTTAAAAGAAGTATTTCATATTGATGCGCGTGTCATGATTGACCCGTATAATGGGGCTCCTGTTTGTTTCGGTTATGATAGTGTTGTATCTCAAGAAGAAAAAGTAGAAATATATGTAACGAGCTAAAAGGGGGAGATAGGGTGAATACTACTATTGAAAAACAGCAGATTATTACATCTAATACAGAACAGTGGAAAATGTATTCAAAAGTAGAGGGTAAGGAATATCAAATTCATATTTCAAAGCCGAGGCAACCAGCACCGGATTCAGGATACCCTGTCATATACGTATTAGATGGCAATGCCTTTTTTCAAACATTTCATGAAGCGGTTAAAATACAATCAGTAAGGGCTGAAAAAACAGGTGTTTCACCAGCCGTTATAGTAGGTATGGGTTATCCAATTGAAGGAGCATTTTCAGGAGAAGAAAGATGCTATGATTTTACACCTAGCGTAATTTCAAAAGATGCTCCTTTAAAACCAGACGGTAAACCGTGGCCTAAAACAGGAGGAGCACATAACTTCTTTACTTTTATTGAAGAAGAAGTTAAACCGCAAATTGAAAAAAGTTTTGCGATTGATAAAGGAAAACAAACGTTATTTGGGCATTCGCTAGGTGGCCTATTTGCTTTACATATATTATTTACAAACGTAAATGCCTTTCAAAATTATTTTATTAGTAGCCCATCTATTTGGTGGAATAACCAATCTGTGCTTGAAAAAGAAGAGAATCTTATAAATGAATTAAACAATGCAAAGGTTAAAACAGGAGTATTTCTTACAGTTGGTTCACTTGAACGAGAGCATATGGTTGTAGGTGCAAATGAATTGTCAGAGCGCCTTCTCCAAGTAAAACACGATCAATTTAGATTTATGTTTTATGAAGCAGAAGGAGAGAATCATGCATCTGTTGTGCCGACTTCTTTAAGTAAAGGGTTGAGATTTATTAGTCATGTATCCAGTGTTTAAAAGGCTAGTGATTGGAGTAAATTCACATTTTTAAGTTAGTTAATCAAGTGATCGTCTAATAAAATGCAAACAAAAGGCTATGGGGAAATTTTCCATAGTCTTTTGTGTTGTTCAAGTAGAATTGTCCTTTTTGAAAGTTTTGTTTCAACTTTTCGTCTAAAGAGACAAAAAGTTGTCACATTTTCGTCACAATTAGCATAAACATAAAATAGACGAAATGAACTTATTTCCAAAAAGGCTTGATTCATTCAAATCAAGAGGAATAGAGCTGAAAAAGCGCGGATTAAAAGTTCACTATATTCTCAAGGAGGTAGATCGTATGAAAACTATTCTTGCTATCGCTGGACTGATTTGGGTTCTATCACATGGCATCCCAATTTATGAAGGAGAACAAATTCGCAGTGCTCTGAATAAAAATTTTAATGAATATCATATCATTGATCGGCAAGATAATGTTGTGACAGTTCGAGTGAATGATTGTTTTCATACGGTGACCGTTGAAGGAACTTCAGTAGTGAAAGATACAAAAGTATGTGATCAGCAATAACTATATATAGGAAGAAAAAAGTCTCAATTTAAACGTGTGAAGATTGAGGCTTTTATATTTGTAAGCGAATAATAAGCGGGGATGGACAATCCCCGCTTATTATTGTTTCAATTTATCCCGCTATTTGCCGGGCAGGCTACCAGTAAAAGCCCGATTGGGGAGTGCTAATTAAAGTTTCACTTTATTGGATTTTGATTGGAGATATAATGATTTTTTTACAAAAAGGAAAGGGTATAATAAAAATTGAGACTGAGAAGCTAATAATGTGTTAAGAATAATCATAAAGTGGAAATATACTCATATGGGGTATCATACATAGATATTTAATGCTATAATTAGTATACTCATAAAAGCAATTGTTTTATTGGATGAAGAGAAATTTTAAGAAGGTGATAATATGGATCATAAAGAGCATGAATCAGTAACACATAGATCAGAAAAAGAAAAAGAGCAAATTATAAATAGATTGAAGAGAATCGAAGGACAAGTTCGTGGTATTCAAAATATGATTGAAAATGATCGTTATTGCGTTGATATTTTAGTGCAAATTTCAGCGATTAATGCAGCGATGAAAAAAGTAGGAATGGGTGTCTTAAAAAATCATACGAGTCATTGTGTTTCAGGAGCTATTAAAAATGGAAATGGTGACGAAGCAATTGAAGAATTAATGACAGTATTTGAACGTTTTTCAAAAGCGTAAAAACAAGCTAGTATGTAACTGGCTTGTTTTTTTTGTTTACTCGTATATTGGATTTAGGTGTATTGTAGTGAAAAATTGTGTGTAAAATAAACGTTTAGAAAATAATTGAAAAATCATGATACAAAACCATTGATTACCTTAGGGGGGTATGGTAAGATGTAGTTGTGATTAACAAACAATGAAGAAACAAGAGGAGGATTTTAAATGGAACAGTTAACATTAAAAGTTGAAGGTATGTCTTGTGGACATTGTGTAAACTCTATCGAAAGCAGTGTGAAAGAGCTAAACGGTGTTGAACAAGTGAAGGTTCAATTAGCAGAAGGAACTGTTGAAGTTACTATCGACTCGTCTGCTATAACATTAAAAGATATCGTTGCTGTAATCGAAGATCAAGGATACGATGTTCAATAATTATTTTTAGATATGGAAATAAATCGTACTTTAAACGAAGTACGATTTATTTTGCTAATAATTATACCTTATAAGGGTATATAGAGGTGAGAGACATGAATGAACAAAAAGAGGCCAATCTTCAAATATCAGGAATGACATGTGCAGCATGTGCCAATAGAATTGAAAAAGGTCTGAAAAAAGTAGAAGGTGTTCATGATGCAAATGTAAATTTTGCACTTGAAAAAACAAAAATAATGTACGATCCAACTAAAACAAATCCGCAACACTTTAAAGAAAAAGTTGAATCGTTAGGATATGGAATTGTAAGTGATAAAGCTGAATTTACTGTTTCAGGAATGACATGTGCAGCATGTGCGAATAGAGTTGAAAAGCGTTTAAATAAGTTAGATGGTGTGAACAAAGCGACGGTTAATTTCGCTTTAGAGTCGGCAACGGTAGACTTTAATCCTGATGAAGTCAGTGTAAATGAAATGAAGAGTACGATTACAAAGTTAGGATATAAATTAGAAGTGAAATCAGATGAGCAAGATGGATCAACAGATCATCGCTTACAAGAAATTGAACGACAAAAGAAGAAATTTATTATTTCGTTTATTTTATCATTCCCGTTATTGTGGGCAATGGTGAGTCATTTCTCATTTACATCGTTTATTTATTTACCTGATATGCTAATGAACCCTTGGGTACAGCTAGCCCTTGCAACTCCTGTTCAATTTATCATTGGTGGACAGTTTTATATTGGAGCTTATAAAGCGTTACGTAATAAAAGTGCGAATATGGATGTCCTCGTGGCACTTGGAACGTCGGCCGCTTATTTCTATAGTGTATATTTAAGTATTCAATCTATTGGTTCTTCGGAACATATGACAGATTTATATTTTGAAACGAGTGCGGTACTTATTACATTAATTATTTTAGGTAAATTATTTGAAGCAAAGGCAAAGGGACGTTCATCAGAAGCAATTAAAAAGTTAATGGGATTACAAGCGAAAACAGCTACAGTTGTGCGAGATGGAACAGAAATGAAGATTTTAATCGAAGAAGTGGTAGCTGGTGATATCGTTTATGTAAAACCTGGTGAAAAAATACCGGTTGATGGAGAAATTGTAGAAGGAAAATCTGCGATTGATGAATCGATGTTAACGG
Organism: Bacillus cereus group sp. N11; assembly: GCF_016483605.1. Lineage (NCBI taxonomy): Bacteria > Bacillati > Bacillota > Bacilli > Caryophanales > Bacillaceae > Bacillus > Bacillus cereus group sp. N11. Next base: position 110,347 of record NZ_JAEHBN010000016.1, read on the forward strand.
GTGAAAGTATTCCAGTTGATAAAACAATTGGAGATGTAGTAATTGGTTCTACAATAAATAAAAATGGATTTTTAAAAGTTAAAGCAACTAAGGTAGGTAGAGATACGGCATTAGCTCAAATTATTAAAGTAGTAGAAGAAGCGCAAGGATCGAAAGCGCCTATTCAACGGGTAGCTGATCAAATTTCTGGTATTTTCGTACCGGTTGTAGTTGTGATTGCTATTATTACATTTGCAGTGTGGATGATATTTGTTACACCTGGTGATTTTGGCGGAGCGCTTGAGAAAATGATAGCAGTACTTGTTATCGCTTGCCCATGTGCGTTAGGTCTTGCGACACCTACATCTATTATGGCTGGATCAGGAAGATCAGCTGAGTATGGTATTTTATTTAAAGGTGGAGAGCATTTAGAAGCAACGCACCGATTAGATACGGTTATTTTAGACAAAACGGGTACTGTGACAAATGGGAAGCCAGTGTTAACAGATATAATTGTAGCAGATGGATTCCATGAAGAAGAAATACTACGTTTAGTAGGAGCGGCAGAAAAAAATTCTGAACACCCACTTGCAGAAGCGATAGTAGAAGGAATTAAAGAAAAGAAAATTGATATACCAAGTTCGGAAACATTTGAAGCAATTCCTGGGTTCGGTATTGAATCGATTGTTGAAGGGAAACAATTATTAATTGGTACACGTCGATTAATGACGAAGTTTAATATTGATATTGAAGAAGTTTCTAAATCGATGGAAGAGCTAGAGCGAGAAGGAAAAACAGCAATGTTAATAGCGATAGATAAGGAGTATGCTGGAATAGTTGCTGTTGCGGATACTGTAAAAGATACTTCAAAAGCAGCTATCGCACGACTTAAGAAAATGGGTCTAGACGTTGTTATGATTACAGGGGATAATACACAAACTGCTCAGGCAATTGCAGGGCAAGTTGGTATTGATCACGTAATTGCAGAAGTATTGCCAGAAGGAAAAGCAGAAGAAGTGAAAAAACTGCAAGCGCAAGGTAAGAAAGTAGCGATGGTTGGAGATGGAATAAATGATGCTCCTGCTCTTGCTACAGCAGACATTGGTATGGCAATTGGAACAGGAACGGATGTAGCGATGGAAGCAGCGGATATTACGTTAATCCGTGGTGATTTAAATAGTATTGCCGATGCAATTTTTATGAGTAAAATGACGATTAGAAATATTAAGCAAAACCTATTCTGGGCGTTAGCTTATAATGGCTTAGGGATCCCAATTGCAGCATTAGGTTTCTTAGCACCTTGGGTTGCAGGGGCGGCGATGGCATTTAGCTCGGTATCAGTCGTATTAAATGCGCTAAGATTGCAAAGAGTGAAATTAAAATAATAAAAATTTTAATTTATAGAGTAATTGAAAATGCTTTTATACAAAAAACAATACTTTGAATAAGTGTTGTTTTTTTGTTTGTATAAAAAGAAAAAAGGTATAATAAAGCAGCAATATTGAATCTTATTATAGTAGAAAGCCGAGTGTTAGTTTAGTAAGGAGACTCATATATGTTAACGGATATTATAATTAGGACATTCCAGAAAGAGGATTTAGAAACAGTATTACAATTGTTCTATGAAACAGTTCATACGGTGAATGCAAGAGATTATAACGAGTTACAGCTACAGGCATGGGCGCCAAAGCGACTAGATAGAGAAAGATGGCTACAGTCTTTAGAAAAGAATATTTGTTACGTTGCTGAGTATAGAGGTGTGATAGTGGGGTTTGGGGATTATAATGATGAGCATTATATAGATCGCTTATTTACGCATAAAGATTATCAAGGAAAAGGGGTAGCTTCATACATATTACAGAAGTTAGAAAAAGAAGCAGTGAACTTAGGGCACGGGGATATATATACAGAGGCGAGTATTACAGCAAAATCTTTCTTTGAAAGGAAAGGTTTTATTTGCATAAAGGAACAAAAAAAACAGCACAATGGTCAGATTTTTATTAATTATGTTATGAAAAAATAGCCTTCTCATAAACGAGAAGGCTATTTTTTCATTATTTTACAGCTTCTTTTAGTTCTTTACCAGCTTTGAAAGCAGGTACTTTAGAAGCTGCGATTTGCATTTCTTCACCAGTTTGTGGGTTACGGCCTGTACGAGCAGCTCTTTCACGAACTTCGAATGTACCGAATCCGATAAGTTGTACTTTTTCACCAGCAGCTAAAGCGTTAGTGATTGATTCTACTACAGTTTGTACAACTACAGTAGCTTCTTTTTGAGAAATCTCAGCATTTTGTGCTACGTTTTTAATTAATTCTGTTTTATTCATGTTTTTCACCTCATATGTAAATAATGCTATTTAAGTTGTTATTATAACGTATAAAACATTCGAGAACAAGTGTACGTAGATATATTCACGAAAAAAATGAAATTTGTAATATTTTTTAGGCCTACTTTATAACTATTCCATTTAAGCGGATATAGATTTGTTCTGTATTTCAGTCTTCTCTTTATTTGTAGGTAGTTTCTTATTATAAGATATGAAATAAGGTAGTTCTACAAAATACAAACCGCCTACTAAATTCCCAAAGAAAACAAGAAGTTTGGGAAATATTCAATCCAAGTTACATGACCGGTAAAAATTGCAGCTGGGATAACAAACATATTTGCTACAACGTGTTGAAACCCCAATTTTTTTCATGTTGTCACATCAATGTAACAAAAGGATTTTAAACTACATCTAGAGGTGAAAACATGAATACGCATCATGTAAAAAAAGAACAAAAAAAATCAATCTTAAAGAAACTTATTATAAGTTTCATAAGTATAGTAATGATTCCAGTAAGCTTGTATTTCTATGCGACAGAAATAGAACGAAAACTAATAACAGTTACGTGGAATGAAATAGAAGCCCCGACGATTCCTAAAGAGTTTAATAATAAAAAAATATTGCAATTCTCAGATGTACATTTAGGACCAGAGTTTACATTGAAACAACTAGAAAATTTGGTGGAGAAGATGAATGAATTGCATCCAGATATAGTAGTTTTCACAGGAGATTTAATAGATAAGTTTGGATCTTATAGTGCGGAAAAAGATGAAGCGAAGGTTATTTTGCAGAAAATTAATGCTCCCTTAGGGAAATATGCTGTGTTTGGGAATCATGATAGGGGCGGGGGGGGTAGTGTGTTTTATAAAAAGTATATGGAGGAAGCTGGTTTTTCTGTATTAGTAAATGAAGTGCAGAAAATTAAAGTGGGAAACGGTAAATATATTACAATATCAGGTTTGGATGATTTCTTATTAGGGAAGCCGCAAATAGACGCGACTTTAAAACATGTAAGGCAACAAGATTTCAATATGCTATTAGTACATGAGCCGGATGTTGTAGACAAAGTAGCTTGTTATCCAGTTGATTTTCAAGTTTCAGGGCATAGTCACGGAGGACAAGTTCAAATTCCTTTTATAGGTCCATTAATTACTACAAAATTAGCTGAGAGCTATGTTGAAGGTATGTATGAATTAGAAGGGAAGAATAAGCCGTTACATTTATACGTAAATCGAGGTATTGGGACAACCCGAATGCCGGTTAGATTTTGGAGTGTACCTGAACTTTCAGTATTTGTGTTGAAGCAAAATAGTAATTAGACGATTCTAGAATAGTAGGAGGACTTTCAGAGAAAGTTCTCCTTTTTATTGATTAAATACAGAATGTTATGTAAATTAAATTTAAAGTGTTAAAAAAGAAAGGGGAATTTCTATGATAGAAACATGGCATAAAGAGTTGGAAAGTTTGTATAACCAAATGGTTTCGTGGCGAAGAGATTTTCATCAATACCCAGAGCTATCGTTTCAAGAAATAGAAACACCGAAAAAAATAGCTGCAATCTTAAAAAGTTTTCATATTGATGTGAAAACAGATGTCGGGGGAAGAGGAATCATCGGCGTAATTGAAGGTGGGAAATCTGGGAAGACAATCGCGTTGCGTGCTGATTTTGATGCACTACCTATTCAAGATGAAAAGAAAGTTTCATATAAATCAAAGGTTCCGGGCGTAATGCACGCTTGTGGCCATGATGGACATACAGCAACACTTTTAGGAGTTGCAAAAATATTAAGTGATCATAGAGACCAACTTTCTGGAAAAATAGTTCTTATACACCAACATGCAGAAGAGAAAGAGCCTGGCGGGGCTATCGCTATGATTGAGGATGGTTGTTTAGAAGGAGTAGATGTTGTTTTTGGTACGCATGTATCTTCTCAAATGCCTGTAGGAATTGTTGGTGCGAAAGCAGGAGCAATGATGGCGGCAGCTGATTCTTTTGAGGTGAAGGTTCAAGGGCGAGGTGGTCACGGAGGTATGCCGCATCATACTGTAGATGCTATTATTGTTGCAACACAAATTATTAACCAGTTGCAACTGTTAGTTAGTAGAAAAGTCGATCCACTTCAATCCGTAGTTTTAACAGTTGGTACATTCCATGCTGGTCAAGCGGATAATATTATTGCGGATACTGCTACGTTTACAGGAACCATTCGAACGTTAGATCCTGAAGTAAGAGAATATATGGAGAAGGAATTTAGACGAGTTGTTGAGGGGATTTGTCAGTCTCTTCAGGCTGAAGTTAATATTCAATATAAACGTGGCTATCCAATATTAATAAATCATGTAGAGGAAACGAGTCATTTTATGGAGGTTGCAGAACGTGATCTTGGAAGAGAAAGGGTCATTGAAGTGCCGCCGATTATGGGTGGTGAAGATTTTGCATACTACTTAGAGCATGTTCCAGGAGCATTTTTCTTCACAGGTGCGGGTAATGAAGAAATAGGAGCAACATATCCGCATCATCATCCTCAATTTGATTTTGATGAACGTGCAATGTTAGTTGGTGGGAAGTTACTTTTAAGTCTCGTAAATAGCTATTTACGAAATGGAGATGAATCTCTTCGTACTGTAGATATGGATGTGAAAAAGTAATTTACATAAATAAAAAACAGCAATAGGTTACTTTATATAACCTATTGCTGTTTTTTATTATTTTTGCAAAGGAATAGCATCAAAATATGTTCTGTAGTTATTGGAGAATTCAAAGCTGTTTTTTGCATCCCAATTAATGGACCAAGACATTAGACCACGAAATGCAGGGTAGCCATTTTGATTAGAAAGCTTATACTTTCCTCCGAAAGGAACGCCTTTAATGATATAATCTAAAGCTTTTTTCATTTCAGTTGGAGAAATATACCCGCCACTTGGAGCTGCTGCTGGTGCCGCCGGAAGTCCAATCATTACTTGATCTGAACGAAGAGCTGGGAAAATATTATTTGGATTACCGCCTACAGGAAAGCCATGTAAGAGCATATCTGCCATCGCGACCTCGTAGTCTGCGGTTCCTTGATTATAATTATTACCGTCCATCCCAATGTCGCTACCAGCATTATAGTGTTGAACGTGAATATAAGTTAGTTTGTCTTTCACTCCGTAAATAATTGGTAAATATGCACCCCATATGCTTCCATATGCGCTATACCCGCCTTGAACATAAGCTGTTTCAGGGGCCATGCTTAGTAGGAAATCTGAGCCGTAATGGTCTGAAATCGTTCGAATTGCTGAGATAAGATTCACGCTTTGAGGAGTTGTTGGGTTTTTAAAATTAGTGTCATTGCCGTTTAAGTAAATACCTGATTCAAGGTCAATATCTATTCCATCAAAACCGTATTTATCGATTAGAGATTGAATGGAATTAATAAAACGTTGTTTAGCAGCATTGTCAGGAAGTAAAACGACTCCATTTTGTCCACCTATTGAAAGAACTACTTTTTTTCCTTTACTTTTTAAATAGGAAATATCAGATTTGAACTCTGCATCTGTACCATACACAGGGGAAAATTCAACAGTGGAACGATCACCACCAGTTTCACCGAAAGATACATTTATTACATCCCATTTTGGTGAAACATCTTTTAATTTAATAATGCCAGTACCGTTATCAAAGTTATGCCAATATCCAACGAGTAATTTTGATCCTAAATTGTTTGCTGCTTTTGTTTGGAAGGGAGCTAGCGGTAGCAGTAAGAAAATTACTAACATACAACAAATAAATTTGAACTTGTTTAACATATCAACACTCCTATACAAAAAGTTGTCTAGATGTATAATCTTGTTTCTTTAATAATATCTGAAAATTCTATCTTTTGTTAGGTTTAATAATTTTCTCAACAATTGTGTATGGAAAATTATTAAACCTAATGTAATAATTTATGAAGGAGGTGGATTTGAAATTTTTAAATTCAGAATATTTTGATATATTAAGAAGTGTAAGACAAGGTTTTTTGCATAATACTCTTACATAAATTTCAAAATAAAGTTTGGAAGGGGATGTACAAGATTTGGATAAAAATCTTAAGAAAGACCTAAAAATACGCCACATTACGATGATCTCAATTGGTGGCGTAATAGGGGCTGGTTTGTTTGTTGGAAGTGGTGCAGTTGTACATTCGGCCGGGCCAGGTTCTATCGTTTCATATGCATTAGCAGGACTTCTAGTCATTTTCGTCATGAGAATGTTGGGCGAAATGGCAGCTATTAACCCGACAAGTGGTTCATTTGCAACATATGCACGAGAAGCTATTGGCCCATGGGCGGGGTATACAATTGGGTGGCTATATTGGTTTTTCTGGGTAATTGTTATTGCAATAGAAGCCACAGCAGGTGCTGGCATTATTCAATATTGGATTCCAGACATCCCACTCTGGTTATTAAGCCTAATATTAACGATTTTATTAACGTTGACGAATGTTTTTTCAGTGAAATCATTTGGAGAGTTTGAATATTGGTTTTCTTTTATTAAAGTAATAAGCATCGTCTTATTCCTTTGTCTTGGACTTGCTGTTATTTTAGGATTTGTACCAGGAACGGAAGCACCTGGCACTTCAAATTTAGTAGGACAAGGGGGATTTATGCCAAATGGGATAAGTTCGGTGCTGCTTGGAATTACCGTCGTTATATTTTCATTTATGGGGTCAGAGATTGTAGCGGTAGCGGCTGGTGAGTCTGCTGAACCTGTAAAAGCAGTAAAAACAGCAACAAATAGTGTAATTTGGCGTATTCTCGTATTTTTCATTGGATCTATTGCTATAGTCGTTACACTCCTTCCGTGGAATTCAGCAAACATACTAAAAAGTCCATTTGTAGCGGTACTTGAACATATAGGAATACCAGCGGCAGCACAAATTATGAATTTTATCGTTTTAACAGCTGTACTCTCTTGTTTAAATTCGGGCTTATATACAAACTCAAGAATGCTTTTTTCGATGGCAGAAAGAGGAGATGCTCCAAAGGTGTTTTTAAAATTGAACAGTAGTGGTGTTCCAGTTCGAGCAGTTTTATTTGGAACTTTCTTCGCTTATATTGGAGTTGTTTTTAGTTACATATCTCCAGATAAAGTATTTTTATTTTTAGTGAATGCTTCTGGTGGGATCGCGTTACTCGTTTATCTCGTTATTGCAGTTTCGCATTTAAAGATGCGTAAAAAAATGGGAAAAGTAGAACAAAGAAATTTGAAAGTGAAAATGTGGCTTTTCCCATATGTAACGTATGTTACAATTGCTGCTATTATAGCAGTTTTAGTTGCAATGCTTGCAATTGAATCTTTGCGTCCACAAGCACTTTTAACGATGCTTGTTACTGTTCTTATAATACTTTCTTATTTTATTTTTAATAGAAATAAAAATAGCACAGTTTTGAAACCTAAAAGTAGAAATGAAGAATCCGTTCGACTCTAATTTATTGTTTTGGAATAGAGTTACACCCAATCATTGCTATAAAAGAATCATATATAAACATAGAAACGAGTAATTACTATTGTCATAGTGAATATAAACTTTTTTCTTGACTTTTTATACGAAGGCGAGCAAAATGGTAAAAAAGGAAGGGGGGGATGATGATGGAAGAGTACGTATTAGAGCTGTATAACCTGTTATATACGACAGAATGGCAAGATATTGTTTCGTTTCTAGGAATAGTATTTTGCATGAAAATTGTAATCGTATATATGGAAGAGCAAGGTATGTTCTATTCCTTCTCATCCCCGTTCGATGTGCAGCGCGAGCCGTTGCTGAACTATGCCAAGGTGAATTACGAACAAATTCCTTTTGTTCTATTCTTTATGATTCGATTTATAACAGCAATTGTAAAGAAGAAAGAAAGTGATGATGAAGAGTGCCACGTAACTTGTAATATAGCTAACGTTTTTTAAGCTAAATACAAGGAGGAGATTTATATGTGGTTTCGATTTCTTATGATTGGTTTCTTTTCATTAACAGCAATTTCATTAATGGGATATCAAGTATCTGAAATTTTTCAAGCATATAGCGATACGTTTTTTAACAAAAACTAATTGCATTGCTATTTGAATAATAAAGCGATAAAATCCTTCTTAAGAAGTTTTATTAAGAAGGATTTTTTTCTTTGTCTTGTCTTACTGTGTCAAACTATTGTCACATTTACACTGTGAATAATATGTTAAAATAGTGAGGTTACGTATACATATTTGAAGGAAGAGGGAGTGACCATTTTGGTGGATCAATCAACAAATCAGAAAAGCTATGCTCCTATTGTGATAACGCTTTCTGTAATTGTAAATGCGATTATTTTATTTTTGTTCTTTGGACCTGTTGGCTATGAAGGAGAAGTACATTTTGATGTAACGATTTTACCAATGTTAAATGCAATTTTTAATAGCTTTACGTTCGTATTCTTATTAGCAGCTTTATACTCTATTATTAAAAAGAATGTGAAAATGCACCGCGGTTTCATTCTTGCGGCATTCACGACGACTTTGCTATTCTGTGTTTCGTATTTATCGTATCATTACTTGGCGCCAGCAACACATTTTGGCGGGGAAGGATTTATTAAATATGTGTACTTCATCATTTTAATTACACATATTATCCTTGCGGCAATTATTGTACCACTTGCATTGTTCGCACTTGTATTTGGTTTTACGAATCAATTAACACGTCACCGTAAAATTGTACGATGGACGATGCCAATTTGGCTATATGTAAGTCTATCTGGTGTTATTGTTTACTTAATGATCTCACCTTATTATCAATAAAAAATCTCAGCCCTAAAGGCTGGGATTTTTTTGTTAAGCAAATATTTTTGTGAAATGAAAAAAATATGGTATACAAAAGTATAGTTGCTTTTTAAATAGAAGGGATGGTAAAAAGATATGCAAAATTTTGTATTTCGTAATCCGACAAAACTTATTTTCGGTAAAGGACAATTAGAGCAGTTAAAAACTGAAATTCCACAGTTCGGTAAAAAAGTTCTTCTCGTATATGGAGGAGGCAGCATTAAAAGAAACGGTATATATGATAATGTAATTTCTATTTTAAAAGATATAAATGCGGAAGTATTTGAATTGACTGGTGTTGAACCGAATCCTCGTGTATCAACAGTAAAAAAAGGGATTCAAATTTGTAAAGAAAATGGTGTCGAATTTATTTTAGCAGTTGGTGGAGGAAGTGTAATCGACTGTACGAAAGCGATTGTCGCTGGTAGTAAGTACGATGGAGATGTATGGGATATTGTAACGAAAAAAGCATTTGCTAGCGAGGCATTACCATTTGGTACTGTACTTACTCTTGCAGCAACAGGATCTGAAATGAATGCAGGCTCGGTAATTACAAACTGGGAAACGAATGAAAAATACGGTTGGGGTAGCCCGGTTACTTTCCCGCAGTTTTCAATCTTAGATCCAGTTCATACTGCGTCTGTACCGAAAGATCAAACAATTTACGGTATGGTAGATATTATGTCACACGTATTAGAGCAATATTTCCATCATGGAACAAATACAGAACTACAAGATCGTTATTGTGAATCTGTTTTAAGAACAGTAATTGAAACAGCTCCTAAGCTTTTAAGTGATCTAGAAAATTATGAGCATAGGGAAACAATTTTATATTGCGGTACTATGGCGTTAAACGGCATTTTAGCAATGGGAGTAAAAGGAGACTGGGCAACTCATAATATTGAGCATGCAGTTTCTGCTGTTCATGACATACCACACGGCGGCGGCCTTGCAATTCTATTCCCAAATTGGATGAAGCATGTTATAGATGAAAATGTAAGTCGTTTTAAACAGTTCGCTATTCGTGTATTTGATATAGAAACAGATGGCAAAACAGATAAAGAAGTGGCGTTAGAAGGAATTGAGGCACTGCGTCAATTTTGGACTTCAATTGAGGCGCCAGTAGCATTATCTGATTATACTATTGGAGAAAATGAAATTGATTTAATGGCGGATAAAGCGATGGCTTATGGTGAATTTGGTAACTTTAAAAAATTAAATAAAGATGATGTTTTAAGCATATATAAAGCTTCTTTATAAGTGAATCGAGAAAAGAAACCTATTTGATATAACAATCAAACGGGTTTCTTTTTTGTTTTCTATAATTGTTTTTTTTTTTTTTTTTTTTTTTTTTTTTTTTTTTTTTTTTTTTTTTATATAATTATTTTTTTTTTTTTTTTTTTTTTTTTTTTTTTTTTTTTTTTTTTTTTTTTTTTTTTTTTTTTTGATTGTTTTTGATTATTTATGAATGAATATGGTTGATTTTTGTGATCGTTTTCATTATACTGTAATCAAAGAAGAGGTGAGTAAAATGTTAACTCCTGAACGTCATCAAATGATATTGCAACTTGTAAAAGAACAGAAAGTAGTTAAATTACAGCAATTAGTTGAAAGAACAGAAAGCTCTGAATCAACAATTCGTCGTGATTTAGCACAATTAGAAAAACAAAGGTTATTAAAAAGAGTTCATGGTGGTGCCTCTGTTTTAACAGCAAAGGGACAGGAGCCAACGATGATTGAAAAATCATCCAAAAACATTCAAATAAAACATCAAATTGCTAAGTATGCAGCTACTATTGTGGAACAAGGGGATTGTATTTATTTAGATGCAGGAAGTACAACATTTGAAATGATTCCATTTCTAATAAATAAAGATGTTACTGTCGTGACGAATGGACTTATGCATATTGAAGCTTTAGTTGAAAATAATATTCGTGCGTATTTACTAGGCGGAATGATGAAGAGTAGGACGAAGGCTTTAATTGGTGCGATGGCACAGGAAAGTATGCAGAAGTATCGCTTTGATAAATGTTTTTTAGGAGCGAATGGCGTACATGAACAGTTTGGTTTTACAACACCAGATCCAGAAGAAGCGCTTTTAAAACAAATGGCATTAACATTAGCGAACGAAGGGTATTTCTTAATTGATGAAAGTAAGTTTTCAGAAGTTGCGTTTGCGAAAATTGCCAATGTTGAAGATGCAAATATTATTACAAACCATTTAGAAATTGATTTAGAAAAATATAAAAGACAAACCAATGTAATTGAGGCTGATAAACAATGATCTATACAGTTACTTTAAACCCATCTATTGATTATGTAGTACAAGTTAATTCTTTTGATTTAGGCACAGTAAATCGAGCAGAGAAAGACATGAAGTTTCCTGGAGGAAAAGGGATTAATGTTTCTCGCGTTCTTCATCGTTTAGGTGTTGGAAATGTTGCACTTGGATTTACTGGTGGATTTACTGGTCAGTTTATGCAAGATGTATTACATGATGAAGGTGTAACAACAAATTTCGTCCAAGTAGATGAAGATACTAGAATTAATGTAAAGATAAAAGGGGAAGAAGAAACAGAATTAAATGGACAAGGTCCTATTGTGACAAAAGAGCAGTTCGGACAGTTAATGAACAAAATTGAAAGTATGCAACGTGGAGATTGTGTTGTACTTGCTGGAAGTGTACCGACTTCTATTCCAAATACTTTTTATGAATCAATTGCTGCGTTTGGAGCTGAAAAAGGTATTCGTGTAGTAGTGGATGCAAGTGGAAGTGCACTGCAACATGTAATTAAAAATAAGCCATTTTTAATAAAGCCAAATCATCATGAACTTGGTGAGTTATTTGGAGTGGAGCTTTTAACAGTAGAAGAGATTTTACCGTATGGAAGAAAATTAGTCGAACAAGGTGTAGAGAACGTTATTGTATCAATGGCCGGAGATGGAGCTTTATTATTTACGGCAGAAGGTATATATGAAGCAACTGTTCCAAAAGGTGTTGTTATTAATTCAGTTGGGGCAGGAGATTCTCTCGTTGCTGGATTTGTAGGTAAATACGAACAAACAAAAGATATTGAAAAGGCATTCCAATATGGTGTTGCAACAGGGAGTGCAACAGCATTTTCGGCAGATTTATGTAAAAAGGAAAAAGTAGAAGAATTATTGTCGCAAGTAATTGTAGTTAAGCGATAGGGGGAAGTAACATATGAAAATTACAGAACTATTAAAAAGGGATACAGTCATTATGAATTTGACAGCTTCAAATAAAGAAGCTGTCATAGATGAATTAGTTGAGAAATTAAGTGGGGCAAATCGTTTAAATAGTAAAACGGAATTTAAAGAAGCTATTTTAAAGCGGGAGTCCCAAAGTACGACTGGAATTGGGGAAGGCATTGCCATACCTCATGCGAAGACGAAGGCTGTTAAGCAACCGGCGATTTGTTTCGGTAGAAGTGTAAGCGGTATCAATTATGAATCGCTTGACGGACAGCCTGCACATTTATTCTTTATGATTGCTGCAAGTGAAGGAGCAAATAATACACATTTAGAAACGTTGTCCCGTCTTTCTACATTATTAATGGATGAAGGCTTTCGCAAGCAATTATTAGAAGCAAAGGATGAAGAGGAACTTCTTCGCTTATTTGATGAAAAAGAGAATGAAAAAGAAGAAGAAGTTGAAGTAGCGAAACCGGAAGGGGATGAACCATACGTATTAGCTGTTACAGCTTGTCCGACTGGAATCGCTCACACATATATGGCTGCTGATAGTTTGAAAGCGAAAGCGGCAGAGTTAGGGATTGCGATTAAAGTTGAAACGAACGGATCAACAGGTATAAAAAACGGTTTAACGAAAGAGGACATTGAACGTGCAACGGCCATTATCGTTGCGGCAGATAAACAAGTAGAAATAAATCGTTTTGCTGGAAAACATGTCATTCAAGTGCCGGTAGCTGATGGGATTAGAAAAACGGAAAAGCTTCTTAATCGAGCTGTCAAACAAGATGCACCAATCTTTAAAGGTGTAAAAGAGAATGGGAAGTCAGAGAGTATAGAGAATGAAAAAGGATTAGGAATTTATAAGCATTTAATGAGTGGTGTAAGTAATATGCTTCCGTTCGTTGTTGGCGGTGGAATTTTAATAGCGCTAGCGTTTTCGTTTGGTGGTATAAAGGCGGAAGGTCCATTAGCTGAATTGTTCATGTCTATTGGTGGAGGAAAAACAGGGGCGTTTTTATTCCTTGTACCAATTTTAGCTGGATTTATTGCGAGTTCTATTGCTGATCGTCCTGGTTTTATGCCTGGTGTTGTTGGAGGGTTTTTAGCGGCACATGCGAATGCTGGGTTTTTAGGAGGATTAATTGCTGGTTTCTTAGCTGGATATGTTGTTTTAGGATTGAAAAGATTATTTTCAGGATTACCAGCGCAGTTAGAAGGAATTAAACCTGTTTTGTTATATCCAGTCTTTGGATTGTTAATTACAGGAGTTGTAATGCAAAAAGTAGTAAATCCACCTGTAGTAGCATTGAATGAAATGTTAACAGGATGGTTAAATGGTTTGAACGGTACAAATGCTATATTACTAGGTCTTATTTTAGGTGGTATGATGGCAATCGATATGGGGGGTCCAATTAATAAAGCCGCATTTACATTTGGTATTGCTGCAATAGAAGCGCAGAACTTTGGAGTTCACTCTGCTGTTATGGCTGGTGGTATGGTACCGCCACTTGCAATTGCATTTGCAACTACATTCTTTAAAACGAAGTTTACAGAAGCGGAATGTAAATCTGGTTTAACAAATTATATTATGGGAGCATCGTTTATTACAGAAGGTGCAATTCCATTTGCAGCTGCAGATCCGATTCGAGTAATTGTAAGTTGTGTTGTTGGTTCAAGTATTGCAGGCGCGTTATCTATGTTATTCCAAATTACATTACCGGCACCACATGGTGGGTTATTTGTTATAGCATTAGTAAATAAACCGTTGCTATATATTTTCTCTATATTAGTAGGGACAGTTATTTCTGCTCTTATGATGGGAATTTGGAAAAAGAAAGTTAAATAATAAATGAAAAAGGAGTAGCTGCTATAAGCTACTCCTTTTTATTACAAAAAAAGAGATTAATAATTGGAGAATGATGTTTTATGGTAAAAGATGTAATGGAATATGATTTTTTTGTAACAAAACAGTAATACTGTAATTTTTTTTGGAAAAAAATTTTCATGCTTGTATGTGGAAAATATATGAAAAATATTGGGGTTTCTATTGAAAATGCATTTCATTAATATGGAAATTTATGTTACAACTCGTTAATCGTATATTACGAGTGCTTTGTAATTGTGTGATTTCTAAAAAACTAAAAAATCTGTTGCTATAATGAAAATACGAAAACAAAGCAAATGGAGGCTATTCATGAAAAAATTATTAGGTATAGCAACAGCGGCAGTTTTTGGTCTTGGGATTTTTGCAGGTTCTGCGAAAGCAGAAACGATTGTAACAACAGACGTATTAAATGTGAGAGAAAACCCAAATGTAGAGTCAAAGCTTGTAGGTAAAATGTTAAGTGGAAATAAATTAGATGTTATAAATACAGAAAACGGATGGTCGAAAATTAAATTAGACGGTAAAGAAGCATTTGTAAGTGCTGAATTTACTAAAAGTACGTATTATGTAACGGCGAACGTATTAAATATTCGTGCTGGAGCGAATACTGACTCTGAAATTCTTGGTAAATTTAATAAAAATGATTTGATTGAAACGACAAATCAAGTTCAAAATGAATGGTTACAATTCGACTACAATGGAAAAGTTGCATATGTTCACGTACCATTTTTAACAGGAGAAGCACCTGTGATTGAAAAGAAAGAAGTTGTAACGCAAGAAGAACCGGCTAGAGTAAATCCGTCGGTTAAAAATAATACGGCAGTTAAGAGCAAAGAGTCTGTTAAAAATGTAGAATCAAGTAAGCCTGTAGCAAAGGAAAAGCCAGCTGCGAAACCAGTTAAGAAATCTGCTGAAACAAATGCACCTGCTGGCGGTCGTGAAATAACAGTAGAAGCGACGGCGTATACAGCAAATCCAAGTGAGAATGGTACGTATGGTGGTCGTGTGTTAACTGCAATGGGGCATGATTTAACAGCGAATCCAAATATGAAAGTAATTGCTGTTGATCCAAAGGTAATTCCACTTGGATCGAAAGTATGGGTAGAAGGATATGGAGAAGCGATTGCTGGAGATACTGGTGGTGCGATTAAAGGAAATCGCATTGATGTATTAGTGGGCTCAGATGGTAGTGCTAATAGCTGGGGCCGTAAGTCTGTAAAAGTGAAAGTTATACAATAGTGTATATGTATTAATTTAAAAAGCGGTTGCTTACATATTTTCAAGCAACCGCTTTTTATGGATTATTGAAAGGGATAAATAGTTGTACCTGTAAGAATTTTATATGCACTGCAAAATTGAGTCTGCATATACTCTGTATTTTTATTTTCTGGATGTAATGTCGTTTCTTGGAGCGTAGAATGAAAAGAACGTAGCAAACAATTTAGAGCGAAGTATAATTCTTCTTGTGAACAGTTTTGTTCTTTTGTAGCAGTGGCTAAAATGAGGTCTTTTGTTAAAGATGAAAAATTGATGGTAGATTGTTTCATAGTCAACTCATCCTCTCAAAGCTATTTTTTATCATGTGTATGCAGAATTGGACAAACTATGTTCTTTTTTTATATGAAATTTCATGTACCAGAATGAAAGAACTTGCAATCGTACCGTTAAAATTGTTAAGATTGGATATAATCAATAGATGGAGTATATTACATAAAGAGAGTTGAATGATATGGGAGAAATGCAACGCGAAAAGGTTGCTGTCATCATTGGACCAACTGCTGTTGGAAAGACGAAGTTAAGTATTGACCTTGCCAAAGCGTTGAATGGTGAAATTATAAGTGGAGATTCCATGCAGATTTATCGCACGATGGACATTGGAACCGCAAAGGTGACAAAAGAAGAGATGGACGGAATTCCACATTATATGGTCGATATAAAAGATCCGGAAGATTCATTTTCTGTCGCAGAATTTCAAGAACGTGTTCGTAAACATATTCGAGAAATTACAGAGCGGGGTAAATTACCGATTATTGTTGGTGGAACGGGTCTTTATATACAATCTGTTTTATTCGATTATCAGTTTACAGATGATGCTGGTGATGCTATATACCGAGAGAAAATGGAAAAGCTAGCTCAAGAACGTGGTGTGGAATATGTACATGAAAAATTGCAAGAAGTAGATCCAGAAAGCGCGGAGCGTATTCATGCTAATAATGTGCGTCGTGTCATTCGGGCGTTAGAAATTTTCCACACGACGGGCGAAAAAATGAGTGAACAACTCGAAAAACAAGAAAACGAGTTATTATATGATGTTTCACTAATTGGCTTGACAATGGATCGAGAAATGCTATACGATCGCATTAACTTACGAGTGGATTTAATGATGGAACAAGGTTTATTAGAGGAAGTAAAAGGGCTGTATAATCGTGGGATGAGAGATTGTCAATCTATTCAAGCGATTGGGTATAAAGAGGTATATGATTATTTTGAGAATCGTGTCTCTTTAGAAGAAGCGGTATCACAATTAAAGACGAATTCACGTCGTTATGCAAAACGTCAATTAACGTGGTTCCGTAATAAAATGGATGTCACATGGTTTGATGTTACAGATGGTGAAAAAACGTCAGAAATTTTACGATACATAGAAGGAAAGTTACAACTAAAGTCGAATAATAGTAAGTAGAGAAAAAGAGGAGGATTCGACATGAAGCAATCAATCAATATTCAAGATCAGTTTTTAAATCAACTCCGTAAAGAAAATACGTTTGTTACGCTGTACTTATTAAATGGTTTCCAGCTTCGTGGATTAATTAAAGGATTTGATAATTTTACAGTCCTACTGGAAACAGAAGGTAAGCAACAGCTTATTTATAAACATGCAATTTCTACATTCGTACCACAAAAAAATGTTTCGATTGAATTAGAGTAGTGATGAATTATTGTACATAACAAAAAAAGAGCGAGTTTTGAAGTGACCCCTAAAAGTTGACACGGTTATTTCATTAGGCAGCTTGATCCAAATGAGTCCGGTATTGCACCGGGCTCATTTTTAATTTTACCTTTATCCGTTTCTTATTATAATAATCTACATATTTTTCTAATTCTATTTTAAAATGATCTACACTTTCAAACTCTTTTATGTAGAGGAAT
>NZ_JAEHBN010000017.1:0-90025 GCF_016483605.1 Bacillus cereus group sp. N11
TACCATTGTTTGGTGGCCTTGTATTTCCTTCGCCACTACCATTGTTTGGTGGCCTTGTATTTCCTTCGCCACTACCATTGTTTGGTGGCCTTGTATTTCCTTCGCCACTACCATTGTTTGGTGGCCTTGTATTTCCTTCGCCACTACCACTGTTTGGCTCACTTTGCTTTTGCTCTTCTTGTTTCTTTAATTCTTCTTGTTTCTTTTGCTTTTCTTTTTGCTTATTTTCATTCGACTGTTCAGTCGTATTGGCTATTTTCGCATTTGGAGAAGAATCACGCTTCTCACCTTTAATACGTAATTCGCTACCTTCTTGAACTACACTGTTCGGCATTTTAAATTGCGACTTATCTGTAGCAAAATTAGTCATCATTTCTTTAAAAATCAACTGAGCAATCTTCGTATTTTTACTACTAATATAATTTTCTTTACTATCTTTTATATATCCAGTCCATACTGCCATCGTATATTGTGGTGTATAACCAGCAAACCAACTATCACGGGTTGCACTTTCTGGTAGATTATATTTTGCTATTTGTTCTAAAGAATAGTTTGTTGTACCTGTTTTACCCGCTATATCTAAAGAACCTATATTAGCTGTTGTACCCAATCCAGATGAAACAAAAGTACGAAGCATATCAGTAATCATATATGCTGTAGAATCCTTCATAACTCGTTTTGGCTTTTGCTCAAAGCTTTTTGATTTACCATCTGGATAAACGACTTTCTTAACAAAATGCGGTTTCGTATACTTACCATCATTACCAAATGCCGCATAAGCACCTGCAATTTCAGTTGGTGACGCTTCATTTGTACCAATCGCTGTTGATTCGGTCGGTGCTACATTAAATGTAATACCTAGCTTTTCAGAGAAAGCTTTTGATTTATTAATTCCTACTTCTTTTGCAGTTTTTATTGCCGGGATATTTCGGGACGTTTTCAATGCATCACGCATTGTAATTGGTCCTAAATGCTTTCTATCTGCATTTCTAACTTCTTGTCCTGTTGAATACTTAAATGGAGAGTCATCAATTTGATGGTAAGTAGCCCATTTTAAATATTCAATTGCAGGAGCGTAATCAAAAATTGGTTTCATCGTTGAACCTGCTGAGCGATTTAACTCAATCGCCATATTATGCCCTTTAAATACAGTTTTATTTTCACCACGTCCGCTACCAATTGCACGAACTTCTCCAGTTTTCGTATCCATAAATGTGAACGCACCTTGGAATTTCTCATTTGGATAATTAATAATATTTTCATTTAAAATCTTGTCCGCAAAATCCTGTGCCTTTGGATCTAATGTTGTATAAATTTCTAAACCGTCAGATCCAATATTAGCATCTGGCAACTCTTTTTCAACTTCTTTCACAACCGCATCCATAAAAGCAGGATATGGCATTTCTTTTTGTTCAGTTGCTTTCTTAAGACCTTCTGTTACTGGAACTTTTGATGCTTCTTCCATTTCTTTTTTTGTAATATAACCATGTCGATTCATTAATTCAAGTACAACATTTCTTCTTTCTGTTGCTTTTTTGATATTTTGTTCTTTCGTTGGATCATAGCTATTAGGCGCTTTCATTATACCAGCAAGCATCGCAACTTCTGTTAGTGTTAAATCCTTCAATTCCTTACCATAGTAATTTTGTACCGCTGTTGCGATTCCATATGAACGGTTGCCTAAGTAAACTTTATTTAAGTACATTTCTAAAATTTCATGTTTTGAATACTGTTGTTCTAGCTTGTACGCTAAATATATTTCTTGCACCTTTCTCTTTGACGTTTTTTCCATTGATAAGAAGTAATTTTTAATAACTTGCTGCGTAATCGTACTTCCACCTTGAGAGCCGTAATCTCCTTTTAGGCTGACTAAAACTGCACGTGTAGTACCTTTAAAGTCTACACCTCTATGCTCATAAAAACGTGCATCTTCTGCTGCTAAAAACGCATTTTCTACTAATTTAGGAATTTGACCATACATAATATTTGTTCGTTTTTCTTTCCCATATTCATATATCAATTTCCCATCTTTATTATAAATTTTTGAGGATAACGGATTAACAAGTTTTGTTTTCTCAAGTTTTGGCGCATCCTTGATCATAACGAAAAAAGTAGCAACCCCTGCGACTAACCCTACAATACCAAGTAATAAACAACTAATTAAAAACTTACGAAAAAATGATGTTTTACCTTTTGGTTTTTGTTTTTTAGCATCTGGTTGTTTTTTCTTTTTAACTTGTCGTCGCTCCTCTCGAGAACGATAATTTTCTGACATGCTACTTTCTCCTGCCTTTCAATTCTCCTGTTGATTTACTTAAAATTATTGAGGTTACCTTCAGAAATATACTTATATTTAAAAAGTGTGCTAATCAGAAACAGTACATAGTTTTATAATCTATAGATTATAAAACGTAGATTAACTCTTGAACGAACTATTCCATCTCTATTCTGTATAATAATGCTGCCCCTTAAAGCAAAAAAATTGTGAGCTGTTCCTCATCTCTTTGCACTTTATCTAATATTTGTAATAGTGAGTTCTTACATTACTCGTATAATATAATGGTTCTTGTTAGCATAATCGTAATGAAAAGAATGTAAAAAACGATTCTTTTGATGTAAAAAAGAATCGACTTCTAATTTTTCGAATAAAATGTTCCCCACTGTGTTATCACTATAATGAATATCCGTCTCCGCAATTTCCCCCAAGAGTCATACCGGTATCCACTTGATTCTCTGTAATTGGTGAATACTTGACTAAATCATATTTTGTATAAGTGAAAATATCACCTAATTTGTCAATTGGATATTGTAGTAAAAATGCCCCTGCAATCAGAACCTTAAAGGTAGATGCGTAAACAAACCATTCGTAAGGTAATCGATAGGTAACTGCCCATTTTGTATCAGCGTCGATTGGATAGTAACCCAGTCAAGCGTCGAACTTTTCTCAAGTTGCGTGGGTGCTCAATGAGGCGTATGAGTTTCATATTTAGTTTTCTCTACTTTTTCTTTTGCTTCCATCTAAAATGGTTCACCTGTAAAAAGTTTTACACTTGCAAGACTTAAACTTAATACTCCAACACACATCCCTATTTTTAACATCCTTGTACTTTTCAAGATAATCAGTCCTTTCGTGTTTAGCAGTACTTAAAATAGATGTCAAACCAGACTCAATGTATCATGTTTGGGTACTAAGTTTTTAGGATTACATTTAATAGACAATTTAAGTAATAAATTTGTTCCACTTTAATATGAGGAAGAAATTTGAGTTTGTATAGTAACGGAACCGAAACGCTAATAGGGGGACAACAACGAGAAATGAAATTTCATAGAAAATCCAATCTTAGCTTGATAGACATGTATTACCATCAGCGTTTTGGAACATTATCACGCTAAGCAAAAAACCTCACTTTTCATCTTTTTTAAGATAAGAAGTGAGATTTTTCGTTTTGGTGTATTTATTTTTCTTAACTTGATGGTGACCAGTTTTTACCCATATAGACGTAATTTTTTTTACTTTTCTGTAATATTTACAAATTCAACGGCTCCCTTACCCTCAGTACCTAAAGCCGTATTCAATTTATTTATTTCCTTTGTTAATTCTGGTTCTTTCCCCTGATTGACTAAATTAAGATTCCCAAAAGATTTATTAAAAGATAGAAATTGTCTTGTTTTTTCTTTCCCATTTATTTCTTTAAATAAAGTATCATCTACAATTAATAGGATTTCGTTGGATCCACCACGATATGGCGCTAGCCATACATCACCTTCATACTTAGTACTCATTTTTTTCCCGTCATATGTTATTTCTTTTAAGTCCTTATATTCTTTATTTGCAAATAAGATAGTTTCATCTTTTTCTATTTTTGGTAATGAATCAATAGGAGCTGAAGTCATGTCCCCCTGATTATTATCCCTTTCACGTATAAGCCCCTTTTTTTCCATTTTTTCAGCAGTTGTTCTACTAATAAATAGTAAATTACTAGGAGTATCCGCCCCTGCATCCCCAAACTGTGTCGGGAGCTTTATGTTGAGCTTGTTATTATCTATGCTCCCCTCTTTTATTTTGAATTGGTCTTGTGATATGGTTATATCTTTGTATAGGTCTATTATAGAATTTCTTGTTTGTTCATTTAACTGCTCCACCTCTATTGAAAGTCCATTTGCTGGAGAGTCTTTTGTACCAAATAATGAACATGCTCCTAACATGGTAATCGAAATGCCAGCTACTATTAATAATCCAAGTCTCTTTTTCAATCTATATTCTCCTTCTTTTAATTATATTTGAATTTAAAAATCGTCTTATACATTTTTTTCAAGTACTGAGAACGAACAAAGTAAAAGTATATAATTTGCAAAACTAAGAAACAAATTAATACCATAACTGAACTACCTAAGACTGAAAAATCGGCTAACTCTTGCAAGGCCGTAAAAGCTACTGCACTATGTGTAATTGCTATTACAATGGGTAAAAAGAATAGTAATGCAAGTTGACGTGTCACAATTTTCTTTAATTCAGGTTTACTTAAACCAACTTTTGCTATCATTTTATATTGCTGCTGATTTCGTTCTAAGTCTGTGTATAATCGGAAATATAAAAAGCTTGCAGCAAACGTAAAGAAAACAATACCTATTAATACACTCATGATGGATGCAAGTCCAAAACCTTGTTTCATCACTATCCATGTAAATATTAAAGAAGAAAATTTATATTGTTTGTTGTATAATTCAGGCTCATGTATACCTTCATTATCTTTCTGAAGAGTAGTCACGATTTTTTCAGCAACCTTTTTTGTTTGATCCCAATTTTTCACAATAAAACCATTGATAGTCGATTGTCCATATTGTTTCTCTGGGTCTACAATCATTTGATTATATAAAACGTCTGGTACAATAATTATCGTGACGGTTGTATCTTGTAGTTCTTTCGGAGCTAGTATTTTATCTACATGCATATCTTTTTTTATATTTTCATGCAACAATTGAAATTCATTTTGATTAGATTTTGTATTAGCGACTTTTTTTGAAGGAATGACAAAACTACTATTTTGATCTTTTAAGCTTTCTTTTTCAAAATCAAATGATTCTGCTAACCTATTGTAATCACTTATTTTTATAACGCTTAATAATACATTGCTGTTATAAAGGGTATCTGGAATTTGTTTTATGGAATAGGCTACTTGTTTGAATTTAAACCCACCATTATTGAGTTCGCTTTCTATTCTTTTTAGATGCTCTTTTTCTAAAGGATTATTATTATAAGACTGATAAGAAAATGCGAAGGGACTATTTGATTCAGCCATGGCTGTGTTACCTAATCCCATACAAGTTCCCACTGCAGTGAAGGCAACAGCAGATATAATAGTGACCATAAAAAACATTTTTGCATTATCTTTTAATTGATACACTAAATCTGAGATGGTGAGTATGTTTGTTTTCTTAAAGAAAATATTTTCCCTTTTCTTTAATACACGTAACACATACACACTGAGCTGTGTAAATAAGAAGTACGTTCCAAGTACAACAAAGCTCACCCCTATCGCCATCATGAATAATACATATTTCACATCCTTGTAATGAATTGCGTTAACACTATGGAAAACAGCTGTATATCCTAATCCAATACAAATTAGTGCCAACAAAGATAGCCACAGGGATGCTTTTGGTTCAGGCTTTGGCTTTTCTTCTGCTTTTATTAATTCTACTAATTGCTCTACATTTACTAGTCGAGAAGTGAAAAGTGAAATAAGTAAAAATAATAAGAAGAAAGCTCCAAATGTTATTCCAATTGCTTTAAATGGCATGTAAAATGGGAGTCCTTTATCAATCATTAGCAGATTGTTGCTCATAATTAAGATAAACTTAGAGAAAGCCATTCCAATTGTAATTCCTGTTAAAATAGAAGCGATTCCAATTATTATATTTTCAATAAATACTAATTTATTCAACTGTGAACGTGACATCCCATGTAGCATTAGAATTCCAAAATCTTTTTTTCTTGTTTTTAAAAATGCACTTACAGAATATAGGATAAAGAAGAATGAGAAGAAAAATATTAACCCCTGCGATATCTGTAATCCTGACTTTGCAAATGTATTGATTGTTACACTGGCAGCAAGGTCGCCTTGTAAATTAGGATGAAATGCAAGTAATGCATAAGTAAAGAAAATCATAATAGCAAACGTACTACTTAAAAAATGAGCCAAATATGTTCGTTTACTTCGAATGACGTTATTAAATGCGAACTGTCGAAAAGTCATTTGCATTTCCTCCTAATAATGCTAGAACCTCTAGAATTTTTTGATAGAATACTTTGCGATTATCTCCACAATAAATCTCATTGTATAACTGTCCATCTTTGATAAACACAATTCGATCACAATAACTTGCAGCCATTGCATCATGTGTCACTAACATCATCGTTGTGCTATTTTCTTTATTAAGCCTTGTCAATAATTCCATCACATCACAAGCAGATTTTGAATCCAGATTTCCTGTAGGCTCATCCGCAAGTAATAATTTTGGATTATGAATAGTAGCTCGTGCGATTGCTGTTCTTTGTGCCTGGCCACCAGAAATTTCATACGTACGTTTATCTAGTATTTCAGTTATCCCTAGTTTTTTAGCAATAGCTTCCACTTTCCCTTCCATTTCTCTAGGGCTTACACCATCAAGTGTAAGTGGAAGAACAATATTTTCTTTCACTGTCAATGTATTTAGGAGATTAAATGATTGAAAAACAAACCCTAATTCACGTCTTCGAAATAAAGACAACTGATCTGGAGATAACAGATATGGATTTTCTCCATGAATTAATACTTTTCCTGACGTTGGAACATCTATAGTAGACACCATATTTAATAGCGTTGTTTTACCACTCCCAGATGGTCCCATAATTCCTACAAATTCACCTTTGTTTATTTTTAAATCAATATGGGATAATGCTGTATAAGAAATTTTTCCAGGATAAACCTTCCCTAAATCTGAAACATGTAGTATCTCCACAAGTATTTCACCTTCCATTTCTCTTTTCGATACATGAAGTGTAACCTATATTTAGTATGTCCCCTATCGATTTCCCTAACATTTATCTAACAAGTTTGTAAGATTCAAAAGAAAAAACCGATGAATAATCTTTCTTTCATCGGTTAACGAGAGGCATACGGGAATACGATTCTAACTTTCGTCCCCTTACCTACCTCAGATTCTAGCTCAATTTTATGATTTAATTTTTCACATACTTCTTTAACAAGATATAATCCCATTCCTGTAGACTCTTTGAATTTTCTACCATTTTCTCCAGTATAAAATAGATTAAAAACACGTGGTAAATCAGCAGTAGGAATACCCACTCCATAATCTCTTACTTCCAAAATAATTGCTCGTCCTTTTGAATACGCCGATACTATTACTTTCCCTTTCTTACTTGATGAATATTTAATTGCATTTGACAGTACTTGATTGAGTATGAATCGAAACCATTTCTTATCTGTTTCTACAATAAGACTCGGATCTACTTTTACTTCTGGATACACATAACTACGTATAAACAGACGTTTATTTTCATGAATAACAGAATCAAGCATTCCCAATAATTGCAATCGTTCTACATGAAAATCCTGTTCAAATGTTTCTAAACGAGCAACATATAAGACCATTTCTAATCCTTTTTTGATTCTTTCCGTTTCTTCATTAATACTGTCAAATTGAGAGTCATCTGCATCTTGTGTAATTAACTCAATAACAGAAAGAGGTGTTTTCATTTGATGAACCCATTGATTCATAAAAGTCATTTGTTCTTGTTGTTTTCGTTCCCATTTTTTTAATTGGTTTTGATAATATTGATATTGAGTTTGTAGTAATGTTTCTAAGGCCATTGATAACGGAGTCAAATCACTATCTTTTATTGATTCATTTAACGTTTCCATTGGTGTTGATAGACGCTTGTAGAATGAACGATGACTATAATAACGATATATTAAATAACCCATTAATAAAAAAACACCCAAAAATACAGAATATAATGCTGTCAAAATATGTGGATAACCATCAAACCAATATATAAAAAGAATGATAAGCAATTGGGCAAATGTATAACAAATGAGTGGAATATGTTCTTGTAAAAATAATTTCATTATTCCTTTCCTTCCCTCTCCCAAGTAGCATGCAAACGATATCCAGCACCACGAACTGTCTCCAGTGCGTTTTCAATACCTAAATCTTGCAATTTCCTTCTAATTCTCCCTATATTTACACTCAATGTATTCTCGTCTATATATGAACTATCCCATAGTTGCTCTAAAATCACTTCACGTTTTACAAGGAGTGGAGACTTTGTTATCAATATTTCCAATAAAGTGGTTTCTTTTCTAGTAAGTATAATTGTCTTATCTTCTAGTTGAAGTTCCATTCTTTCTGGGAACAGGAATAATCCTGATTGCTCAACTATTCGTTCTTTTACTTTAGGAGCATATTCACCGTATGCTCTCCTGAGTTGACTACGGATTTTAGACATTACAACTTCATAATAAAAAGGTTTCGTAATGTAGTCATCACCACCATTTTCTAAAGCCATAACTTGATCCATCTCTCCACTCCTTGCAGATAAAAATATAATTGGACAAGTAGAAATAGCTCGTATTTGGCGACACCAATAATAACCGTCAAAATTAGGTAAATTTACATCTAATAGCACTAAATCTGGTTTTATCTCTTGAAATATTTCTAAGATATTTTCAAAATCCTCTATAATAACACTTTGGTATCCATATTTTTTTATATGAGTTCCCAGTAATTCAGCGATTTTCATATCATCTTCTACAATCATGATTGTATTCATTTCGTAATCTCCTTTAATTTAGGTGTAATTTTTAAAGTTCGTTTAGTGTTTTATATTTTATTTATTTAAAAAAGATGATATCTTATATCCCCCCTTAAATGCAATAAGTATCCATTAAAGTGTATATTTATTGTTTCTAAATTAATAAACATAATAGAGATGGTATTCATCTTTTTTTCTTTACTTAAAATAGTATGTTGACTCTTCAATTGGATGAGTAGGATATAATTGAAAAAGCACCCTGTTTACAGGGCGCTTCATTTTACCAATTTATTCCCCCATTTTTCTGTACATTAAAGGAAATATTGAGACCTGATTAAAATAAATGAAAAAAGGTGTTGAACAAAAGTTCTACACCTTTTTTTCTAAATAGAAATAAAACAACACACCATCAACTGTATTATATACCCCATACTCTGCTCCATGAAGTTCTAAGATGTTTTTTGAAATGGCAAGTCCAAGTCCTGTTCCACCTTGCGACCGTTGTCGTGCTGTATCAACCCGGTAAAAACGATCCCAAATTTTATCTAATTGATCTTTTTCGATATGGGCACCTTTATTTTCGATGCAGATTTTTATTCGACTTGGCTCATCTATTGTAGAAACAATAATGTCTTCTTTTTCTGGAGTGTAACGAATAGCATTCGTGATAAAGTTTGTGATTACTTGTTCAATAAGACGATGATTTGCAATGACTTCAATCGCAGAAAGATGTGTGTGAATATGTAATTGTTTTTTTGTTATCTCCAAAGATAACTGTTCACATATATGCTGAATGGCAATGTCAATATAAAAAACATCCATCTGCATTTTATACGTACCGGATTCAAATTTTGCTAACTCAAGCATATCTACAATCATCATATCCATCTTATCTACTTCTTTTTCCATAGCCTTAAAGTAATACTCTCTCTTATGATCTGCAACACCATCTTTTAAAATAGAAATACAACTTTTCATAATACTTAGAGGTGTCTTTAACTCATGCGATACCCCAGAAATAAATTCTTTTCTTGTATTTTCTAATTTTTTTTCTTTCTCTATATCTCGTTGTAACTGTTCAATATGTGAGTGTAATGTATTTGAAAGTAAATTAATATTTTGAGATAAATCACCAATTTCATCTCTCGATGCGACTGAAACCCTTTCTGAGAAATCTAGGTTTGCAATTCGTTTAGTTGTCTTGTTTATTTGTAATAAGGGTTTGGCTATCTTTTTTGAATAGTAAAAAGAAGATAGAAAAATAAGAACCAACACAAGCAAAACAATATAGACATAGTACTCTTTTATCATTTGTACAGCTTCATCAACTGGCTGCAAGGAAGCCATTGAAAAAATGTATGTTACTTCACCATTCTTGTCCTTTATCGGTTTTATTATTATCTTATATTTAATATCATTCTGTTCATAATCTATTTCTTGTAACGAATTGTAGTTAGCATTCTTTTTATTAAGCAATAAATTTGCCTGAAACTCCTGTATCCTTTCCATAAATAAATTATTTGTATAAGCAAAATTAGATTGTTCATTCACACCCGAAAGTTGAACATTTGTAATATTGCCTTCTAGGTATGTTATAGGTAGTTGTTCTTCGGATGCTCTTTTATATTCTTTAGTATCTATTTTAGGGACTTCTATAGAATTATATTTATTTTTTTGCTGTATTAAAATATCAGTTATTCTTTTTTCTAATATCGGATTTATCAAATTTAGATTTTTTGTGTTAGAGAATAAAAGATATGGAATAAATGTAGAATTATTTTTTATCCCCTGCAACATAACTGTTTTTCCTAAAGGGAATATTTCATTTAACATATCTCTCGTATAATCGTCCTCAAACTTGAAATTATACAGTGGTATAGAAATTGTAGAGTCCGCGAATTGCTTTTCTTTATTTTTAGACGGATTTAATTTTACTTCTATATAAAAATCATTTACATTCTTTAAATACCCCTTACCATCTAATGTGGTAATCCATGTATTATGTTCTCGATAGAAATCTTGCTCTAGTTTTTGATTAACTTGTGAATTGCCTTCACTTTTCAAATAATCCTTTTCAAAATAATTCACGTTTATTTTGACATCATTTACTTTTTTATTCGTATAAAATTGTTTAAAGAATATTGTTTGTCCAACAATAATGGTTGCCAAAATGAACATACACAACACTGTTGTTATCATAAATAATTTTAATACAATTCCTCTTTTCAATATTTGACCTCCAGTTAACAAGCTGCTCGACAATGATCATAACACTCTTAAATTTACCTTCCCATTCATTCCATGTTTCACCAACATGTCTATTCACTATACAATCACACCAATTAATAACAGCTAAGATACATGTTTTATAAAAAACTCCCTTGATCAACTTGTTTTTGCTTTATATATTTACAACTAACCATCTACATATTTTGTCATAGCTTTTAGTTACGATTATATGATACATGTTTTATGTAAAGATAAAATGCATTTTATCTTTACATCTGCAAAAAAAAGCCCTACCCACGTGTCAACATAAAATATATGTATAAAAAAAGAAAGGTAAGTTTTTCTATGTGATTATTGATATGGAAATCTGGAAGAAAAATAGATTTTGTTGCAAGATATGTATAAGATTTGAAATTTATAATGTAAAGCTTCTTTATACATAGAACGCTTGGAATGGATATGGCTAAACACTATATATAGCCATTGTTATTTATTGTACGAGCTCACTGTATAAAAAAAAGAAATTATATGTTTAGACATAATTCGAAATCATTTCAATCGATTTCCTGTACGTTAGAACACTCGTTTTAAAACTTAAAGGATTATGTGGACCTAACTATCTATTGAATTAAGATATTATAAGGGCCTTTGGCGCAAATCTTCTCAATATTTTTATCAATTCCTATTTGAGTTGTATAGGCACAATTTCTCCAGAAATGAGCAACACAATAAAAAAGTTGAGGATTCCCCCAACTTTTTTATACATTTATTGTCTTATTAATCCTGTAGATGTAACCTGATATTTTCTTTTCTTTCCTATATATTCCTGTTTTCCATTCTCAAGGTTAGTTAAAGTCGCTCGTGTTTTTTCCTTTGCTGCTTCCCCTTCTATATGAGTTAATTCTATATAATCCCCTACTTTTATAGATACTGTTTGAGTTTCAGCATTTTGTTGTCTATTTCCCACGATTTCCTTATTGTACATAACGCTACCGGATGCGTTCTGGACTTTAATACTTGCATATGTACTATTAAAGTAAGAATGCGGTACGCCAGCTTCTAATTTGATTTTCATCTCTTCTGCTGTTTTATTATAATCTACTTTTACAATTTCTCTATCACTATATCCTTTTAAGGACCATGCAAATTGTTTCCCGTCTAAAATTGTTGTCTCTGGCATTTTTTCTACTTTCTTTAAGCCCTCTTTTGTAAACTGATACCTTGCTGTCTTTCCAATGGTCTCATTTTTGTTATTTTCAAGATTCGTTAAAGTTGCTCGTGTCTTTTCCTTTGCTGCTTCCCCTTCTATATGAGTAATTTCTATATAATCACCCACTTTTATAGGTACTCTCTGGGTTTCAGCATTTTGTTGTCTATTTCCCACGATTTCCTTATTGTACATAACGCTACCGGATGCGTTCTGAACTTTAATACTTGCATACGTACTAGTAAAGTAGGAATGTGGTACACCAGCTTCTAGTTTTACCTTCATCTCTTCTGCCGTTTTGTTATAATCTACTTTTGCAATTTCTCTATCACTATATCCTTTTAGGGACCATGCAAATTGATTCCCTACTAAAATATCAGCATTTCCATTTGTAATTCCTACTTTTTTCTCTACAGTTCGATCAAATATATCTGTTAATGTAATTTTAGCATAAGCTGTTTGAGGCAATTGCATAGTTTGACTTACCTCAGTTTGATAGGATTTAATATTGTCAATTACTTTCAAAGCTTGTCCCGTTAACTTTTCATTGTCATAGATTTCAATTTTCCCTTTAAACTGGGGAGTACTTTGTTCTTTCAATTTCCAAGACACATTTAATTTTTCATTTTCAAAACGAATATTTTGAATATCAAAATCCAAATTTCCCATTTCTGGTTGACTAGGCTGATTTATATTAAAAGTCTTTCCAGTACCAATCGTTGATTGCGTATTTCCTCCTGCCTTAACCCATACATATTCTGAAGTAGCTCCTCCATCGTATTGATAAGAAGTATCATGTTGCCCAGAAATACGCTGATTGTTCCAAGAATTCCATTGTTTATTTGAAACTTTTCTGCTATATCCATTTTTAAGACGTGCTTCTCTTACATCTTGTCCATTACCAGCCCAGTCCTCTTGAAACATCGATAAACCATAATTGAATGCAACATTCGCAACTGGATGATCCATAATAGCAACTAACTTCCATTGATTTAATTTATTATCTTTTATCCACTGGCCAAACTTTGTATGTCCATCTTCTTGCCAAGAACGTAGAGTCATTCGATACCATTCACTATCTTTCCAATTATAAGTTGTTTGAACCTTCAGACCTGTTCCTTCTCCCCCAAATCTACTGGCTTCTGAAGTCGGCGATAAATATTCGGCTTTTATTGCTTGGTTTGATGCTATTGGATCCCAAAGCGCAAAATGAAGGGTACGTTTACCGGTTTGATCAAAACCACTTTGTTGTTGGAAGCCAGCATACCCGCCACCCTCTCCTCCCTGATTCCAGTTATGTACCGCCCAATACGTATAGGGTGCCGTTTGGACCGGTGACCAGTCTATGCTAATAATATCTGAAGCAGCAGTATTTTGTGGTGTTACATAAACTGATGGGGCATGAGATCGAATTGCTGCCTCTGTACTAGAAATTGGTGTTCCATACATTGAGATCATGGTGCAAGTCGCAGTAATCATAACAATCTTTTTTATTCTTCCTCTTGTTTTGACTTTAAACATAACTTCCTATCTCCTTTTAAATTATTTTATTTACATTGAATAATAACGATATACATACAATTAAACAAATTATGTAAAAAAATAACATTAGCTATATTACTTAGGTATGTTTAATGTTTTTTTCACTACTATCACTAATCAAATTATAGTATTTTGTTATAAAATCGTATGATTTGGGACTAAATGTAGACTGAAAATATTATAAATATTCATAAATATGTAGTTTTAGATATTTATGATGAAAGACCTATAAAATAAATTCACTGATTTTGTGATAGATTTCTTTCCTTTATTAATTACACAATTAAACATAAATTTGTTTACCGAAATAACATTATGTAAACTTGTTATGTGACAAAATGACTTATCAATTTGCCAGTGCCTTATCATTAGATAAAAAGAGTCCACTAAAAAACATAGACTCCTTTAGTTGCCTAAACATTACATATATTGCAATTGACCAAAAAATTAACATTAGATTCTTCTGTTAGCTTATTTAATATTTAATAACGTAGATAATGTATTCCAAGGTGCATTTGTAGATGTGTTTTGATATTTGAATTGTCCATTTTGCTGTCCCGAAGCATCCCATTTATATTCCCATCCATCAACTGTTCTATCACCATTAATATCAATCATCTTAGAATCTACTTTTTTTAATTTTTGACCACTCATTTGAGCAATTGGATTTCTACCATATCCCATTTCATTTGTATAAATGTATAAATAGCTTCCTCCATGATCTTTAACTGTACTTAAATTGTTGGGACCAATAAACTCAACTCCGCCTAATTGAGATTCAACTTTTACTACATTTAATGATGTTAAGGGTGGTGCTGGTGCTGCAGATACATCTGTCGCTAAACCAACTGTTGCTCCCACTACTAATGATGAAACTCCTAGAATCATTCTTTTTAACATACACTCATCCCCTTTCGATTTAATACAAATTGATTCTATCATACTAACTTCATACATTACCTTCCCTTTGAAAGAGTTAACAAAAAGTACCTATTTATATATGAAATTGTGCATATTCATTGCTTTTTACCATTTACACTTACCATTAATCCTACTAAAGCATAATTAGTTCTCTACTCTAATTGACTTACCACATTTGGATCCATTTCAAATTAGCTATTTTAAAAACGAATAAGTTGTGAGTAGTTCAATTTTAGCAATCCTATAATACACATCCCCCTCTAAAATGCACACACTTAACATATTAATCTATAATACTCTTCTTACTATTTGCTTTTTTAGATAGAACGTTGGCTCATCTTGCCGGGACGAAAATACAAAATTTTCGCTTCAAGGGAAATTTAAACCCTAGATCGAAAGCGCTTTGGAGCTATCCCATGCCCGTTAAGCTAAGAAAAGCGAATATCCAAAACAAAGAATATGACAAGGTTTAGATTATAATATATGAAAAACAACTATTTTCTAAAGGTTTGTTAAGCAGCTACAATGAGCCAGTATACTATGTTACTAATGAAAAAGGACCTGATATGAATATCAGATCCTTTTTCATTATGTATAATTATTTCACTGCTTCTTTTAATTCTTTTCCAGCTTTAAATGCTGGTGCCTTAGAAGCAGCGATTTG
This sequence comes from Bacillus cereus group sp. N11, assembly GCF_016483605.1. NCBI lineage: Bacteria > Bacillati > Bacillota > Bacilli > Caryophanales > Bacillaceae > Bacillus > Bacillus cereus group sp. N11. Next base: position 15,382 of record NZ_JAEHBN010000017.1, read on the forward strand.
CATTTCTTTACCTGTTTGTGGATTGCGCCCTGTTCGTGCAGATCTTTCACGCACTTCAAATGTACCAAATCCAAGAATCTGTACTTTCTCTTCATTTGCAAGAGCATTTGTTATAGTTTCTACTACAGCTTGTATTGCTACAGCAGCATCCTTTTGTGTAAGTTCTGCTTTTTCTGCTACTACTTTTGTTAATTCTGTTTTATTCATTTTCTGCACCTCTTTATATATAATTTGAGACTATTATAACGTGCCTATACTTATGGTGCAATTATCAACATATAGAAACTAGCTAATTATGATACGGAAAATTTTATACTTCCCGCCTTAGCTGATTTCCTTATCATAAAGAAAATCAGCTAAATACGTAGTTATTGATTTAGAGGTTGATTACTTTAAAATTTTATCAAATGTTTTTTCAATTTTATCAGCATCCTTTGATATTGCTAAAAGGATATAGTTATCTTTTGTTTTTAAGACATGTTTTTCTATTAAAAAATATTCGTCCGGAAGATAATCTTTAAAGCTTTTGGATTTTTTTTCAATCCTACTTGAAATTTTTTCTTTAATGTTTTTTACATTTTTCATATCTTTTACTTTAACCACAGCAATTTCATCAGCTTTAATATTTGTAGGAGCAGTATATAGCACAAAACTTTCGATATCATCAGTATTTATGTTATATAGCTTTTGAAGCTTTTTACTATCTCCTTCCTTCATTTCTTCTAAGTTCGCAACCTGTTTAATCTTCTCCCCTATTTCTGTAGCTGAAAGGTTATTAACATTTTCTTTTTTTTCAAAACAACCGCTTAAAGCTCCTAAAGTAATCACACAAACAATAATAGTAATAACGAATTTTATATTAAAAATTTTCAACAATTTTATCATTAGTTTAACTTCTCCTTTTCATTTAGTTGTTTCAAACATTTAATTTAAACAAGGATTCTAACGATTCATATTTAATGAATATCGCCATAAACATAAATTAATTAAAGACGAGGATAACACTCTTGATAGCTAGGACATATATTAAATACAATTGATTCTCTTATTCAGATAAATTACTTATAGATGAATCTTCAAAGAAGGTATTTCCATTATAAAGCACTAACACATCATTAATTTTATTTTTCTGTACCAACATATTTAGACTATCTGTATAGTATCTAAGATCGACTATATGAATTTCACTAAAATGTGGTAGTAAAAAAGGCAGTAAAGAATTTGCATAAGAATCTTTGAAAACTAATAATTTTCCCCCACTCTTATTATCAGTTTTTATTTTTATTAATGGATGATTCCCATTGAAAAATACAGTATATTTATCTTTTTTCTTGATGTTCTCCATTTCATAAAGAGAAGTTGACGTTTTGCTTTCATCACCATACTCTAATTTATATTTATTAGCTTTCTTTTGTTCATATAATTCAATACTATCAGGATCTATATTTCTAAAGCCTGCTTTTGAATATAGGGATCCATAAAAGCTATTTGTAATCTCTTTAATGTTGAATGAATCACTTTTATTAGGAGTGAATTTCATGTTTTTTCCCAGCTCTTGATAGGCATAATATGCGCCTTTAGTGGTCCAATGATGATCGGTTTTGTAATATATATATTCATCTTTTTTAGAACTCAATACAGGATATACATCAATAAAGTTTATATCCTTATCTAAAGATTTTTTTACTTTATTAATATACATAAGCTCATCACTATGAGAAACATAGTTTGGGAGCTTATTTTCTAAAATACTAATTGCTGTAGGTACTAACATGACTTGCATTTTCACGTTAGGATTAGCAATATGAAAATCATTTATTGCTTCTATTTTGTTTTTTACATCTTGTTCTTCAGGCTTACTAAACTTTTGAAGTAAAAATCCATCTTTACCTATATACACACCATTATTTTCTTTCTTTCCTATTGTTCGTTCCATATCAGATTTCACACTTATCCAAAAGTCCCTGAATGCAAACTGATCAGAAATATATTTTTCGTAATTAGAAGTGAATTTTTTTCCTATTAGATTTTGGAAAGAAAACTCTGGCAACTGTTCTAGTTTTCTATTTTCTGTATCTGAAAATATTTTATTAGGAGTTAGTAAATTTACGCTGAACATCCCTCCTATAAAGAGTGACAATAATCCTGCCATCGTACATTTGTATATTTTTTCATACCGATTCAAGTAACTCACCTCTTTCAAACAAGTACGATATCATTAAAACCTAAAATATAAGAATGGATTATATGTGTCATTTACTAAATACCCAGTTGAAAGAACTGCTAGTATGACATAAAAAACTGGAATACCAATAGCACCTGTTAACTTTAGCTTTTCTCTAATATATACAAACGCTCTTTTTGGGAATGGTGTTGAACAAATTGCTAGGACAATAAAAAGCATAAAATTGGTTGTTGTATAATATAGAGTTTCATTATCCAAGAAAACAGATTGATTAAAGCCAAACATTGTTCCTAAGAAATTCATTGCTACTGATAAGTTTTCAAATTCAAAAAATACCCATCCAATTAGAACAATGATAAGTGTATACACATGTCCGATAAAGCTCATCCTATTTTTAAGCCATTTTAAAAGAAATAGCTTTTCTAGTGTTACAAATAATCCAAAATACAATCCCCAAACAATAAAATTCCAGTTCGCTCCATGCCACAATCCTGTTAAGAACCAAACTATAAATAAATTTCTAAGTTGCTTAATTAATCCAGTCCGATTTCCGCCGAGAGGAATGTATACATACTCTCTAAACCACGAACCTAATGATATGTGCCATCTACGCCAAAATTCGGTTACACTTTTTGAGATATAGGGATAGTTGAAGTTTTCTGGAAAATCAAACCCAAACATTTTACCTAGTCCTTGAGCCATAGCTGAATATCCTCTAAAGTCAAAATAAATTTGGAAAGCAAAAGCAATAATCCCCATCCATGCTGTAATGATTGTAAGTTCTGATATAGAAGTTTCTTTTACACTTGTCCAAAGAAGTCCTATATTATTAGCTAAAAGTACTTTTAACGCCAGTCCTCTAACAAATAATTCCATACCTTCACCAAAACGATCTAATGTTACTTTTCTTTCTTGTAATTGTTTATCGATATCACTGTATTTTATAATAGGACCTGCAACAAGTTGAGGAAACATCGTAACATAAGTACCAAAAGAAATAATGTTTTTTTGCGCTTGTACTTTTCCTAGATAAACATCAATTACATAAGACATCGTTTGAAAAGTATAAAAAGAGATCCCTACTGGAAGAGGAAGAGTCTCGACCGGAAGATTTAAGTTAAAAATCGTATTGATGTTATCCACCACGAAACCATAATATTTGAAGAAACCAAGTATTCCTAAATTTATTATTATGGAATTAATAAATATCGCTTTTGTAATACCCTTTCTATCTCTATATTTATCTATAAGCACCCCATTAATATAGTCAAATATGGTAGAGAATATCATAATGACTATATACACTGGCTCACCCCATGCATAAAAAATGAGACTGACGATAAATAATATACAATTTCGAAGAACTTTAGGTGATACGTAATAAATAATAAGAGCTAATGGTAAGAACATGAAAAGAAAAATTAAACTACTGAACACCATTGTTCTTTCACCTCCTACAATTATTTTTTCTTGAAAATTTACAGTCCTTACATAAGAACTGTAAATTTCAAGTATAGGTACTACTTAACAGCACCTTTTAATTGTTCAAGTAGTAGCTTGTAATAATTAACTTTAAAATGTACACCATCTTGGTCATGTAAATCTTTGTTATTTTCAAATATTGGAGATAAATCAATGTACTCTGCTTTCTCAGCTTTTGCTAATTCTTTAAGTTTCACGTTATATTCATCAATATGTTTATATTGTGGGTATTCTTGTAATACCTTATCTGCAACTGGTGTAACAGATAAAAGGTGTATGCTTACATTTGGAAGTTTTTCTTTTATTTTTTGTATTAATTTGGAATAGTTATCTATTGAAAACTTAACTGGATTTTCGATAGGTTTTCCTTCGAGATCCATAGGCATCAGTAAATCATTCGTTCCAAAACTCATAAAAATATGTTCAGGTTTTTTTTCTATTACTTTGTTAACATCTTCCTCTATTGCGATTGCTGTAACTTTCCCCTTGTCAGCAATAATATTTTTATCTTCTATTAATTCTTGATCAATCATTCCTTCAGTAATGGAATCTCCAAAGAATAAGCTATTTTTAAAAATAGGTTTATACGCACTATCTTTTGATGTTTTTTCATGCGTAGCATTTTGAGTAACCTTATTTGATGGTTTTTCAGTCCCGTTATTTACACAGGCTGCGGAGGACAATACAACAGCCCCCGTAAGTAGACAAACGCATACTTTCTTTAACATTTCTATCTTCCTCTCAAATCATTATTTCATAAGCACTGGTGTATATAGCACTGCTATTTTGTTTTCAATATGGACCTTCCGTTTACAAAATATAGATTAAGCGTTATAGGTAAAGATGAGATGCAGATTATATAGATATAATTTAAAGAATCCACATTTTGAAAATTAGTTATTAAATAACTTAACAGATGAATAATTTTATGCTTATATTTCTGAAATTGAATATGAAATTTGTTTGAAGAAAATGTGTTTAATAACCCATGAAATGGTTTGTTAATTGTCGATTTCAAGGTAGGGAATATGTGTTAGTTTAAACAAAAAAGGAAGTGAATTATTGTAGCTAGCAATAATTCACTTCCTTTTTATATTAGCTTTATATACATTAAACAAATTAAAAGAAATAAATAAAACACGTTTTTGTTTATTTTAATTGATTTTTTAAATATTCTAACCAAATCGAGTAAAATTCAGGTTTAAAATGGATGCCATCATTAACATAGAGATCTGGATTATCTTTAAATATCGGGGACAAGTCGATAAAATTCACCTGTTCTTTCTTTGCTAACAATTTAAATCCTTCGTTAAAATCATTAATGTTATTATAACGCCCTTCTTTTTGTATACGCTCTGGTGTAACTGGTGTAATTGATAGGATATTTATTTTTGTATGAGGTAATTTTTCTTTTATTTTTTGAATCAGTTGGGAATATTGGGTTATTGCAGATTCTTTTGTTTCACTAAGATTACATAATCCAAGTAAAATAAATATATTTTTCGGTTTTTGATTAACTACTTGCTCTATATTTTTTTGAGCATCTCCAATTGATTTCCCTATACCACTTACAATGTTTTTTTCGTCTAATATATCAATATCATGAAGTCCATCTGTAATGGAATCCCCTAAAAATACACTTGATTTAAAAATAGATTTAAATGTCGAAGTATCTATATTAGACGAAGAGATGTGCTCTTTTTCAAAAGTGGTAGAAGAAGAGTCTGTTTTAGGGACTGGACTAGTAATAACTGTCTTACTATCTGGATTTCCGCAAGCTGATAAAGCGATGATACTTATCAATGGGATTGTAATTATTTTTTTAATCATATACAATTTCATTCCTTATAGTGCTTTTATTAGTAAAATTAGATAACATTTTTACTGATAAAAACCAAATTTTAAAGATAACCATGTATATACTATAGACGTTGATCTTTCTGGAAATTTAATTGAAAATGATCCGATTCATTGTATACTCCAAATTCATATCCTTTTTCCTTATAAAATTTAATGATTTCTGGAAGTGCTTGTAATGTCTGTGGTTTTTCATGCATTAACACCACTTCTACATCCTCTGTTGTTGTACGTTTTACATCCTCTATAATTTGCTGGGGATTATCTTTTAATTTCCAATCATTTGAATCAATTGTCCAATCCCAAACTTTCATTCCAGCTTCTACAATTCGATTACGAATTTCCTCACCCTTTAATCCTGGTGCAGATCCATATGGTGGACGGACTAGTTTAGGAGTTGTACCCGTAATATTATGAATAAGATCTAACGTTTCTTTCATCTCTGGTACAAATTGTCCTTTTTTGTATAACTTATCACTATTATGTGTCATACTATGTGCACCAATATAATGCCCTTCTTTTACTGCTCGTTTTACATTTTCCTGAAAACCTGTATTTTGTAAATTGCTACCTTGCATAAAAAATGTCGAAGCAACATTTTGCTCTTTTAGTACATCTAAAAATTTCCCAGTTAATTCGCTAGGACCGTCATCAAATGTTAAATAAACAACTTTTCCTACTGGCTTTCCATCAGGTCTTTTTTGTTTTGCCGGTGATGTTTCCTTTTTCTTTTCTTGTTGTTGCGTATTAACATATTTCATACTTTCCTTAGCCACTCCCTTCGCTGGGGTAGAGTTCCATTCCCCAATTAAAAAGAATGTGAAAAAGGTCGTTGCTAATACAACTCCTAGAGATATTATTGCCTTAGTTAATACACTTGTTTTTTTCTTTTTTTGTGATTCTTTCATTATTTTTCAATCCTTTCCCTATTAATTTTCATATTCATTATTTATAAGGCTGAGCCTTTACTCGACTGAATCATTAGTTTCAACCGGTATTTACAATAAATAGATTAATAGAGACGGATAAAGATAAGATGCAGATAATGTCGATTTTGTTTAAAAATGATAAAAACGTGTAGAATTTTCGTTCTACACGTCTTTATTTAAATAGAAGAAAAATAACACTCCATCTTTTGTATTCAATACACCATATTCCACGCCATGCAGGTTTAGTATATTCTTTGAAATCGCAAGGCCTAATCCTGTTCCACCTTTAGAACGTTGACGAGACGTATCTCCTCGATAAAAACGATCCCATATTTTTTCTAAGTGTTCTGGCGCGATATGAGCCCCTTTATTTTCTATACATACTTTTACACGTTCGTTCTCTTCTATTGTAGAAATAATAATATTCTCATGTTCTGGTGTGTAACGAATCGCATTCGTAATAAAGTTAGTTATAACCTGTTCTATTCGATGAGGATTTGCAACTACCCCAATTTTAGAAAGTTGTTTATGGACATGTAATTGCTTAGCTGTTATATCCGAGGTTAATTGCTCGCATATGTAATCAATCATCTCATCAATATGGAAAACATTCATTTTCATTTTATACGTACCAGACTCGAATTTTGCTAACTCCAGCATATCAATAATGAGCATATCCATTTTATCTACTTCTTTTGACATTGCTTTAAAGTAATAATCCTTTTTATTACTAGCAACACCATCCTCCAAAATTGAAATACAGCTCTTCATAATACTTAAAGGTGTTTTTAACTCATGTGAAACACCCGCGATAAATTCTTTACGTGTATTTTCTAATTGCTTTTCTTTCTCTATATCTTGCTGTAATTGATTAATATACGAATGCAAAGCTTTAGAAAGTGTATTAATATTTTGTGATAAATCACCTATTTCATCTTTTGTGGTAATAGGTATCGTCTCTGAGAAATCTAGACCAGCGATTTTTTTTGTAGTATCATTTATTTGTAACAGTGGTTTGGCAACTTTCTTTGAGTAATAGAACGATATCAAAACGATTAAAATCAATACAAAGATAATTAAATATATATAATAATCCTTTATCATTTGCACAGCTTCATCAACTGGTTGCAATGATGTCATAGCAAATATATAATTTTCCTTACCATCTACATCTATTGTCGGTTTGATTAATAGTTTATATTTAATATCATTTTCTTCATAATCCACTATTTCTGTAGAAGTAATATTACTTGGGTTTTGATTTAATATTAAATCAACCTGAAATTGTTTTATTCTATCTATAAATACACGATTTCGATAAATAGAGTTAGTTCCTACAGTCCCCTCCGGTAATTGTACTTTCTTAATGCTCCCTGCTAAATATAACTGTGCCCTTTCTTTTGAATATGCAGCTTTTGGGCCATATAACCTTTCTGACAATTGCTTGTTCTCCAGCCCAAAATTCTTCTCTTTTATTGTTAACATCGCAGGGACTACTGCATCCCCTTCCTGTACTCCATCGATAATAATATGACTATCCTGTTCTAAACTATATTTTACCCTTTGTATATCTTCTAAATCGATAAAACTATACAATGGAATCTGAATTAAACGTTGAGAAAAGGTCTTATTTTGATTAGGGTTTAACTGAATTTCTAAAGAAAAATCATTTGCATATTTTATATTCCCTACTTTGTCTAGCGTTGTAACCCATGTCGTATTTTCTTGATAAAAATTTTGTTCCAACTCTTGAATTGCATCTATGTCATCTCCAGCTTTTACATATGCTTTTTCAAACGATTGAATATTCTTCTTAATATCATTAACTTTTCGATTTGCGTAGTATTGCTTAAAAAATATGGTTTGCCCAATAAAAATAGTTACTAAAATAAGTGTGCATAATGCTGTAGTTAATATAAACAATTTTAGTACAATTCCTTTTTTCATACCTGCCTCCCAAATTTATAGCCAATTCTAACAACGGTTACAATACAAGTTGCTTTCCCCCTTAATTTCTGACGCAGATTACGGATATGACTATTGACAGTCCGATCATCCTCAACAAATTCATAACCCAAAATTTTAGTGATAAGTTGTTCTCTTGTAATCACAATCCCTTGATTTTGCATTAAATTCATTAGCTGCATCATGAACAGAAGAATCTCGGCTTTCAATTAATCGTTTTGCTCTTGCCAATAAAATAGGAGGACTATTTGGTTTTGTAACATAATCATCCGCTCCCAGTTCAAATCCCAGTAAAGTATCATCCTCATCCACCCGAGCTGTTAGCATAATAATAGATACATTAGAGTTCTTACGAATTCGCCGACAGACCACCCAACCATCTAATTCCAGTAACATAATGTCTAAAATAATTAAATACACCTCATGTTCTTCAAATATAGATAATGCTTCTTTCCCATCAATCACCTCTAAGACGTTATCCCCTTGGTTTAGTAGATAATCCTTCATAATTTCACTTGAAATATCTTCATCTTCTACAATTAATATTGTTCTTTGCATCTTTTATCTTCTCCACGATTAATTTTATTTTTATGAAGAAATAGTTCATTTTATATTTTAACCAATTAAAAACCTTTCACTATTTCCATCACTACTACCTGTAACATAGCTATATCAAGATAATAGCCTACTGGTATAAAGATAAAATGCAGGGATAACCCTAAAATTGAAAATTTATTATAATTGTATATTTGTAGGTAATGGGATTACATAAAACAAAACATAATTTTGTACTAGAAACTTTTCGTTCCAAAACGACCATTTTTGGTTAAAAAGAATTCTTTTTTTATTGACTATGAAGTAACCACATAGTTTATAGTATGAATATTATTCCTTATAGGAGGCAATATAATTAGATGGATAGCTATAAGTTAACTAAAAGTGAAGTAATTAAGATTTTTAATACAACGAAAGAAACACTTCGATTCTATGAAGAAAAAGGATTAGTTCAGCCAAAGGTGGGTAAAAATAACTATAGACTTTATGGAAATGAAGACCTACAGAGAATTAGCCAGATCTTCTTTTGTAAAGATATAGGCTTTTCAATTGAAGAAATTGATTTAGTAATAAATAAGAGAAATATAATAAACAATATAAATATCTTACAGAACAAAAAAAATGATATTGAAACTGAAATTTATCGATTTATTGAAATGCAAAAGAAAATTACTAGGCTCCTCGATCTCCTTCAAAATAGAAGTAGAAGCTTCAATAAGATTCAAAGTGTCTATTTTGAGGAAAGAAAATATTATCACATCAAAGGAGAAAACTTTAATAGTGTAAAATCCTTTTTTGAGAAATTCCGTTCTATTTTTAAGCAAGGTGAATTTTTTCAAGAACAATTTATAACAATGTGTTCTATTAAGAATTTATTCAATGATGATCTGGGACTTTCAGTTTATTATCCTGTTTTGAACGATACAGAGATAGAGCATGTTGAAATTCTTAGTATACCTGCAGGTAATTATCTTTGCGTTGATTACGTATGTACAGAAGAGCATATGGATGAAATACGACGTCAAATATATACAAATATTACAGACTATATAGAGAGAAATGGTTTACAGTTTAGATCATGTAATGTAATTGAAACAGATTTACATGAATTGAATCTGTTTTATCCAGAAGGACAGATAATTATGAATATGCAAATTCCTGTTGAAGAAAAATCGAAACACCAAAAGAAATAAGCATTTTATGCTGCCCCTTATCCCCTGGGCATTCACTATACAAACAAAGGCGAAGTCTTTAAACGGACTCCGCCTTTTGGAAGTATCATGAATTACAGCAAGTACTCCTCCTCATAATATTTCCTCATACATTCATGTCTCTGTTTATTTCTTTACAAATTTTGCAAAAGAACCAAATTTACGCTATTTCCTTGCAGAAATAGGTTGAGACCAAATATCTTCGTCATTATCATTTAAATGTACTTCAAAAACATATATAGGTTGAGAAAAACCTTTTGTATCAGTGTAGTATTCTATATTATATTTTGTAATGAATAATGTATCACCTGCTTTGAAAGATCCTATAGGATCAAATTCTCCTTGTTTCAATTTTTGAAATGCTTCCTTTGGAGAAAGAATTTCAACATCTCGAACATGTGATTTTTTTGTAACGTAATCTTTATAAACAGGCATTTTTTTCCCCTTCGTCTTTTAATTCTATCGATGTTTTTATAGTAACTTGAGACATATCAGTTTTTGTAATGGGATCAATAGGCATATTTCCAAATTACTGCAAATGCTTTAAAGTATGTAAATGATGGTGGAGAGATTTTTTTCCGTTTTGAGGAGGATCATAAAGAAAATCGATTGCTTATTCAAGATACAGGCATTGGGATAAAGCAAGAAGATATACATCGTGTATTCGAAAGAGGATTTACAGGTTCTACTGGAAGAACACATACAAAATCTACTGGAATGGGCCTGTATCTTGCGAAACAAATGGCTTTAAAATTAGGGCATGATATTTCTATTCAATCACCAGAAGGAAAATATACAAGGGTTACCATCCATTTCCCCAAAATAAGAAATTACCATCAATTCCTGTGAAGAGTAGATTAGGGATACCTTTAGAATATTTTTAAAAACATTAAAGTTCTTAATGCATATGTGTTCAAAATGATTTTTAAACCAGAACCTTATTAGACAGTGCTTTTTAATGAAATTTATATTTTGAAAATTTTATATGTGATAGCCTATTTTTTAAAACTTCATATGTATAGAGATTTCGCCTATATTTTGCATAACAGCTAAATCTCTTTTTGTGTACAGAAAATTGTATAGTTCTGTACACAATAATATTGAACAAAAGGAGATAAAAAAAGATTATAATAAATAGAGTTACATCATTTAACGCAAAAAGAACCTGGTTCAATGGTCGAAATATTAGCTAATAAAAATGAGGAATTTACTAAAGCACTGCATTGTTATGTGGAATCAGGGGAAAGTTTTAGAAATAACAAAGATATATTAAACAGTATAATAATTTTAGAAATAACTATTGTAAAATGAGGGCGCAAGAACCTTTAGAAAGAAAATAAAAAGATGAAAAAAGTGATGCAAGTAAGTTGCATCACTTTTTTACATAAATACGGGAAGTAGCTCTTAAGATTCAATGAGTCTTTTTTCCCGCCTTTGAACAGTTCGTTTAGGCTTCAATGTCTTTATTCAATGATATTTCAGCAGTACCTTTATTTTTCACATTTAATATTTTTGTTCCTTAGCCATGAATATACTTAGAAAACCTCTAAAAACTATTTGATAATCTTTTAGAATCTAACTTTCTTATAATACTCTTTGCTATTTCTTCAATATTTTCATTTAAAAAGAAATGATTACCTTCAAAAGAATGGAGAGTACACGTTTTACTTGTATATTGCTCCCATTTTATTACTTGATCATATGTAGTAAATTCATCATTTTCCCCATTAAATATAAGAAAATCAATATCACATGGTTGTATATTATTGTCATGAATATATGTCTCGACAATTTTAAAATCTGCTCTTAGAATTGGGAGAAAAATCTCCATTAATTCTTCTGATTGAAGTACCCCGGATGGTGTACCTCCCATTGCAATAACTTCTCTTTTAAATTGCTCATTAGAAAGATTATATCGGATATTTTTTATTTTACTATTTGGATGGTTTCTACCGGACAAAACAAGAAATTCAGGCGATACGTTTTTAGAGTCCTTTATTTTTCTGGCTACTTCATAGGCGATCAAACTTCCCATGCTATGCCCGAATAGAATGTAGGGCGAATCATCTATCTGCATAACTATATTATTGTAGACATCATTTACGGCCTCTTCCATACTTTGGTACAAGTTTTCTTCAATTCTATATCCTCTACCAGCTAACTCTATAGGGACTACCTCAATATATGGATTAAAGTGATTTTTCCATTTTGCGTAACTAAACGCAGATCCCCCAGCATGTGGAAAGCAAAAAAGTTTAGTCTTCTGCATTGATTTTCTCCTTACTTTCAAATTTGTATATATTTTGGCAAATTGAATAAATGTCTTTAATTATTATCTCTTGCGGAAATTCATCCCTTGTTGCACAAGCAGATATCTTATAATTTGGCTCAATGTTATATTGTCTAAAGTAAAAGTTTTGAGGTATATACTTATATGAAATTAAAGTTCGTGACTCTTTTTTTATAGAGAATGAATTTAACGGGATATAAAGCCCTTTTCCAATCGTTTTTATATAACTTTCTTTTAATGTCCATAAATCATAAAAATAATTAATTTGTTCATCAGAATTCATTTTAGATATATCATAAAATTCTTCCTCTGAAAAAAATTCATTTGCTAATTTAAGAGCCTCTATTTATGAAACCTTTTCTATATCAATACCCACATTAAAATTAGCAGTAGTACAAACCACCCATTCTTCTGAATGTGACAGATTAAAATGAAAGTCAGAAAAATTTTCAACAAAAGGTTTTCCATACTCATTATATAAATCTAATTTCTTCATTATTAATTTTATATTTTTGGCAGATTAGAGATCGGATTAGTAAATCCCCTATCAGGGTCCTATTAATGTCGCATGAGTTTAATAAACGCTTCATTCGTTCTTTCTTCTCATTTGAAACCAAGTTACTAAGTTGCTTAAACAAATGACTTTCAATATTCTTTGGTATTTTCACAGCTTGAATGTGTATGATATATCACTTCCTTTTTTAAAGGATGGCTTCACATATGTGCGTTACATAAATTCAAATTAACCTTATTAAATTGCAAATACAATAGAAAAGGTGCATATTTACATATCAATGAAAATATACACCTTTCCTCAGTAATATCATCAAAGCATTAGCTTCTATTACAAAAAATGGAGAGCATTTACATCATTCTATGAGCAACTAATATAGGTTTCTATGTCTCTACCAAGTAATTTTTGCATTACCCTCTTAAAAAGTAATACTCTTGATATATTCATTATTGCCTACACTTTATTTGCAGTTATTGGGCTGCCCTTTTCTTTCATAGCGTTGCATCTTTTGCACTCTCTACTTTTCAGTTAATGAAAGGGATGTTTCTTTTATTCCTTCAAATTCATTTAATAGATACTTAGCTATCTTTTCAACTGCGGGGAAGTCTACTATTTCTTCATGTGATCCAGGGACAGAATACTTATTTACTCTTCCTTTTAATAAAGGTCCCCAATCTGTAAACAACTCTTTTCCTTCCTCAGCACTAAAGTAGATAACTTCTCCAAAGTATGGTATCAAATCATTCTCTGCCATTAAGTTCAGGCATTTCCTATGAGCATTGATAACTTGCTTCAAATTCATAAGATTTGCATCAGGCGGGAGTACTCCTTCCATAATTAATCGCTCCACAAGCATATCTTGCTTATGGGCGAGGCCTTCTTCCTGCTCAGTAAGACCTCTAGGAATGAAATGTTCATATATATATGAGAGCATATCCTCCCTTGTTTTATGATCCTGCTCTGAAGGTACTTTAGTATCCATAAGTACCAACAATTCAACTTCCTCTCCTTGATTTCTTAGTACAGTTGCGATTTTATAAGCAATTGCACCGCCTAAAGACCATCCTCCAAGACGATATGGGCCTTCTGGCTGAACACTTTTTATTTCTTTAATGTAAAGTTGAATTAGTTCCGGCAAGGTCGAGTCGTCAATCTCTCTCTTTTCTATGAGAGGATTCTGTAAACCATAAAATGAACAGTGATTCTTAAGCAATCTTGCTAGTTGAATGTAACAAAATACATTCCCCATAAACGGATGAACGCAGAAGAAAGGTCTTTTCTCTGATTCTTGTAGTGGTACCAGCGCTGATACAGATTTTGTCATATCATGCTTATCACGAATAAGGCATGCGATTCCTTCCAATGTTGGATTCTTAATCAATGTAGACACCTTAATCTCTTTTCCAAACTTCTCCCTAATTTTTGAAACTAATTTGATTACAAGGAGAGAGTGTCCCCCTCTATTAAAGAAATCATCATTTACATAGACATCTTCTATCTGTAACACATCCTGCCAGATTTTAACCAACTGATATTCAATTTCATCCCTTGGAATGATTGGTGTAGAGAAGTTATTTTCTCTTTGAATAGTTAAACTGTACAATGCCTTTCGATCAACTTTCCCATTCATTGTAAGAGGAATCTCGTCTACCTCAATAAAGTGTGCGGGAACCATATAATTCGGTACTTGTGTCTTGAGATATTCACGCCATTCATGCATGCTTCCAGCTCCAACTACATAAGCAACCAATCTCTGCTCTCCTAATTTATCCTCTGTTACCAAAACTACTGCTTCTTTTACCAATGGATGACTCTCTAGATTCGCTTCGACCTCTTCAAGTTCAATACGGAAGCCCCGAATTTTCACTTGATTATCAATTCTTCTCAAGTAATCTAAATTACCATCAGGTAAATAACGAACCAAATCTCCTGTACGATATAAACACTCTTCTTCATTAAATGGATGACGAATGAATCGCTCTGCTGTTAATTCTGGACGATTCAAGTATCCTCTCGCTATACCTGCACCACCAATATATAGCTCACCTGTTACACCAACTGGAACAGGTAACAGATTTTTATCCAATACATAAGTTTGAACGTTCGGCAATGGACGTCCAATTGTAACTCGCTTACTATCTGTTTGGATATGATAACACGTTGTATCAACCGTACATTCTGTAGGACCGTATACGTTATAAAAATCAATTTTTTCAGTCTCTACTAGCTGTTCCCATAATGACGGCATAATTGCTTCACCACCGACCAATATCTTACTTGGTACATGAACATCAGCACTTGTTTCTAGCAATCCTCCATCTATAAGTAATTGAAGTAATGAAGGTGTCATATCAAACATTTCCAATTTATTCTCCCTAATATAGGAAACAAATTGTTCCGGATTAGTGCGAACTTCACCTGGGATAATATATAAACTTGAACCATGAAGCAGCATTTGTAATTGCTGAATAGATACATCAAAGGCAATTGACGCATTTAAACCGACGCGCATATTACTAGGTATCTCATGTGAGAAAATTTCTTTTTGTAAACCATATGATAGGTTTATTACAGAATGGTGCTGTACTAAAGCACCCTTTGGATTCCCTGTCGAACCGGAAGTGTAGATAACATACGCTAAGTTTTCCCCTGTTACCTCACATATCGGCGAAAGTTTGATTTCTCGAGAAATCATTGCTTGGTCCCTATCTAAGCAAACTGTCTTGATTTCTTTAGGTATCCAGCCTACTAATACCTCATTTGTAACCAATACTTGAATTCCTGTGTCTTCTAAAATATATCGCAGGCGGCTTTCCGGATTCGATGGATCCAATGGAACATAGGCTGCTCCAGCCTTCCAAATTCCCATGAGGCCAACAACCATCTCAACTGAACGCTCAAAGCAGAGGCCAACCAATGACTCTGTCCCAATTCCACATTTCTGTAGATAATGGGCCAATTGATTAGCTCTTTCATTCAGCTCTCGATATGTTAGTTGCTGTTTTTCATCTACCACTGCCACCGCGTCAGGCGTACGATTTACTTGCTCTTCGAATAGTTGATGAATCACATTCTCACGTGGATAGGATATAGCATTATCATTCCATTCTTTTAATAGTTGTCTTTGTTCAGCTTCCGTAATATATACCAGCTCTGATAGAGTTTGATCAATGTTTTTGAGCATTTGCATCAACACTTGGTGTAAATGACCCAACACTCGTTCAATAGTTATACTATTAAACTTACTACAGTCATACATTAACTTTAACGATAACTGGGTTCCTGGAACTACAGCCAGCCCTAATGAGTAGTGGGTTTGCTCTACTCCTTCCAATTCACCAATTTCTAGATTTTCTGAAGACTCCTCTTTCACTGGATAATTTTCAAACACATATAAACTATTAAACAACGGTGTTCCTCTAGGAACTTCACTCCATCCCTGAATTTCTGTTAAAGAAGCATACTCATATTGTCTTCTTTCTATCTCTTCCTCTTGTATCTTCTGCAACCAATCCATTACTTTTATATCATCAATCAATTGAATTCGCGTCGGTGACGTTGTAATGAAAGGACCTACGATGTTTTCAACATCAATAATCTCCGTAGAACGCCCTGAGCTTGTTACACCAAAGACAATGTCATTTTCTCCACTATACCGGCTCATGAGATATGCCCATGCACCTTGAATTACTGTACTCAAAGTAAGTTTATTGCGTTTCGCCCATCCCTGTAACGCTTGGGTCTGCTCTTCTGATAAATACATAACCTTCTCTGTGTAACCTTTTTCTTCCTCTTTACTTTCTAAGCCCAGCAAAGTTGGTGCAGTGAAACCTTTAAGCTTTTCTCTCCAGAATTGTTCCGCCTGCTCCTTATCTTGTTCTCTGAGCCATTGGATATATTTCTTATACGGTGAGGGCTTAGGTAACTTCACGGCTTCTCCATTCATTTTCTTCTGATAGACTGTAAGTAATTCATTAAAGACCAATGGTAAACTCCATCCATCCAGTAAAATATGGTGATGTGTCCAAACAATTCGATATTCTTCCTCACCTTCTTGAATGACCGTTACTCGCATCAATGGCGCTTCATCAAATTGGAAGGCTTGTTTTCGATCTAATGCCAAAAAGACTTTTCTTTTTTCCTCTATCTCTTTAGTTGTCATTGTACGCCAGTCTTCTTTGTTCACTTTAAATGGGATATTTTCATACACCACTTGTAATGGTTCTTCAATTTCGTCCCAAACAAATGCTGTACGAAAAATTTCATGCCGCTGAATTACAGATTTCCACGCCTGCTCAAAAGTAGGAATATCCAGTTTCCCTTTAATCATAAAACTTAATTGCACTATATACGGTGCAACATGTTCATTCCCTTGGTCATGCAATGTGTGGAAAATCATACCTTCTTGCAAAGGTGATAGTGGATATAAATCAGTAATCTGATTTTTCTTTCCACGATTCATTTTGTTTAGTACATTCGTCAAGCCTACTTGGTTAAGATTAGCCATTGCAAAATCCGAAATGGTCAGTGCAGATTCTCTATCTGAAGGTTGAATCAATCTGCTCAGTTGATATAGCATATTCTGTGCAATACTTTGAATCGTTGATTTGGCGAATTGTCCAACATTGTATACCCAAGTGAACTGAAGTTTTCCATTCGTTACAACCCCAATTACATCAATTACATGCGATCGCTTGGAACCGGCAGCATGATCTAAACGCTTAAATTCGTTCTCCGGCATAAACATTGCATCGCTAGAAAACATTTGATCAAATTGTCCAAGATAGTTAAAACTAATAGACGGTGTATGTTGAGAGCTCAATTGCTCACACAGTGTTGCGTTCATGTAACGCAACACTCCATAATCAACACCCTTATTAGGAATTTTGCGAACTTGTTCTTTAACTGCTTTTAATGCTGCAATTGGCGTATTAGCACTAGTAATATTTAAGTGAACAGGGTAAATACTTGTAAACCATCCCACGGTTCTCGATAAGTCAACATCTTCAATAATTTCTTCTCTACCATGCCCCTCTAAATCCACGCTCAATATCTTCTGCCCTGTACATGCTGCTGTAGCTTGTACCAATGCTGCTAATAATACTTCATTGATTTGGACACGGTGAGTGCTTAAAGTCTCTTGCAATAACATACGGGTCTCATTCTCATTTAACACCACAGTAATTTCCTCAGTTACTGCGCTTACTGAATTACTTATAGTACCATCTATCGGCAGTTTAACTACGTCTTGTTCAGACTGCTGCTCCCAGTAATGCAGCACTTCTTGTGATATTCCAGTTTCAGCGTAATGATGTAATTTTTCCGACCACTCTTTAAAGGATGTACTCTTCATAGGTAATTGAATTTTCTGCCCTTGAATCGCTTGAGTATACGCTGTTTGCAAATCTTCCAATAAAATTCGCCAAGAAACACCATCCACGGCTAAGTGATGAATTGTCCAAAATAATCGGCCAGTCTTCTCACCTTCATCAAAATACACCATTCTCATTAACGGACCATCATGTAAATTCAAACTTTCTTGTGCAATATTAATCTCTTTTTGAATAACTTCATGCCAATCGGCTTCCGGCACTTCGTCTAATGAAATGACAGTAAGTATCAATTGTTCTTCTATTCCTTCATTCCACTGTTTCCAAGCCCCATCAGTTAAACGTTCATATCTTAAACGCAGGGCATCATGATGAAGTAGAAGATTACGCACTGACTTCTCCAGTGATACTATATCCAGTTTCTCTTTCGTTCTAAAGAACATGGATTGATTCCAATGATGTGGGTTAGGATGATTTTGTGCAAAAAAACCTTGCTGAATAGGTGTAAGTATCGTATCTCCAGTTATAATTCCTTGTTCGGCTTGTTCGGCTTGTACACCTTGTTCTTCTTTGACTACCTGTGCCAACTCAGCAATCGTTTGGTGTTCAAATATTTGTTTTGGTGTCAATTGTAAACCAGTTTGCTTCGCACGAGAGACAATCTGAATGCTAAGAATTGAATCTCCACCAATTTCAAAAAAGTTATCATAAATACCAATACGTTTTGAACCCAGCACACGTTCCCAAATGATAGAAAGCTTGTGTTCACGTTCATTTCTTGGGGCTACGTAGCCTACTTGTGTTCCTTGATAATCTGGTATAGGCAATGATTTCCGATCAATCTTTCCATTTATGGTTAGCGGTAACTCTTCCATTTCGACAAAGTAGGAAGGTATCATATGGATTGGCAGTTTTATTTTAAGATACTCGCGCCATTCTTCTAAACTGCCTTCGCCCACTATATAAGCTACCAACCTCTTATCTCCCGACTGATTTTCCCTAACTATTACAACTGCCTCTTTTATCAAGTCATGCTCCTGTAAAGTCGACTCAATCTCCCCAAGTTCGATTCGGAATCCTCTAATCTTCACTTGATTATCCATTCTTCCTAAATAGTCTATATTACCATCAGGAAGATATCTCACGAGATCGCCTGTTCTATATAATCTCTCGCCTTCTTTGAATGGATGAGAAATAAATCGTTCGGATGTTAACTCTGGACGATTTAAGTATCCCCTCGCTAGACCCGCTCCTCCGATATAAAGTTCACCCATCACACCAACTGGAACTGGCAACCCATTTTTATCCAATACATAAGTTTGAACGTTAGGCAAAGGACGCCCAATCGTTACTCTCACACTATCTTTTTTGATATGATAGCATGTTGCATCAACCGTACATTCTGTAGGACCATATACATTATAAAACTCAATTTTATCAGTCTCTACTAGCTGTTCCCATAATGACGGCATAATCGCTTCGCCGCCAACCAATACCTTACTTGGAACATGAACGCCATCGTACGTTTCTAACAATCCGGCATCTATAAGTAATTGAAGCAATGAAGGTGTTATATCAAAGATTGCTAACTTGTTCTCCCTAATATAAGCTACAAACTGTTCCGGATCACTTCGTACTTCATTCGGAATAATATACAAACTTGAACCATACAACAGCATTTGTAATTGTTGAATAGATGCATCAAAGGCAATTGACGCATTTAAACCGACATGCATGTTAGATGGTATCTCATGTTCGAAAACCTCTTTTTGTAAACCATGCGACAAGTTAATTACAGAATGATGCTGTATCAAGACACCCTTTGGATTCCCCGTCGATCCCGAAGTATAGATAACATACGCTAGGTTTTCTCCTGTTACTTCACATTTTGGTGAAAGAATGCTTTCTTTTGAAATCATTGCTTGATCCCTATCTAGACAAACTGCCTTGACTTCTTTGGGTATCCAATCTTCTAATGACTCATTCGTAACTAATACTTGAATTCCAGTGTCCTCCAAAATATATCGTAGACGACTTTCTGGATAGGATGGGTCCAATGGAACATATGCTGCCCCAGCCTTCCAGATCCCCATAATACCAACAATCATCTCAACTGAACGCTCAAAGCAAAGTCCAACTAATGATTCAGTCCCAATCCCACATTGCTGAAGATAGTGGGCCAATTGATTAGCTTTTTCATTAAGCTCTCGATATGTTAACTGCTGTTTTTCATCTACCACTGCCACCGCGTCAGGTGTACGATTTACTTGCTCTTCAAACAGCTGATGAATCGCACTTTCCCGTGGATATACTACAGCATTATTATTCCACTCTTCCAACTCTTTTTGCTGTAATCCTGATAATATAGGCAACTTAGCTAATGATTTATCAGGATTCTCCACGATTACATTCAACCAGTTTCCAAAATGTTCAGCCATGGATTCAATAGTTAAGCTGTCAAATAAATCCGTCCTATAAACAAAAGTAAGTAATAAACCCTCTTCCACTTCTGCAGCAGTTAAACTTAAATCAAACTTAGCGATTGGAGCATTACTTTCCATTACTTCTATATTTCTTCCATGTAGTTCTGGTAGCTCCTGTCCCGTATTTTGCAAAGTAAACATGGTTTGGAAAATCGGGGAATGGCTTGTATTTCGTTCAGGTTGGATAACCTCTACAATTTTCTCAAACGGAACATCTTGATACCCATACGCCTTCAATGCTTTTATCCGCACTTGAGACAACAACTCTTGAAATACCGGTGCATTACTTAAATCAGCCCGATAAACCAATGTGTTGACAAAGAAACCAATCAGCCCCTCAATTTCTCGATAATTTCGATTTGCAATTGGGCTGCCAACAATAATATCCGATTGTCCCGTATAACGGGCAAGGAAACTTTGATACGATGCCAATAAGGTCATGAAAAGCGTGGCCCCTTCTTGACGACTTATTTCGTTTAATTTATCCAGTAATGAACGTGACAACAGCACATTATGAGTTAATCCATGGTGGGTTTGCACTGGCGGACGCGGACGATCCATTGGCAACATTAAGACTGGTAACTCACCAGATAATTCTTCCTTCCAATATGCAAGTTGTTGATTTAGTACCTCATCTTTCAACCATCCTCTTTGCCACTGAGCAAAATCGGCATATTGAACTGGTAGTGGTTCCAGCTCTGCTTGTTTTTCACCAATCGCATTCTCATAAAATGTCATCCATTCTTGAAGCAAGATTTCCATCGACCATCCATCTGAGATAATGTGATGCATATTACACAGAAGAACCCATTCTTCTTCTGAAATTCTTATGATTTGTCCACGGAACAATGGTCCTTGTTCTAAATCAAATGGAGATTCAACTTCAGTTTGAATCCATTGCTGCAACTTTCTTTCTCTCTCCTCTAATGAAAGCTTAGTTAGGTCCATTTGCGGAAGAGGACGGAAAATATAAGGTTGAATCTGTTGCACAGGATGACCTTCCTCTTCATGAAATACCGTCCGCAAAGATTCATGACGCTCTATTAACTGATTCCATCCCAACTCCAATGCTTCAGGTAACCAATTCCCTGTAAGGCGGCATACCATTGGCATATTATAAAGTGCACTATTAGGTTCAAACTGATCAATAAACCATAAGCGCTGTTGGGCATATGACAGCGGAATATTATTTCCTCGTTCCATCGGCATCAATGGTGGAATTTCTCGTTTTTCACTCCCCTTACGCAACTGATCTATTCGTTTCGATAGTGCCTCGACCGTTGGATATTCGAACAGTTCACGTACCGGTAATTTGATTTGAAAGACTTCTTGTAAGCGCGAGACCACTTGTGTAGCAAGTAGAGAGTGACCACCAAGCTCAAAGAAAGAATCCTGAACACCAATTTCTTTTATTCCTAGCACTTGACTCCACACTGAAGCGATAAGTTCTTCCAGCGGAGTTCGTGGGTATACAGTATTTTCGGCGGATTGTTCACTAAGTATAGGCAATGCCTTCAAATCAAGTTTTCCATTCGGTGTAAGTGGTAAAAATTCCATCTCAATAAAGTTTGTTGGAACCATGTAATTTGGTAAATGTGTTTGTAGATGTTCTCGCCATTCATGTACACTTCCTTCACCAACTACATAAGCTACTAATCTCTTGTCATCTTGATTATCCTCTCGTACCAATACAACTGCTTCTTTCACAGAAGAATGCGCCTGCAAAACAGCTTCTATTTCTCCCAATTCAATCCGGAAACCACGAATTTTTACTTGGTCATCTATACGACCATGGAACTGGAGATTACCATCAGAAAGATAACTTGCTTTGTCTCCTGTGTAATAAAGACGTTCTCCTGACTTGAAAGGATGTGGAATAAATTTTTCCTTTGTGAGATCCGGGCGATTAGCATATCCACGTGCAAGACTCTTCCCTCCAATATAGAGATCTCCAATTATACCAATTGGTACTAGCTGAAGATGAGAATCTAATACATAAACTTCTGTATTCGCAATCGGCCGACCAATCGATGGCGTACCGGTTGTCACTCCTACAGGCACATAACAATCTGTAGTAACAACGGTATTTTCCGATGGACCATACTGATTAATTACCGCAAAAGGAATATCTTTAGATGGATACTGCGTTAATTGATCCCCACCTGTAAGGATAAAACGAAGATCCGTTTTATCTGGCCAAGATAATTTCAAGAGTCTTTCCAGAATAGGTGTAGGTGCAAAACTAGCTGTTATTCGTGAATCAATGAGCCAGTCCCTTAGTGCTTCTGGATTAATTCTCAGTTCCTCTGTTGACAAGTAGAGTGCTGCACCAGCAGTTAAATACGGCCAAATTTCCTGGACAGCCGAATCAAAAGCAATCCCTGCAATCTGGGTCGCACGATCCTCTGCTGTAATACGATAAACTTCTTGATGCCAAGAAACCATATTCATTAATGAGCGATATTCAACCATGACACCCTTTGGCTTTCCTGTAGAACCAGAGGTATAGACAATATAAGCTAAGTTCTCTGGATTTAACTGACGTATAGGTGCGATTACGCTTTCCACTGTTAATTCTTCTAACCTCACCGTTTCGACGTGTGCGAAATGGCCTTCTTGTCCTTCCGCCGTCACTACAAATTGAATTCCTGCATCTTCAATCATGTATTCTAACCTTGATTTTGGATACAACGGATCTAAAACAACATAAGCTCCACCAGCTTTTAAAATGCCTAGTAAACTTGCCATGAGCTCAGCTGACCTCGGAAGATAAACTCCCACCACTGACTCTGGGGCGACTCCTTTTCGCTGTAAAACATTTGCCAACTGATTTGCTTGTGCATCCAGTTCACCATAAGTCCACTTTTTTGTTTGATCAACAACGGCAATCGCATCAGGGCGCCTTGCTACTTGTTCCTCAAATCTGTCACAAATAAGAGCCTGATGGGACATTTCCATTACAGTGTCATTCCATGTTTCTAATAACAAAGTACGCTCGGGTTCCGATAGCATGCTCAGGTCATGCAACGGATTTTGTGGGTGATGAGAAACTTCGTGTAGCCATTTCTCAAAGTGTCCTGCCATCCGTTCAATAGTAGGTGCATTGAATAAATGATTATTGTATTCAAAAGTAAAAAGCAATCCCTCTTCTGTCTCAGCTACCATTACACTTAAATCAAACTTTGCAATTGGACTATGGCTTTCTATCATTTCAATACTTCTACCAGATAACACCGGGAACTCTTGTTTCATATTTTGCAAGATGAACATGGTCTGGAAGATTGGCGAATGACTTGTACTCCGCTCTGGTTGCACAACTTCTACAATTTTTTCAAAAGGGATATCCTGATATTCATACGCCTTCAATGCCTTTTGACGAACCTGAGACAGAACATCTTGAAATGTCGGTCTACCACTCAGATTAGCTCGATAAACCAGCGTGTTGACGAAGAAACCAATTAGTCCTTCTATTTCTCTATAATTTCGATTCGCAATTGGACTTCCGACCAGAATATCTTCTTGTCCCGTATAACGGGATAGAAAACTTTGATATGCAGCCAACAGCGTCATGAAGAGTGTAGCCCCTTCTTTGCGACTAAGTTTGTTCAAGTTATCATGTAGCGTGCTTGGCAGAACCAGAGTGTATGTCGACCCGTGATGAGTTTGTATTGCAGGACGCGGACGATCCATAGGAAGTTGGAGTACAGGAAGCTCTCCAGACAATTCTTCCCTCCAATATTGGAGTTGTTGATCAAGCACCTCCTCCTTCAGCCAACCTTTTTGCCACTGAGCGAAGTCGGCATATTGAACCGGTAATGGTTCAAGTTCTGCTATCTTTCCATCCGTTTCTTTCTCATAGAATGCCATCCATTCTTCAAGTAGGACTCCCATCGACCATCCATCTGAAATGATATGATGTAAAGTACAAAGGAGAATCCATTCTTCCTCTCCCACTTGCAAAATACTTGTCCTGATTAGTGGGCCCTCTGCTAAATCAAATGGCACTTCTGTTTCTTGTTGAATCAAACGTTTAACTTCTTCTTCTCGGTCTTCTGGAGAAAGCATAGTTAAATCCGTTTTCGGAATTGATTGAAAAGCATACGGTTCAATTTGCTGTACGGGTTGACCGTTCACTTCATGAAAGACCGTCCGCAATGATTCATGACGTTCTATTAGTTGGTTCCATCCTGTTTCCAGTGCCTCAAGTAGCCAACTCCCTGTAAGGCGGCATACCATTGGCATATTATAAAGGGCACTATTAGGTGTAAATTGATCAATAAACCATAAGCGCTGTTGCGCATAAGATAGTGGAATAGTTTCTCCTCGTTCCATCGGCATTAGTGGCGGAATCTCTCGTTTTCTATCTCCTTTACGTAACTGATCTAATCGCTTTGCCAGTGACTCCACCGTTGCATACTCAAATAGTTCACGTACTGGTAATTCGATTTGAAAGATTTCCTGTAAACGTGACACTACTTGAGTAGCTAGTAGTGAGTGACCACCGATTTCAAAAAAGGAATCCTGAACACTAATATTTTTTACACCTAACACTTGGCTCCATACGGAAACGATGAGCTCCTCCACTGGTGTTCGTGATGAAGTAATATCTTCACTTATGAACTGTGCTTCCAATTCCAGTAAGGCTTTCCGATTCACCTTACCATTTGGAGTGAGTGGCATCCCTTCAATTTGGAAAAAGTATGCCGGAACCATATAATGTGGAAGTTGCTTCTTGAGATATTCACGCCACTCTCCAGTATCCCCTTCACCCACTACATAAGCTACTAACTGCTTATCTCCTGGACGATCTTCCTTCACCAACACAACAGCCTCTTTTACAGATGAGTGATCATGTAAAGCTGCTTCAATTTCTCCCAATTCAATTCTGAATCCTCTAATTTTGACTTGGTTATCCATCCTTCCAATATATTCCAGGTTACGATTATTCATATATCTCACCAGGTCACCCGTTCGATATAATCGTTCCCCTTCCTTAAAGGGATGTGGAATAAAACGTTCAGTAGTTAAATCTGGTCGATTGAAGTAGCCACGTGCCAATCCTACTCCTCCAAGGTAAAGTTCCCCCGACACACCAATTGGGACCACCTGTTGATATTGATCTAACACATACAACTCTGTATTATCAATTGGACGACCAATTGGAATAAGCATTGATTCTTTTTCTAAATCACAATCATAATAAGTCACATCCACAGTCGCTTCAGTAGGACCATACAAATTAATTAACTGTGTTTGCTGAACATTGTAAAAGATCCACTTAAACCGGCGAACCTGCTCAGAGTTTAATGCTTCTCCACTAGTAAAAACATGAATTAAAGACGATACATCCCTTTTCGAATTATATTGTTCCATATAATCCAAGAAAGTAGATAACATCGACGGAACAAAGTGCATGGTGGTCACACGATATCGTTCAACATACTCCTCAATCACTGCAGGATCTTTCTCTCCTCCTGGTGGAAGCAAACAAACACGTGCTCCTACAAATGACCACCAAAATAATTCCCAAACGGAAACATCAAACGAAAACGGTGTCTTTTGTAGGATTGTATCTTCCTCGGACAATGGATATTTTTTCTGCATCCACTGTAGGCGGTTGATAACCGAATGATGTTCAATCATTACCCCCTTTGGATTTCCCGTTGAACCCGAAGTGTATATGATATAGGCTAAGTTATTTGCTGTTACTCCACTCACCGGAGCTAAATTACTCTCTTTAGAAATCATTACCTGATCCCTGTCTAAACAAATTGCTTGAATATCTTTAGGTAACCAGTCCTGTAGTGCCTCTTTTGTTAACAGCACTTGAATTTGTGAATTCTCTAAAATGTATCTCAGACGGTTTTCGGGATAACTTGGGTCCAGTGGGACATAAGCCCCACCTGCTTTCAAAATCCCAAAGAGACCAATAATCATATCAGGAGAACGTTCAATACATATACCAACCAATGATTCAGGTCCAATACCTCGTTTTTGTAGAAAATGTGCCAATTGATTCGATTTTTCATTGAGTTCTTGATACGTTAGCTTTCCACCCTCATAAACTACCGCCACTGCATCAGGTGTACGTGCAACTTGCTGCTCAAATAGCTCATGAATCATACAATCATGACCATAAACTACTTCTGTATCATTCCATTCTTCTAGGAGTTGTTTCTGCTCAGTGTCCGATAACATTGACAGCTTTGTATATGATTCATCTGGATGATGCACGATTTCATTTAGCCAGTTCTCAAAATGGCCTGCCATACGTGCAATGGTACTACTATCAAATAAATCCGTGTTGTATTCAAATGAGACAAATAGACCTTCTTCCTCTTCATAGGCAGTTAAGCTCAAATCAAATTTTGCAATAGACATATTACTTTCTACCATTTCAATACTTCTACCAGGCAAATCTAGTCGTTCTTGTTTTATATTCTGTAGCGTAAACATGGTCTGAAAGATAGGAGAATGGCTCATGCTTCGTTCAGGTTGCACAGCTTCTACAACTTTTTCAAATGGTATATCTTGATATTCGTAAGCTTTTAACGCCTTTTTCTTTGTTTGGTTCAAAATCTCCCGAAAAGTAGAGGTGCCACTCAAATCTGATCGGTAAACCAACGTATTAACAAAGAAACCAATTAATCCTTCTACTCCCTTATGATTCCGATTTGCAATCGGACTTCCGACTAGAATATCTTTTTGTCCTGTATAACGTGCAAGAAAGCTCTGATATGCAGCCATTAAAGTCATAAATAAGGTAGATCCTTCTTGTCGACTTAAATCTTTTAATTGGCTGAGTAATCTAGAAGGAAAAATAACGTGATGCGTATCCCCAGAATAAGTTTGCGTAACCGGTCGAGGTCGGTCCACTGGCAGTTGTAATATAGGGAGCTCACCAGACAATTCTTCCTGCCAATACGTAAGCTGACGATTTAGCACATCACCTTGCAACCACTCCTTTTGCCACTTCGCAAAGTCTGCATACTGAATGGATAATGAACTTAATTTAGCAGGATTTCCGCCCGTTTCCTCTTCATAGAAAGCAAGTAATTCATTCATGAATATACCAATGGACCAAGCATCAGAAACAATATGATGCATCGTACACAGTAATAACCATTCATCCTTTTCTAATTGAACAAGCTGATTACGAATTAAAGGACCATTCATTAAATCAAATGGTTCTTGCGCTTCTCTCGCAATTAAACTATCTACCTCTTTTTCTTTTACTTCTAGAGGAAGTTGAGAGTAATCTCTTACAGGTAATGCTCTAGGAAGGAATTCGACAATTTGTTGTACAGGTTGTTCTTCTACTTCTTTAAAAACAGTTCGTAATGATTCATGACGTTCAATAAGTCGATTGAATCCCTTTTCTAATGCTTCAGGTATCCAATTTCCTTTTAGATTCCATACCGTTGGAATATTATATAAAGAACTGTTTGGATTAAATCTGTCCATAAACCACAAACGTTGTTGTGCATAAGACAACGGGAGCGCTTCTTTATTCTCCTTTTTTTGCATTTGCTTCTGAAGCCAAGCTCTCTTCTCAGGAGAAAGTGAACTCAGCTTTGCAAGTAAATCACTTCTCATTTTTTTACCCCTTCCTCAACTAAATTACTCTCAAATATTCCTTGTGCTTCTTCCTCTGATAGCTCTTCTAATTGCTTAAGCAGTTCAAGTAATTCTTCATCATTACCCACTTCTGCTTCTTTTTGAATATAGTCTTGAAGACTTACATTCTCCTTACTATCATTCTGCATTTCTTGATTTTTGTTATGGAGCAATTGATCTATCTGTTCTGCCAATTGCTGCACTGTATGAAACATAAATAAATCATGCAATGGTATCTCAATTCCAAAAGCCTCTTTAAGACTGGAAACAGCTTGCGTAGCAAGTAATGAGTGACCACCTATTTCAAAAAACGAATCCTGAATTCCGATATTTTCCATACCTAAAACTTCATTCCATATTGAAACGATTGTTTTTTCCGTAGGCGTACGAGGAGCAATATAACCACTTGCTATCTCCTGTTTCTCTGGTGCTGGTAAGGCCTTCCTATCAATTTTTCCATTTGGAGTGAGTGGAAATGCATTCAATCCGACAAAATAGGCTGGAATCATATAATTTGGTAGCTGGTCCTTGAGATAATCACGCCACTTTTGAGCATCCCCATCTCCTACAACATAAGCAATCAAACGTAGATCACCAGGATAATCTTCCCTCACCGTCACAATAGCTTCGTTAACTAATGTATGCTTTTGTAATGTCGCTTCAATTTCTCCTAGTTCAATCCGGAACCCACGAATTTTTACCTGATGATCGATTCGGCCAAGATACTCCAAATTTCCATCCGGCAAATACCTTACTAGATCTCCAGTCCGGTATACTCGCTCACCTTCTTTAAAT
The DNA here is from genome assembly GCF_016483605.1 of Bacillus cereus group sp. N11. Lineage (NCBI taxonomy): Bacteria > Bacillati > Bacillota > Bacilli > Caryophanales > Bacillaceae > Bacillus > Bacillus cereus group sp. N11. Next base: position 44,595 of record NZ_JAEHBN010000017.1, read on the forward strand.
GGATGCGGTATAAAACGATCTTCCGTTAAGTCAGGACGGTTTAAGTATCCACGTGCTAATCCCGATCCACCAATGTACAGCTCACCAACTACACCAATTGGAACCATTTTTTGTTCAATACTTAGTACATATACTTCTGTATTGAATATTGGTTTACCAATTGGTGGTACCCTATGGACGACACCCTTTTCTAATTCCATATAAGTGGAATACGTAGTATCTTCGGACGGTCCATATAGGTTGTACACCTTCTCAACCGTACTTCTCTCATATAAATCTTGAACAAGTGAATATGGCAATGGTTCTCCAGCCAAATTCACCACCTTTACCGAAGAAGGGAGTGTTTTTGCTCGAACCAGTTCCTTCGCTGCCGATGGCACAGTATTGACTAAAGTCACATCCTTGGTAGACAACTTGTCTAGATGTAGAGCATTTTCAGCGACAATCACCTTACCACCCATCGTTAGGGGAACAAACACTTCAAAAACAGATAGATCAAAGGATAGCGAAGTGGAGGCCAACACTCCCGCTAAATCCTTTCGGGAATATGTGTGATGCGCCCAACGAATCATTGTTACTGTATTCCTATGCTCAATCATTACTCCCTTTGGATTTCCAGTGGAACCTGAAGTATAGATAATATAGGCTAAGTTATCGCCCGTCACTTCACTCGTACACACCGTAGTTACTTCTTGTTCTATTTCTACTCGATCACGATCAATACAAATCACGTCAACGGATCTAGGTATAACCATTTTTTGTTGTAATTTTTCCTGTGTTACTAGTACCTTTATTTGAGCATCCTCTAAAATGTATTGCAGTCGACTTTCCGGATACGCTGGATCTATTGGGACATATGCTCCTCCTGCCTTCATAATTCCTAAGAGGCCTACAATCATCTCAGATGAACGTGTAACACAAATCCCAACCAATGATTCGCAACCTACACCATTTTTCTGTAAATAATGTGCCAGCTGATTCGAGCGTTCGTCCAACTTTCGATATGTTAGTTCTTCATCTTCGCATACTACTGCAATTGCTTCTGGTGTTTTTTCTACTTGTTCTTCAAACAATGTATGAATCGTGCATTCTTCTATATCTATAACAGCTGATTCATTCCATTCTTCTAGTAATTGCTTATATTCTACTTTCGATAACATATTCAATTCTGATAATAAACATTTTGGATGAGAGACAATTTGATTTAACCAATGCTCAAAATGACTTGCCATACGTTCAATGGTTGTATCATCAAACAAATCAGTATTGTATTCAAAGGTTAGTGATAATCCTTCTTCCGTCTCAGTAACAAATAAACTCAAATCAAATTTCGCTACAGAAGCATGGCTTTCCATGAGTTCCATTTGTCTGTCAGATAGCTGAGGAAATTCTTGCTTCGTATTCTGTAAAGTAAACATGGTTTGGAATATTGGTGAATGACTTGTATTCCGTTCCGGCTTTACGGATTCTACCACTTTCTCAAATGGAATGTCCTGATACTCGTATGCTTTTAGTGCTTTTTTTCTTACCTGCGACAAAAGTTCTTGGAACGTTGGATTTTCACTGAAATCAGCTCGATAAACCAACGTATTTGCAAAGAAACCTATTAATCCCTCAATCTCTTTAACATTTCGATTAGCGATTGGGCTTCCAACCAAGATGTCATCCTGTCCTGTATAACGAGAAAGGAAGCTTTGATACGCTGCCATCAATGTCATAAATAAAGTGCATCCTTCTTGCAGACTTAAATCTTTGAGCTTTTCCTGTAGGGAATTCGCCACCATTAAGGACTGACTTGCACCAGGGTGGGTTTGAACCGCAGGTCGAGGACGATCCATCGGTAATTGTAAAACCGGTAACTCCCCAGCCAATTCTTCCTTCCAATATCGAAGGTGCTGATCCAAATTCTCTTCTTTTTGCCATTCCTTCTGCCACATAACAAAGTCTGCATATTGGATAGATAACTCCTTCAATTCCGCCGGTTTTCCGCTTAGTGCTCCTTCATAAAAAGCCATCCATTCTTCAAGTAAAATCCCCATTGACCATCCATCTGAAATAATATGATGCATCGTACAAATGAGAACCCATTCTTCTCTGTCCACTTTCAATATTCGTGTTCGAATCAGAGGACCTTGCCCAAAATGAAATGGTTCCTCCGCTTCGTTTTGAATGATCCGTTTCATTTCTCTTTCCCTATCTTCCAAAGAGAGATCTGTTAGATTCAATTGAGGGATATGTCTGAATACATGAGATTGAACCTGTTGGAAAGGTTCACCCTCTTGTTCTAGAATTATCGTCCGTAATGATTCATGACGCTCCAACAACTGATTCCATCCAACCTCCAACGCTTCAATTGACCATTTACCTGTTAAGCGACACGCTGCATGAATATTGTACATAGCACTATTTGACATTAATTGATCAATAAACCATAGACGTTTCTGCGCATAGGAAAGCGGAATAGCTTCTTCTCGTTTCATAGGTACAAGGGGGGCAGCCTCTCGTTTTTTATCTTCTTTTCGTAACTGATCTACTCGTTTCGCCAATGCCTCCACTGTATCGTGCTTGAAAAGTTCACGTAATGGGATTTTGATTTGGAACAATTCTTGTAATCGAGAAACAATTTGAGTAGCGAGTAGTGAGTGCCCACCCCGTTCAAAGAAGGAATCCTGAATACCGATATTTTCAGTTCCTAACACTTGACTCCAAACCGAGGCAATAAGCTCTTCCGATGGCGTCCGAGGTAGAACATTTAAACCTCCAATAGTTTGCTCATCAGGTGCTGGCAAGGCCTTTCGGTCAATTTTCCCATTCGGAGTAAGCGGGAAGTGTTCTAACTCTACAAGGTGCGCTGGAATCATATGATTCGGTAATTGGTTTTGTAAATACTCTCTCCACTCTTGGGTATTTCCATCACTCATTACATATGCAACCAATCGTTGATCACCTGGACGATCTTCTCTAACTAATACGACAGCCTCTTTAATAAACGAACATTTTTCTAAAGTTGCTTCAATTTCTCCTAATTCAATCCTAAAACCACGCATTTTGACTTGATGGTCCATTCTACCTATAAATTCTAAATTTCCATCAGTTAGATATCTTACTGAATCTCCTGTTCGATATAGTCGTTCCCCGAATCGATATGGATGCGAAACGAATTTTTCAGCAGTAAGATTCGGACGATTTAAGTATCCACGTGCTAAACCAGCACCACCAATATATAACTCACCCTCAATTCCTATTGATTGCAAGCGTTGATTTTGGTCTAATACATATAATTGCGTGTTCTGTATCGGCTGCCCAATAGAAACAAATTCTTGATTTGGCTGAATATCAAATGCATTCACATAAATAGTGGCTTCAGTTGGTCCATAAAAGTTGGTTAATTTCACTTGTCCACTATGATTCCATTTCTGTTGAAATCGTCTAACCAACCCTGAACTTAGTTCTTCCCCACCAGAAAATACATGGCGTATGGACGAACAATTCATGTTCAATTCAATATGATTGAAGTGATCTAAGAAAACAGATAACATCGAAGGTACAAATTGAACTATAGTAACCTGATGTTTTTTAATCACTTCAGCTATAATAGAAGGATCTTTTTCTCCACCTGGAGGTAGGAAAGATACACTTGCACCAACGTGAATACCCCAAAACAACTCCCAAACAGAGACATCAAATGAGAATGGCGTTTTCTGCAAGACCACATCCTTTTCAGAAAGTGGATATTTATGTTGCATCCATTCTAGATAATTGATTACTGAATGATGCTCAATCATTACTCCCTTTGGATTCCCTGTAGATCCTGAAGTATACATAACATACGCTAAACTTCTTCCTGTTACATCACTTATACATGGGGTTGTTTCTTCTTTTTCAATTGCAGTATAATCTTTATTCATACAAATCGTTTCAACATTTTCAGATAAAAACAAATTTTTAGAATCCTCTTCCGTCACTAGTACTTCGATTCCAGCATCCTCTAATATATATTGAAGCCGACTCTCTGGATAAGTAGGATCAAGTGGAACATACGCTGCTCCTGATTTTAGAATACCTAATAACGCTATCATCATTTGTAATGAACGTTCTATATATACCCCAACCAGAGACTCTGAGCCTACACCACGCTTTTGTAAATAATGAGCTAGCTGATTCGCACGCTCCTCCAACTCTTTATAGGTAATTTGTTCATTTTCGTAAATAGCCGCGATTGCTTCCGGCGTTTTTTTAACTTGCTCCTCAAACATCGTATGAATCATGCCTTTAGCCGAATAATTTACTTGAGTATGATTCCATTCCTCTAATAACTGTATCTGTTCTTCAGCTGTTAAATGAGTAATTTCAAAGAGTTTTGAATCTAGGCACTTCGTCATCTGGATTAATATTTGCAATAAGTGATTCTGAATCCGATTTATTGTTTCTTCATTAAAATAGCTTCGATCATACATCAACTTTAAAGTAATTTTCTTACCAGGCATTACAATGAGTGTTAAAGGATAATTTGTTTGTTCCGCGCTTTTAACATCTAGTAATCTTAAATCATCATTTCTCTCACCTTGAATTGGATAATTTTCAAACACATACAAGGTATGAAATAAGGAGCTATTTCGCGGAACCTCACTCCACCCTTGAATATCTATCAATGAATTATACTCATATTGTCTTCGTTCCATTTCTTTCATCTGTATTTTACGAAGCCAATCTACTACAGATGTATTATCCGTTAATCGAATTCTAGTAGGTAATGTGTTAATAAATAGGCCTACCATATTCTCTGCTCCTATCAAATCAGTAGGACGTCCAGAGCTAGTTACGCCAAATACGATGTCACTTTCACCGCTATACCTACCCATCAAATAGGCCCATGCTCCTTGTACTAATGTATTCAATGTTAATCGACTATTTCGTACCCACTCTTGTAAATTCTCAGTGAGTTCCTCAGATACCTGATAAACACACTCTCCATAGCCCTTCTCCTGCCCTTGATCCTTTCTTTCCATCGCTAATGGCGTAGGTGCATAGAACCCTTTTAATTCTTCTTTCCAAAATTCCTCTGCTTGACTTTGATCTTGTTTATTTATCCACTGGATATATTTTTTATAAGGAAGAGATTTAGGAAGATTCAACAATTCTCCCTTTATCATCTTGAGATAAACTTCCATCACTTCACTAAACACCAATGAAACACTCCAACCATCTAGCAAAATATGATGATGTGTCCAAATAATTCTCGTTTCCCCTTCTGCTTCTTTAATCGCAGTGACTCTCATCAATGGTGCTTCATCCAATAAAAATCCTTTCCTACGATCTGCAGTCAAAAACTGGTGTAATTTCTTCTCCTTCACCTCATGCGAATGGGTACTCCAATCCTCTTGATGAATAGTAAAAGGAAGACGTTCGTAAACTGCTTGTAGAGGTTTTTCTACTTCCTCCCAAACAAATACTGAGCGCAGAACCTCATGTCGTTGAATAACATATTCCCAAGCTTTTTCAAAAGTAGCAACATCCAATTGCCCCCCGAGTAAGAAACCTACTTGTACAATATAGGAAAAAGAATATTCATCATCTTGATCGTATAAAGTATGAAACAGTATTCCTTTTTGCAAAGGTGATAAACCATATATATCAATAATGTCTCCCATTTTTACACCCTCTTCTTTGTTAATTTAAGTAATACTTTGCTCAAGCTTTCTTCCGTAAGATCCTCTGCATCAGCAAAATCTGATACCGTAAAAGCTGACTCTGTTGTTGGTTTATTTATAAGTTGGCGAAGATGCCTCAACATACCATCTGCTATTACTTGAATTTTTAATTTGGAAAACTGTTCTCTACTATACATCCAAATAAAATGTAACTTTTCATCTTTCACCATTCCGATAACATCAATTAGATGAGATGGCTTGGAATCTGGAGCATGATCTAAAAATGTAAACCCTGCCTCTTGCATAAACAAAGATTCCTTTGAAAACACCTGATCAAATTGGCCCAAATAGTTAAAGCTTATTGAAGGCTTTTGCTGATAAAACGGAAGTATTTCTTTATTCAAGTAACGTAAAATACCATAGTCTACTCCGTGATTCGGAATTCGACGCAATTGTTCTTTGACAGCCTTTAAGCCTTCAATTGGTGTTTTAGTTCCTTGAAAATTTAGATGAACAGGATAAATACTCGTAAACCAGCCCACTGTCCGTGATAAATCAATACCTTCAATCATCTCTTCTCTCCCGTGTCCTTCTAGATGAATAGAAACCGTTTGCTGATTTGTACAATCGACGATAGCTTGTCCTAATGCCGCCAATAGTACCTCATTAATCCTTGTCTTATGAGTGACTGGAACTTCGTGTAACAATGCTTGTGTTTCTTCTACTCCTAAAGTCCTCGTCACTTGATCAATCGATTCTTCTGTTGTTTCTTGTATTGGATAGTCCATTGGAATTGTCATCGTTTCTTTTTCTACTTGTTCATTCCAATAATCCTGTACTTCTTTTGAAATACCCGAATCACTGTATGTCTGGAGTCGTTCAGACCATTCTTTAAAAGATGTACTTTTCGCAGGTAAGCGAATTCCTTGACCTTGTTTCATCTGGTTATATACCACCTGTAAATCTTCCAATAGAATTCTCCACGATACTCCATCTACTACTAAATGATGAATCACCCAGAATATTCGATCATTTCCAGTCAAGTTATCCTCAAAGTAAACTACTCTCATTAACGGACCAGTAACTAAATTGAAACTAGCTTGATTAATGTTCATCTCTTCTTGTATTATTTTATTCCACTCTTTTTCATTAACTTTGTTCCGCTTTACAACATGGAGTACTGACAGCTCATCAGTCCCTTCATTTCTCTGCCTCCATGTTCCGTTTGGTAACTGCTCGTACCGAAAACGTAAAGCATCATGATGTTTGATTAAATTTAATATTGCTCCCTCTAGTAACTTCACATCCAATCTCTCTTTTACTCTTAAAAGCATTGATTGATTCCAATGCTCTGGATGTGGATGTTCTCGCTCGAAGAACCAGTACTGAATTGGAGTAAGAGGCACATCTCCTGTTACAATCCCCTGCTCCGCTTGTACTCCCTGCGTTTCTATAGCCAATTGTGCCAGCTCGGCAATAGTTGGGCATTCAAACATTTGCTTTGGAGTAAGTTTTAACCCTACTTGACTTGCTTGAGATATGATTTGAATACTGAGAATCGAGTCGCCACCAATTTCAAAGAAATTATCATAGATTCCCACCTTTTTAATACCTAATACTTGCTTCCAAATAGTAGCCAGTATCTGTTCATTACTATTCCGAGGACCAACACATTCACTATTAATCTGCTTTTCCTCTGGCATAGGTAAGGCTTCACGATCAACTTTGCCGTTAGCTGTAAGTGGAATGGCTTCCATCGTCACATATCCCGAAGGTACCATATAGCTCGGTAGTTTCGCTTTAACATACTCTCTCCACGCACCTACATTTCCATCTCCTACAACATAAGCTACTAATCGTTTATCACCCGGTTGATCCTCTCTTACAATTACAACTGCCTCTTTTATAGATGCATATGCATTTAAAGTAGACTCAATCTCCCCAATCTCAATTCGGAAACCACGTATTTTAACCTGATGATCAATTCTTCCACGATAATCCAGATTCCCATCTGGCAAATACCTCGCTAAGTCTCCTGTCCGGTATAATCTTGCTTTCGGATCACTACTAAATGGATGAGATATAAAGCGCTCTGCTGTTAATTCAGGTCTATTTAAATACCCACGTGCAAGCCCTGCCCCGCCAATATAAAGCTCACCATCTACACCTATAGGAACAGGTTGTTGATAAGCATCTAATATATACACTTCTAAATCTGGAATCCGTTTTCCGATATTACTTCTCGAAGCATGATGCACATCATCTAGAGTAATTGGATAATACGTAACATGAACTGTAGTTTCTGTAATTCCATACATGTTAATTAGCTGTGGTTCTTTATCCCCATATCTTTGAAACCACGGTAACAAGCTAATGGGTTCTAACGCTTCTCCGCCAAATATCACATAACGCAGCTGCAAGTTTTTATTCTTATCTTCGTGTTCACACACTCGTATTAATTGTCGAAATGCGGAAGGTGTCTGATTTAGAACTGTGACTTCTTCCTCCACCAATAATTGATAAAAATCTTTTGGCGATCGACTAATCCAGTACGGAACAACAACTAATTTTCCACCATATAATAAAGCTCCCCAAATTTCCCATACTGAGAAATCAAATGCATAAGAATGAAAAAGCGTCCAAGTATCTTTTTCATTAAATTGATACCAACAATCCGTCGATTTAAATAACCGAATGACATTGTGATGCTCTATCATAACGCCCTTTGGATTCCCTGTTGATCCCGAAGTATAGATTACGTAAGCAAGATTTTGGGAATTCACATTAGAAACCGGCAAGGTCTTACTTTCTTTCCCAATCTCTTCTTGATCACGATCCAGGCAAATCGATTCAACATTTTCTGGTAACCATTTCAATTCTTTTAAACTTTCTTGCGTTACGAATAACTGAATGCTTGCATCCTCTAAAATATATTGAAGTCGCTGCTCTGGATATGTTGGATCAAGTGGAACATAAGCCCCACCAGCCTTCAAAATCCCTAAAATACCTACAATCATTTCGAGAGAACGTTCAACACACAGTCCAACTAAAGTATCAGGTCCTATTCCCTTTTTCTGCAGATAATGAGCTAACTGATTTGCTCGTTCATTAAGCTCCTTATAAGTAACTTTTTCTTTTTCATACGTAACTGCAATAGCGTTTGGATAAATCATTGCTTGTCGTTCGAACAATTCATGAAGAGTTTCCCGAGGTGGGAAATCCAGCTTAGGATTGTTGAACTCAACTAAACTTTTTCTTTTATCTTCATCAGAAATAATTTCGATTTCAGCTACCTTCTGCTTTGGGTTTTCAAAAGTGTTTTCCATTATCGCTAACATAACGTTAAAAAAGCGTTTTATCTCTTCCTTAGAAAATAGCTCCTCACGATAATCAATATGTACATGTAAAGAGTCTATATCAATTAGATTTTCAATATGCACTGCAAAATCTTGTACCTCTTCACGGTTTGCGATCCATAGTGAGTCACCACTTTCATCACGATCCCTATAATCAATCGTAGTTCCGAAAAGTCTCACATTGCTGTTATTCTCTTTATTAATCTGCTTTAATAATAAATCAAATGGATATTTCTGATGTCTTAATGATTTACTTTGTTTTCTGGACACCCTACCAATAAATGAAAGCACTTCTTCTTCTGGGTCAATATCCATTCTTAAAGGAACTGTACTCACCATCATTCCAATCAATTTTCGTTCCATTTTAGTCATACGGTTGCCGTAAGCCATTCCTAATGCAATATCAAGCGATGAAGTCCACCGATACATGGACAACGAGAAAGTAGCGACAAAAAGAGTATATAAACTAAATTTGTAATTTTCGGAAAACAATTCTATTTTTCTCTTCAAATGCTCCGATAATATAAACGTTTCGCGTGATGCTTTGGTACTAACTTGGTACGTATTATAGGGCTTCAATCCGGTCACAGATGGAAGTGTTTTAAATTCCTCTAACCAGAATTTTTGATCTTTTTGAAAGCGACTACTATTCAAGTATGTTTGTTCATTAGCCAGAAATTGAACATATGAATTTTTAATTTCGCCTTCCTCAGTCTCGTTATGCATTTCATAATAATGTTTTGCAATCTGCTCAGTAAATATTTGAATTGATAAACCATCCATGATAATATGATGAACATTTCCAAAGACTGCACATTCATTATCGTTTAATTTTATTAAGGCGAAATAGTATAAATTCGAATTAAATAATGTAAACGTTTCTTTTGTTTTCTGCTCAATCCATTCCTCAAGTAAATCTGAATTCTCCACATTACTGAAATCGAAAAACTCAAATTCTTGTTCTTCATGTTTAATAAAATATTGTTTAGGTTCCTGATGCCCATTTTCTTTTAATCTAATGCACAGACCGTCATTTTCACTGATAACACGATTCACAACTTGGTTTAATTTTGAATAATCCATTTTTCGATGAAGTTTAAATAAAAATCTTAAATTACATATCCCTTTATCAGAATGAATAACTTCTGTATACCATATTCTTCGCTGCGGGTGACTTAATGGAAAACATTCCTCATTGGTCATAAAAAATCTTCCCTTCAAAAATTATTTGCTCTTATAGGTTCGTGTTTATGTTTAGCCCATAAATATTTCTGCAGTGAAACTCCAATTACTCCAATGACAACAAGCCCAATCCCACCATAAACATAGAGTTGAGTTACTCCAAACAAATGCACTAATGGGCCACTCATAGCAGGAGAAATAATTAGAACTGCGTTTGTTAAACTGCTTTGAATACCAAATACTCTTCCTACTTGATCTTGATCAGATTCTATTTGTAAAATGACTTGATTAGATACAAGCATCAGCCCACTTCCAATACCAGCGATAAAACTAATCAGATAGGCCAAAACGAAGACCGTACCGGGCGTTATCAAACCAATCCCCCCAAAACCAATTCCCATTAAAACCATGCCTCCACATACTACCCAACCATATTGAAATTGTTTTAATTTCTGAGTTAGTAATGCACCAAGTATTCCGCCAAGACCAATAATAGAAATGATATATCCCATTTTACTTTTATCATGTGGGAATAAGCTCTTAAATAAAGTCGGGAATTGTGAGTCTACTAATTGTAATACTGCCATGGCTATTGTAACGAAAATCATAGTTGATAATATTATCCGATTAGATAACACATAGCCCCACCCTTGTACCCAAGCGGCCCAAGTGCTTTGCTTTTGCTTTTCAACAAGTTCTTTCGATATAGTTTCTTTGAATTTTATTGTGGGTATCAGAACTAACGTAGCTAATAAACAACTTATAGCTCTTATAATGAGGCAGAACTCTGGCTGAAACCAACTCAGCAACATGCCCCCTATAAGTGGGCCTACTATCTTGGTACCCTGCTCTACTATTCCGTTGATACTTACTGCTTTAGTAAGCAAATCTGGGGATACAATCTGTCTTGTTAGTGTTTGTTGTGCAGGATAATAGAAAACAATAAAAATGGAACGAATCATTAATGCCACTAAGAGCCAGTGGATATTTTGTACAAATAAAAGAGCAATTGTTATTAAACCAACCATCAAATTACAGAACATCATAATTGGAATTTTTCTAAAACGATCTGCAATAACACCTGCCCATGAGCCAAAAATAATTCCAGGAAGTGCATATGCAACAGGAATCAATCCAATCATAGTAGGATCTACTTCCCATTCAAACCCAACTATAGTCATAATCGCTAACATATCAATAAAAACACCAAGCATAAGCAATGAATAGGCAGAGAAAACTTGTAAATAAACCCTATTTCCTAATAGGCCTTTTGAATCGGTAGTTTTCATAAAATGTGCTCCTTAAATTTACTAAAACGGATGTTTTGGTGTACACAATACCTCTTTTTTGCACATAATTTATAACTCTACATATATCCATCCGAAATTTAATAGTATTCAAACTTCAATAACTATAAAATTCAATATCTTTGATATTATTTATGCATTCAAATATATTTATTTTTAGTTTTTATACGTTCACTTCTGACTCTAAATAATCTTTTTCACCTATAAACGTGGATAAATTAAATGATTTCTAGTTATATCGTCATTACAACCACAGTAAAAAACGATAATATTTCATTAATTTATCTGAACAACTTTCTTTGATTTTCATATTCTACAAGCTAAAACTCTACTCAATGAAAATAATCCATTAATAGCTATCTAACCCTAAAATTTATAATAGTTAAACCATCCAAATTACACCCTCTTTTCAGAATTGTCTTTTTTTTCTATTTAAAATACTATCACACAAATTTTCTAGCTACTATCTTCATAAAGTTGAAATAATCAAATTAGAAAATTCAGATAAAAAACGAGGTAAATTTGCAATTATCTTACTCAATATTATTTTCACAAACGCTATTGAATCCTAACAAATAGTAAATCCCTCTTTTACTCTTCTCTATATTTGTATCCTATACAATAAAAATTTCTTTTTTCTTATCCTTTTCTTACAATTTCCTTACGTTCAAATCACTTCTATAATTAGATAGGTTTTATTTTAAAATCTCCAAGATAATAAATGTTTATATAATCCCACGATTTCATAGAAGATAGATTAATAACCCTGCGCCAAATCATCATGCACATCTCTGATATTTCCTTGGATTCCCCCCTCAACCTTTACCACTGTTCCAACCGGCATCAACACTTCTTCACGTTCTTATAAATAGTAATAACTAATCAACTTTTTACCTGAAAATAAATTAATATAGAAAAAGAGAGATAAGGTTAAAATACCTTTATCTCTCCTTTTCTCTCACATATTATGCGAAGGATTTTTTTGTTTTGGGGTTAATCTGTTTTCTTAGCTTAATGGCGATGGGGTCCCACCACATCGTTATCAACTTAAGAAATTAAATGTACCTCGAATCTCCCTATACGTCGCTCAAAAAGGCAGATGTAGTGTAACTGGGGAGAAACTTCTACCCTGTGGGACATCCATTGTTGTCACAAGCAATTATGGAATGAAACAAAGGATGATAGCTACAAAAACCTTACAATTGTTAAATCGAGTATTTACAGACTAATTCAGGCAACCAAAGTTGAAATCATTAACCAACTATTCTTTGAGCTACAACTTAACGAGGAACAGTTAAACAAACTCAACAAATTGCGAAAACTAGTTAAAAACGAGGAAATCTGTATAAAATCACAAACTGAAGTGGAAACAAATAACGAAAAACTAGCGTTGTTTACTTAGAACTTATCATTATTGGGTGAGAAGAAAACTACAATATAGATGGAGCGCGGTATGCCATGAAAGTGGCACGTACTGTGCGGATCGGGGGAAAAGTTAGAAATAACCTCAAAGACTTACCTATCGACAATCATGCAGTTATGCAAGAGCAAAATTACTGGAAAGGTCAAAAACATAAGCTTCGAAAAGAAAATAAAAAGTTATTTATTTCATTAGAACCACATTTGTTTGAAGACTGGAAGAGTTCGCATTGTATAACGAAAATCTAAATCAAACCGCATCGGAGTTAGTAATAGAGGGCTTAGACTATATCTATAAAGAGGGTATACCTGTAATGTAATCTCATGCTTTTCAGCATTTTGTAAAAATTGAAATATCACCATTTCAATAAAAACTATTACAACAATTAGCGCTCAAACGAGGATGTTCAACAAGAAAAATGGCATATCCAGTATTAAAATTCATGTTACAGACAAAGTAAAAGAATCCAACGTTTAACGAAGGATTCTTTTACCTGGTGTTCGTTGACAAATAGCTTCACCAAAGGAATTGATTCTAGCCACTCAATTCCTTTTTTATGTTATAAAAAAGTGTTTAATTTGTAAAAAAGCATTTGCTATAGAATAACAAATGCTTTTTGTTGAACTTGAATTGATCACTTTCAGAAAGTATTTATATTGTTTGCCTTTTTCTCTTGAAAAATTGTACCCTCAATCACTAATCTTACTATAAAATATAAAAAATGTAGCGTTTTAATATAGAAAAACTTATTGGTTGTATATGGATTTTTTCTTTATAATAATGAAAGGTAGTTCCCGATTATAGATAGGCTCGCATGCTTTTCTTGTATGAGAGCCTATCTATATAAAAAGATTGGATATTTATGAGTTTTGCAACACCCTCAGTAGTAATATCGTAAAAAATTATTGTAAAATATTTTTAGAGTAGATTAATTTATGTAGCAACACTCAATAATCAATGGAGGTATTAAATGAGAGATTTTTTTGAGGAGAAATACTTAGATATAGAGCTACAAAGAGACCTGGTAAGTTTAATAAGTGAAATTAGTGAATACAAAGGAAAAATATCCGCTTATCAAGACAGAAACCCTGATATATTCAATAATTTGGAGAAAACTATCCCCCTTCATTACATAAAAAACTTTAATACTGTTTTTATGGATATAAACGTTCCGAATAAAAGGTTAAAAGAACTGATTTTGAACGAAATGTTACCCAAAACAATAGAAGAAGATGCCGTATATTGTTATTATCAAGCAATGTCTCTTGTGCAAAAAAAGTTCCATAATCTACCCGTTAACTCAGAGACAATACAAGAATTACATTTTCAATTAATCCATTATATTACTTCTGACTGTGCAATGTGGCGTAAAAAACAATTTATTGTCCCAGGTGTTCCTGAATATGGGATGCATTCCAGTAGCTATCGTCCAGTAGCTCGGGAACTTATTCCCCAATCTGTAAAACTATTATGTGAGCAATATAATACATTAGTGAAGAATAAGGAGTTTCATTCACTTATATTAATAGCTCAATTTATATTGAATTTTTATTGTATTCTCCCTTTTGACCAGGGAAATCGAAGACTCGCATTCATATTGATACAATTACTATTAATGAAGAGTGAACATACATTTATAAGGTATGTATGTTTAGATAAATATATAAAGAAACATGAATCAAAATACTATGATTCAATCTTTAAATCTTCAGTTAATTGGTACTGTCGTGGGCATAATATTAGTTTTTGGATAAAAATATTCTTAACAATTATATTAGAAGCATATCAGGATTTGCATCTAACAGTTCAGGATTCTATATGTAGGGATACTAAAATTGAGCGAATTAAAAATTATATAATTAGGCAAAAAAAACCTTTTACTAAAGAAAATATTCGTGACGTTTATCCAGATATTGCCGAAAGTACAATCAGTAAAGCATTAGCTTCCTTCCAGTCTCTTGGTCTTATAAAGCTAGCTTCACGAGGAAGAAATGCTCAATGGACACGGGTTTAATTCCTTTTTTTACGATTATCAAAAATTTATCGGCCAAAGAAAAATGTAATTCATTTATGACCATATAGTTCAAAGGAGGCTTAAATCCTGAGTAATAGATCACTTTCAGAAAAGAAAATGAGAAAAATCACAGATAGGATATTTGAAAGGTAATACAATTCAAGAAAGATAGTTTTGTGATAGCCGTTGGCTATTACTTTTGTTTTTTTAGTTATCGAGGTGTATCTGAGGTCCTCAAAGAATCTGAAGATTTCATATTCATCCAAAAACGATTATGCGTTGGGTCCATGAATATGGTAATTTGATCTATCAAATCTGGAAGAAGAAAAATAGAAAGATTCAATCATTCTAGAAATTAGATGCGATTTATATAAAAGTGAAAGGAAAATGTTGTTATTTATATCATAAAATCTTTAATAATGGATGTATATTGGATATTCAACTTCAAAAAACTAGAGATCATCAGACAGCCTATGCCTTTATGAAAAGATTGGTGAAGGCTTTTGGAGAGCCAACGGTTCTCAAAACAGACAAGGCCCCAGTACTACTTTGCGCATTTAACAAATTAAAAGTACAAGGTTTTTATAAACAACTCATTGCACAGTCAAACATTTGAACAATCTCGTCGAACAAGACTATAGACATGTAAAAAGACGTTGAAACAGTTCATGCTCTAGATACACGAAAACGAAGTTTGCAACAACCAAACTTCGTTTTTTTCGACGTATAATGAACTATATCAATTACTAACGATTGTTTGAACTACTCACCACTTAACGTCCTTACGGACTTTTTGAAGTGGGAGATTCCTGCTAAGATAACCGATGTATCCACCGGTTATCTTAGCAGGCTCTACCCGTAGTCCCTACGGTGAGAACACAAGTATCTTGTACATTGACGCACCACACTCCCTACTTTAGCTTGGTTTTCGCAACTTCGGCAAGCATGGGGCGATAGAACGTTGAAGATTTTACGGTTGGAGCGTTTTTCTGCAACCAACCTCATATCTTCAGTTTTCGAAGAGCAATCTGTACAAGTAAATGATAGCAAACATGTTGGCATATGCCAACCGACGTTCTTCTTCCATACAAAAGCAGACAATTTACTGAATATTGACTATTCCCCCCCCCCATCTTTCGTTTCCTGGATTGCTTCAATTACATTGTATGGTTCTGGTGCAAAAATTTTAATAGATGTGTAAGTAATCTCTAAAACTTCAACATACTGACCCTATTACTCAAAAAAAGATATTTGATTGGTCTGGAAAAGAAACGCGCATTCAAATATATGCATTACCAGCTGATAATATTTTGTTAACGATACAATCCCAATTCTCACAATTTGGTAAAGATGATGAAGAAACGTTTTTATCCATTTCTAATGCAACAATTCCATTAGAATTATATGCGCCTTATTCTCTTTTATTTTTGTTGTTTATTTACAAATTGATAAAAATTTCTGCATATTGTTTTTTTAGCTTCTTAAATTATTTTCATTCTCGATATCAATATTGGATAGTATCAAATTGGTATCATCTTTTGACAATTTTATTTTGCTTTTAGACCTCACCATACTATTTCGGGAAAATTGTACGTTAAGGATTACAAACCTTTATCATTACAGTGTTTTTTTAGATGAGTATATGTTCATAAAGATAAAATACTAAGTTTAATTGAACACTGATTTATATACACACTTTATGAACACGATTATAGCTAAAAAACGTTGATATTATTGAGTTTTATCGCCTGTCCATAAACATAGATTTTCTGGACAGATGTCTCTTAATGTACAGAAAACGCTTAAAATGTGTCCAAATTGTGTCCGAGTGTATAATTTTC
Organism: Bacillus cereus group sp. N11; assembly: GCF_016483605.1. NCBI lineage: Bacteria > Bacillati > Bacillota > Bacilli > Caryophanales > Bacillaceae > Bacillus > Bacillus cereus group sp. N11. The sequence continues at coordinate 61,366 of NZ_JAEHBN010000017.1, forward strand.
CCAATATGGCACGGGGTACAAGCTTAGATACGTGTAAAAATTGGTCACAGGTTAAATTTTATTCCCCAACATAATTTAAGAGTATTTATTTTTACATTTTGGAAAGATAAGCACATTCAAAAATATTGTAGAATTTATGACAATTAACGTTGGATTTCTTAATTCATATATATCTTTTTATTATAAATATGACATTACCAAAAAAAATATATATATTTCAAATGGTATATATATAACAAAACATAAAAAAACTAGTCACTATTGTCTTATAGTGGGTAATTAATCATAAAATTGCGTATTTTCTGACGTTTATATATTCTAATAGGGGGTATCTTTTTCCATCCCCTGAAAAAGGAGAATAAGAAAGAATCTAGTTAATATCTATTGCTATTTCCTTTATAAAAATAGTAATTGTAACAGACTTAATCTAGAATCTCTCTTTAAAAAATAAGAAAAGGAGGAGTTCAAGTGAAAAAAACTTTAGTTACAGGATTAATGGTTACAGCAATATTAGCAAGTCCTTCCAACTATGTAAGTGCTTATGCGGAGAGGGTGCAGTCTAAATCAGAGCCCACATATGTACAAAATGTCAAAAATGCGAATACATTATCACATTCAATTAGAACGTTAGGTTCACAATCACCTTTAGCGCAAGCATATGGATTAATTATTTTACAGCAACCAACCATTAAAGGGACTGGTATGAGCAGTTTAACGAATCACCAAGAATTTGTAAAAAATCATGTTCGCGAATGGTTAGATGAATATAATCCTAAGTTAGTTGATTTAAATCAAGATATGCAGCGTTTTAGTACAAGATTCAATGGTTATTATGGTACATTATATGATTTAGCAGAAACGGTAAATACAGATGCGGAAACAAAAGTGAGTTTTGTAAATGCTTTTAATAGACTACAAAAGGACGTACAAACTATCCAAGATAGTATGAACCAAACCTTATTGCAGCTAAATCGTTTTAATGATTTATTGCTTCAAGATAACAAAGGGTTTTCTGAAAAAGCAAAAATAGCAATTCAATCCCTAGAGGGGTCAGATGGAACTGTTACACAGCTAAGAGCTGATATTAAAAGACTTCAAGAAGAGATACTGGTAGAGCTCGCAAAAATTTTAAATAGACCAAATGAAGTTCGTAACGGCGTTATAAATATTGGGAAGCAAGTCTTTACGATTGCGGGCGGAGCAGCTCAGACTCAAACTATAGATTTTATCTCTATTTCATCTCTTGGTGGTGGAATTTTAGATCTTTTCGACAGCCAAACAGCTGCTTCTGCTAGGATCATTGAGCAGAAACAAAAAGAATTACTACCACTAATTCAGCAGTTAGCAGAAACCCAAATTCAAGTGACTGAAATGACATTTATTGAGGATCAAATGAATGGTTTTACTGAGATGATTAAGAGGCAAATTACTACTTTTGAATATTTGATGAATGATTGGAAAGCGCTAAATGATACAATGATCCAAATCCAACTCAATCTGAGTGTAGGGGCACACATGGATAGTGTTGGATTACAAAATCAATTAATTCAGCTCAAAGAATTCAGTGATGAACTGTATTTGCAAACAAAAAAGTTTGAAAATTTCATTTCAAATGTAACAATCAATTAAGTTTAAGCAAAGAGTGAAATATGACTATACTGAAAGTTAAAGGAGAAGACAAAAATGACAAAAAAGCCTTATAAAGTAATGGCTTTATCCGCATTAATAACGGTAATGGCAGCAGGTAGTATCATGCCAACATATGCTTCTGCAGCGGAAAGCACGGCTAAATCAACTCCTATTCACGCTAAAACAGGTACAACGGACGATTACCCGGATTATTCATTAGGACCAGAGGGTCTTAAAGAGGCAATAACAAATACAGGGTCAAATGCTTTAGTAATGGACCTTTATGCTCTAACAATCATTAAACAAGCAAATGCTGATTTCAATGGGCTCAATTCAATTGATACATCTTTACGAACGAAAATAATTAATGATCAAAATATTGCCAGAATAAATGCAGGGCAATGGTTAGATAAACTTAAACCGCAAATGATTTCAACGAATCAAAACATTATTAATTATAATACTAAATTTCAAAATTACTATAATACGTTAATCGAAGCTGTAAACAATAAGGACAAGGAAACATTATCAAATGGACTTACAAGGCTAAATAATGATGTTGTAGCAAATAAGGCGGATGTGGACGAATTATTAGGAGAACTGCGAGAATTCCGAAAGAAAATGGCAACAGATACGCAAAACTTTAAACAAGATGCAACTCAAATAACGTCTATTTTAGCAAGTCAAGATGCTGGAATTCCGCTGTTGCAAAATCAACTCACAACGTATCATGCTACAATTGCTGAATATAATAAACTGCTTATTGCCTCAGCAGTTGCAACGGCTCTAGGCCCACTTGCTATTATAGGCGGAGCAGTTCTAATTGGTACTGGTTTAGGAGCTAAACTAGGAGTGGTGTTCATTGTAGGTGGTTTAGGAGCAACAGCAGGAGGTATAGCGGGAATTGTTATAGCAAAGCAAGAGATGGATAAGGCTCAGGAAGAGATTAAGAATATAACAGGACAAATAACCCAGGCTCAATTAGAAGTAGCTGGTTTAACCAATCTAAAAGAGCAAACTGAATCCTTAACAGAGACTATTGATATAGCAATTACTGCACTACAAAATCTTTCAACCAAATGGGATGTAGTTGGATCAAAATATAAATCTTTACTTAAAAATATTGCAGTTATGGACCCTAACGATCTATTTTTCATAAAAGAGGATCTCGATGTGGCTAAAGATAGTTGGAAAGAAGTTAGAGATACTGCTGCAAATCTTTATGAAACTGATATTAAATTAGTAGATACAAAATAATCAATTGATATTATGTGATAAGGGTTCCCTGTTCAAACTTGAGCAGGGAACTTCCTCAATGCTCACTAAAAGATACGAATTCTTAAAAAGCGTAGGTGGGATAATATGAATAAGAAATTGTACAAGAAATTCCTATTATCAATGATGATTGCTGGAATGGTAACAAGTAATATAGTACCACTTCATACTTTCGCGGCAGAACAAAAAGTCCATACAACTATATCGCAAGAAACCATTCATAATTATTCACTTGGTCCTGAGGGCTTTCAAGATGTACTAGCACCAGCAATGTCTAATGTACTTGTTATGGATTCATATGCCAAAACAATACGCAATCAACAAGAGACAGACCTTAGTGGTATAAGTTCTCTTAATAGTTATTTACGAGCAAACATGTTGAAGCACCAGGACGATGCAAAAAAAAACGCGACCTATTGGTTAGATAATCTTAAACCACGTATTATGAATACGAATCAAAACATTGTAAATTATAATGATACATTTCAAACACACTATAGTATTTTACTAGATGCAATAGATCAAAAAGATACTGAAAAATTGAAAACTGAGCTCGATAAATTGTATCAAAGTATATTGACTAATAAAAGTGAAGTTAACGAGCTATTGGAACAGCTGAAAACATTCCGAACTAAAATGACAGCAGATACGCAAAACTTTAAACAAGATACAAATCAATTAACGACTATTTTAGCTAGTACAACTGCAGGTATTCCGTATTTAGAACAGCGAATTAATGGGTATAATGAGTCTATCAAAAAAAGCAATGATCAAATTATTGCAGGTTCAGTACTTTGCGCGACGTTAATAACGTGTATCATTGGTGGACCGCTGATTGCAACAGCAAAAAGTAATATTGCATCTGCTGAGCGAGAAATAGAAATTTTAAAGGCACAAATTTCTGGGGCACAAGCAGAAATAGCTATTATAACTGATGCAAAAAATAAGACTACGAATATGGCGGAAACAATTGACACAGCTATTACTTCTATACAGAAAATGTCTAATAGTTGGGATACTGTAGCAGCAAAATATAATAATTTAGTAAAAAATATCTCATTCATTAGCCCAGAAGAATTTGCTTTTATAAAAGCAGATCTTAATACAGCAAAAGATAGCTGGCAAGATCTTAAGAATTATGCTGATAAATTATATGAATCGGTGAAAATTGCGGAGAAAGAAGAGCAGGATCTGATAGATCGACTTCGTCCGTCAAGTGTTCAATATTTCTATAAACCGATACACAATGCCTATACATTTGAAATAAGAACGGGAGCAAATGCACCAAATGCGTCCTATAAAGTTATGAATTTAACAAAACGGACTACTCATAATATGTGGAGCGGAGGACCAAATGCAAGCATGTGGATTGACCAGCTTCCATTAAACTTAAAAGACCAATATGCGGTAATAGCAACGGTCAATGGAATGGATTATGTCATATATAAAGAAGTAGGAGAAAACATTCCTGGAGCTAATTTGAATGGTACCTATCAACTATTTTCTGCGTTAAATAATAGTAGCGTTATAGATATGGATCGATCAACGAATAATGTTACCTTATGGAGCAATAACGGCGGTAATCATCAAAAATGGAAGTTAGTATATGATTCAAATAAAAAGGCCTATCAAATTAAAAGTGTAACAAATCAAAATTTAATATTAGCTTGGAATGACTATCAAGGTTCTAACAATGTTTTTGCTACACCTAACCAATACTATGAAGAGCATTATTGGATAGTTGAAGATGCAGGAAATGGATATTTTTATTTAAAAAATAAGAAAAACTCTAGGTATTTAGATGTAACTGGTTCTGGTACTAAGGATGGAACAAATGTTATAGTATATCCATTTACAGCTAGTAATAATCAAAAATTTAAATTACAGAGACTAAATTAAATTATAGGATTCTGGTAGAAAAAAATTTCATCTTGAATTTCAATTGTTGTAAAATAGGGCATCTCTCCTACTTCGGAAAGATGCCTCTTTTCTATTCTAACGAATGTTGGGATACAGCTGCATGCCCATCAACTTAAGAATTTTTAAAAAAGGCGTTATTCTTTCTTAATAATATAAATGAGAAAGGGTGCCGTTTTTTAGATTCTGTTGCAAAAATAGTGGAATATGAAAGAAGGGTAAAAGATTCCTAACGGTATTGAACGTTATGCTGTTAAACCAAAGAGTTCATTGATAAGATATATCTGCCTTTGGACAGGCTTCCCCCCTTGGAGAGTTTGTCCTTTTTTGACCATATTTGTGAAATTACCAATGTTTCAAGAGCTGCTTTATATAGAATACTACAAGACAAAACATAATAAAAAATACCCGCCCAAATTGGAAACTTTCAGGTGTGGCGGGTTATTCCTTGAATCGTTTCTGTACCCCAGTTTAACATTTTGTATGTTTTGTAAAACTATTTTTCTTTCGGAAGTACAATTCTTTTATACAATTGAACTGTAATCAAGTAGTAAATTAAGTAAATCACTACGAAAATGACAAGTGGCAACCAAATTCGGAAATACGGATCAATCAAAAGCGGACCGAACATGTTCATACCAACTAATATATGAGCAATACCCACAATTGCCGGTACTAAGAATATGAAGAATAACTCTTTATAAATCGATTGTGTTAATAACCCCTGGCGGACACCGATTTTACGAAGCATTTGATAACGTGTGCTGTCTTTCGATGCACCAGATAGAATTTTAAACATTAGGCAACTTGCCATCATTGCTAAGAACGCAATTCCAACGAAGAAGCCCATGAACATGAATCCACTGGCCATACTATGACTCAGATTATACATTTGATACGTACTACCTAATTCTTCCGCTTTCACATTTTTATATTTCGCTACCTGTAATTCATCAAGTTTTTTCCATTCTTTCAAATGTGCTCCAAAATAATCTGTTTTTCCAATAAAAACAGTATTTTCTTTATACTTCATACTATCGTATATGCTTTGGTCTATAATTTTTATTTCATGATCAGGATACATATAAGTTGGCTGGATTGTGAAGAAAGCTTCTTTCCATTGTTTTGTTTTCGTATCATCGTTATACAGTTTATACAGTTGTTTTGGCAATGTAAATGCATCCTTGGGAAATTCTTCTGAAACTTTCGTCATCTTCCTATTGTCACTATCTTGTGCTAAAGGACGATTTTTCTCTACATCTTCTTTTATATAATACACATACTGATTATCTACTTTGTAGCGATATTCAAACTTCTCCTGAAATAAGATGCCACTCAAAATTTTCTTTTCTTCCGCTGTTGGATTATGAACGACTGAATCGTAAACTTTTTCTTTATCAGTCGTCTTTAGAACGTTATTTTTAAATGCCATACCACACGCAATCCCACCAGCGCCAAGAGCCACTAGGATTGCTACCGTTGCAAGCACCCGTGTTAAGCTATTAATTCGGAAATTCAATTGTGCAAAAGTAAAAGCATTCAGCCCTTTTTCACGACGTTTTTTATTACTCTTTATCTTGTTGAGCATAACTGGGAGAAGTGATCCAAATAACATGTAAGTACCGACTGTTGCTGTGATTAATCCAATACCCATGAATTTAGGTACGGTTAATAGCTCTTTTTCCTGTAAATATGCTATATGGATCAGTGATGCATACCCAATACCTAGCAAAATCAGACCAAGAAATGCAACTACACCTGTCATTTTTCCTTTTACAGCGATACGCTCTGTTTTTGCATCTGCATGTACAAGTTGTAATACAGAAATGCGAGATAATTTCATACTATTCATAATTGCTGATACTATAAATAGTGCAAAGAAAAAGAGGCAAGTAACAGTCATAGATGGAATATAAAATGCTTTATAATCTTCACCAGAAAATTCCAACTGCTTCATTAATAACTGACCAATACCTTCTGCAAGCCCTACACCAACTGCGATTCCGATTGCAAGAGATGCGGCACCTATTACAATTGTTTCGATAAACATAAGTAAGGCAACTTTATGCTTTTTTGCCCCTAACATCATGTACATACCAAATTCTTTTTGTCGAAGAGATAATAAGAAAGAATTTGCATATAAAATATAGAAAAACGTTACAATCGCTAATAAAAAGGAACCGATTTGGAATGCAATTGCAACCATATCAGCATGTGGATTGGATTCAAGGAACGCTTTATTTAGTGATAACGTTTGAAACATATAAAAAGTAGAAATAGATACGATAAGACCAACAAGTAAGACAATATAGTCTTGCAACTTACTTTTTAGACCAGACATGGAAAGCTTAAATAACATGATTGAACTTCCTTCCTTACGCTTTTTGTGTACCTAAGTTTGCAAGCACGTCTAAAATTTCTTTATAGAACTCTTCACGTGTACCAACGCGATAAATTTCTTTATATAGCTCACCATCTTGAATGAATAAAATACGCTGACAGTAACTTGCACTATATGGATCATGAGTAACCATCATAATAGATACGCCTTGCTCTTTATTTAAGTTTGTCATTGCATCCAGTAAACTCGTTGCATTTTTAGAATCAAGAGCTCCTGTTGGCTCGTCCCCTAAAATAATTGCTGGTTCATGGACTAAAGCGCGCGCTGCTGCTGAACGTTGTTTTTGTCCACCAGATACTTCAGATGGATACTTTTGAAGTATTGCTGAAATGCCTAACATATCAGCTACTTTTTCTACTTTTGGTCCAATATTTCGTGATGGGACACCTTGAAGTGAAAGCGGAAGTGCGATGTTTTCGTAAATAGATAAGTTCTCTAATAAATTAAAGTCTTGGAAAATGAATCCTAACTTTTGCGAACGGAAATCAGAAAGCTCACCTTGCTTCATTTTCGTAATATCCGTTCCGGCAATTTCAACAACGCCGCCTGTCGCCTTATCAAGCGTTGAAATTACATTTAACAATGTTGTTTTACCAGAACCAGAAGGTCCCATAATACCAACGAACTCACCTTCTTGAATTGAGAATGAAACACCTTTTAATGCGTGTGATTGGTTCTCACCTTTTTTACCATATACTTTTTGAACGTTTTTCACGTCCACAACTGGTTTCGTCATATATATCCTCCTACATTTGTTTTTCCATTACCTATTTTGCGTTTTTGGGAGATGAACTGCAATTGATTTATATAACAGTAACCTTACATTTTCGTAAGAATCCATTCATTCGGTAATGAGTTCTGTGGTATATAAGATAGAAAGAAAAAAACTTTATCTAAAGTTTTTTTAGAGGGTATTCCAATTTATTGAAACGCATAAATATATTTATTTTAAATGTTAAAGTCTGTGTTTGTTCACAGCATTTTTGTTGTAACAATGAAGAAAAAATACCTTGTAAAAACAAAAAAGCCTTTGTATTTAAGCGTTTGTTTAAGCCCTCAGGGCTGAGTACAGTACCAGTGCTGTATGGAGTTGGAGCGCTTGCTATTCGTTGCCTGATCCAAAATCCTATAAAAAATCGATAAAATAAATAACCCGTTCCTTAACGTACAGGGAACGGGTTAAATGTGTCAAAATTATGTCTAAACGTACGATTTTTCCGAAATGATATAGTGCCGCATGCCCATCAACTTAAGAATCCTCTCTACTTCGTCATAAAGTTTTTATGTCTAAAGATAAAATAAAAAAGCCTTACCACTCAAATGTTTTAAAGTTAATGATATCGGCTTAATTTATAAATTATAAACTACTATTGATGAACCGTCACAATTACTCCGTCCATATTGTTCCCTGAAATTTCATAATGCTGATTTATCGGGACACTAATGGTCGTATTGTTTGAAAATTTATAATAAGAAACTTTATACTCTTTCCCCTCAACATTAGTTGAAATCTCCTTTTTTTCCTTCAAGAAATCTAAGTATTCTTCTAAAGTAAATTTCTTTTCTTGCATGATTGCGCTATGAGGCAAACCGACGTAACGTATATGCCATGGCTCATATTGAATGCCTGTAATGTTACTTTTATTTTTGGGGTAGCGTAACACAAAACCGTGCTTCCACACATTTTCTTCAATCCATTTTCCTTCAGGAGCTTTCTCCATTTTATCTTGAGTTGATCCAACGTCCAGTGATAACCCTAAATTATGTTCACTATATCCTGGTGAGAGTGCATAATCAGAGACCATTTCTTCATATAGCTGTCTTTGCTCTTGAAAATCCCGATAGCCACTACTAATCAAAAAATAATTAACACCTTCTTTTCCTGCCGCATCTATAACGTTCAAAAACTTTTTCACAATATCCTTTGATAAGCGAATATTTCTATCCAATACACCATAGCCTCTTACTAATTCACTATTTTGAGCTACATTTATAATATCAGACCTAACACTATCTTTCTTAACTGAATAATCTTTGTTAACTAATAATAAATCCCCTTTATAAATTTGTTCTTCTGTAACCTCTATCTTTTTAGTATTTGCAGCTTTTTCCTTATCATCTTTTTCTGCAATTTTAACATCGATCTCCTTTTGAAATAATGGTGATATATAAAAGCCTACGCAGACTATACATAATATAAAAAAAAAAATAAATACCCACTTTTTCATTTCTAGTTCCTCCTTAACGCAACTTACGTATAGAATACAAAAAACTATTAAAATAAAAAGTGGGGTAAAGTTTAAATTTTTATTAAATTGCTTTGCTCTCCTCTTTTGGCAATCTCACTTCAAATGTTGTTCTAATTACATTGCTTTCAGCAGAAATCGTACCATTATGCTGCTCGACAATATTTTTTGCAATAAATAACCCAAGACCTGTACCACCTTTCTGCTCCGTTCTAGCTTTATCACCTGTATAAAACACATCAAAAAGATACGGTAAATCCTCTTCTGGAATGCTACCTCCGTAATTTATAATTTGTACAACTACCTGATCACTCTCAATATATCCGTTCACATCAACAAACTTTCCATCATACCCATAGCGAATCGCATTCGTTAAAAGATTTTCAAATACTCGGGCTAATAAATTCCCGTCACCGTTAATAGGTAAATGAGGATCCATATTCAATCTCGCCTCTAATTTCTTTTTTTCTAATAACGGATACAATTCTTCATCTAACTGTATAATCAATTCACTTATATCAATCGGCCATTTTTCAAGCTGCAACATCCCATAATTCATTCTCGTAATTTCAAATAATTCATCAATCAAATTTTCCAGTCTTTCGGATTTCGTAAAAGCAATTGTGGAAAAATGTTTTGTTTGTTCCTTCGTCAAATTCTCATCTTTAAGAATTAAATCTAAATAACCTAAAACGGATGTTAACGGCGTTCTTAAATCGTGAGCTAAGTTAACAATAAGCTGATCCTTACTATTTTCCGCAAAATCTCCTCGTTCAACTGCTTCTTTTAATTTCTCACTCGCTACATTAATTTCGCGGGCGATATAACCAAACTCATCATTGGATGAAACACGAACTTGATTTGTAAAATCACCGTTTGCAAGATGATGAATCCCATTAGAAATCTCATCAAAATATTTTAAATACGGTCTAGTAAGGAAGAAGAAAAACATAATGGATAGAGGGATAAGTATAATTAAAAAGAAATTAATATCCCCAATTTTCCTTATCATTGAACGAACTTGAGCTAAGGGATCCTCATAACGAACTGCTAATTTATAATAGAGCCGTAATCCCTCATACATCATATACGTTACGCCAGCAGCTAATATCATGCTTAACGCAAATAGCATAACCATCTCTGAACGAAAACCTCTCATCTTTTTAGCCATTGAAAGTATACCCTACCCCCCAAACTGTTTTTATTAACTTATTCTTTCTTTTATCTTCCCCAAGCTTCTTCCGCAACGTACGAATGTGTACCATAACTGTATTCCCACCTTCATAATAATCATCTGCCCATACTTGCTGAAATATATTTTCCACACTGCACACTTTCTTCGGATGACTCGCTAATAAGTATAAAATATCAAATTCCTTTGGCGTTAACCCAATTTGTTCTCCGTACACATTTACTGATCTTTGCTCACGGTCAATAACAACTCCGCCTACTTCTAAAGCGGATTTATTCTCCACTACTTTCGGCTGATTTAACGTAAGAAATCGGCGTAGTTGTGCATTTACACGCGCAACTAATTCAATTGGGGTGAAAGGTTTCGTCATATAATCGTCCGCGCCTAGTACAAGACCTGTCACTTTGTCAAAATCAGACGTTTTCGCACTTAAGAAAATGATTGGCATATGATGTTTCGCACGAATCTGCCTTGTCACTTCATATCCATCCATTTTTGGCATCATAATATCTAACACAACTAAGTCGATTGACTGAGACTGAATAACTCGAATCGCCTCTTCCCCATCAGCCGCTTTCACAACATGATACCCTTCTTTTTCTAAATGTATCGCAATTAAATCAGCAATTTCCGCTTCGTCATCAGTTATTAAAATTGAAATTCGATTCATTTTACCCTGCTCCTATATCATTTCGTTTCTATTCTATTGGCGTTCTAAAAAATTTGCTCATTATATATTTTCATACACCTGATTTTATAATAGTCCACTCTGCTTGTATAATAGGGAGATTCAGTTGAGATACGTGTAAAACTAGATCATAGTACTAGGGAATCTAACTTCCAGTTAGTGATTTCATCATAAATGCCCTTTAGCTTAAGCTATTTTAATACCCAAAATCACTTGAAAATCTTTATTTTTTCTATACAAGCTAAATTAGAAAGGATGGCATTTTTTTATCTGTCTGTTTCTATATCTAACGAGATTTTGCTAAAAATATTAGTTTTGTGTAACGGACCAGTAAGTATCAAGTAAAAGATTTAGTCGCCTTATGTGTATGAGTGAACTGAAATGTCGCTACAACTTCTATAACCCCATTATTTAACTGTTTATGCAAAAAAGAATCCACATGTAGTATGTAAGGAGATTAACTTATGGGTTATTTACAAATAGTAGATGGGGAATATTTGACGCTTCCATAAATAAAAAAGAATCTAGTTTAAATTAGATTCTCAATGTATCTAGTACATTATCTTTTTCTTCTTTATTAATACCAATGTATCTTAGTGTAATTTGTGGTGTACTATGATTCAATATCTCTTGTAACATATCAATATCTTTTGTTTGCTTGCAAAACCAATATCCAAATGTTTTACGCATGGTATAAGTTCCTAAAGATTCAACTCTTTGCTTAATATATTTTAGTTAGATTACTACCGTAACCTAACTAAAATATATAAATAATAGAAAAAATAGGTATTGAGAAAATGTAATTTCTTAGGAATCTGAAATTTGTTTATTCGTGAATTATGGCATAAACTTGTATTTTAATTTTAGATGGTGTAATTGTTACAATAATACATTTTAAAAAAACACCGATTCATTAAATACTCTAAATTGGGTCACCATACATGTCCATCAATTTATTTTGTCTCCGTTCTTAAGTTTTGTGGAATGCCATCAGCCCCCTATTTCAGTGGATTCCATAATGCCAAAGCGAATATCCAATTTGGGTCACCATTTCCTTGATGATTTTGAATAGCTTCATACACTTTCCCTTGATGTTCTACTTTGTCTCCCTTTGTATACGCCTTCTTTGGATCCCATTTCTCATAAGATGTATTTTGATCTTTTGTTTTTACCGGAAGAATGTTACTTTGAATTGATGTATTTCCAGCTGCATCTACGGCCTTCACTGCATATTTATATTCCTTATTAACTGTTAAGTTTTGATCAGTAAACGTCGTTCCTTGTACCGTTTGAATCAATTGTCCATCACGTAATACCTGATATTCTTTTACACCTACATTATCTGTAGAAGGATTCCATTTTAGCTCTACACTGTTAGAAGTAAGGTTGCTTGCATATAATCCTTGTGGCTGTGTGGGAGCTTCCGTATCTGGTTTCGGATTAACAATTTGATTTACTTTCTTTAAGCCTTCCTTTGTAACTTCATAAATTGCTTTTTTATCAAAGTTTTCACGTTTATTATTCTCTAAATTTATTAATGTTGCCCTCTCTCTGCCTTCTAGATGTGTAAGTTCAATAAAATCGCCGATCTTTACTGGAACTTTTTGTGTTTCAGCATTTTGCTGTTTATTCCCATAAACCTCTTTGTTATATACCACTTTACCTGATGTGTTTTGCACTTTAATACTTGCATATGTACTATCAAAGTAGTTATGTGGTACACCTGCTTTTAGATCAATTTGCATTTCTTCTGTTGATTTATTTAAATTTACTTTCGCAAATTCAAAATCGCCAATTCCTTTCAGTGACCATGCAAATTGGTCTCCTTCTAAGATACCATCTCTAATTGGTACATGGTCTTTTATTTGAGTAATAAGATCCATCATCGGTCGCGGTTCATTCGCAAAGACGGAAATGATACTGTTATTTAATTCTTTCCACTCAGCATCTGTTACATTTGGATTTTGTAACATAAGGGAAACGTAATCATTCCATACTAAAAAATTGATTGGTAAAATATTGGTGGATATTTTATAAATTGCAATTTTATTATCTGTTGAAGTCATCGCTTTCGCTAACCAGCGTAATCGCTCTGATTGATCTAGTTTTACTGGGTCACGTTCAGCATTTTCAAATAGTAGCATATATGGCACTTGATTTGTCGGGCTATTATCTGACCAAGGAATAACAGTTGCATCATGACGGCTCGACTGACCCCATCCAGATATATCATATCCTAAATTCCAAGAAGATGGCTTGTTATTCCATATAAGTGCACAATGTCCAGGTTGTCCAACAGGCATAGCTGCCACTCCAAATGCTTGGCTTACTTGCGTACCAAACTTCGAAATATTACCGCATACCCCGCCAAATCTATAAATGGAAGAAAGATTCCAACCTAAACCGTAGAATGCATCATTTCCAGCTTGAATGCTAACTCCATCTTTGTTATGGGTTACATAATCAATCAAATATGCACTTTCCCCTACCTTATCTTGGTTTTTAAGTTCTGGATGTTCCGTATTAATCATATTTCTTGCCCAAGTTAAATCTTCTTCTGGTGACCAAGTATTCACTACTAATCTTAAATGCCAAACATCATATGTTCTAAAGCAAGGAAGTAACTCATTATTTTGATCTGCTGATTTATAATGTTGGTACCTTGTTAATGGATTAATAGGCTGATTGTTTGTCCAATATTTTATAGGTTCAGCATGAGCTAACGATGTAGCTACCGCTAATTTCAAATACAACCCTTCGTGAGAATCTGCATCCGCATTCCAGATTGTATTCCATATCTCAAGTGCATTTACAGGATTTTTTCCCGTTGGACGACCACCTTCAAGATAGGTATTCAACACGCTTGTATTTTTCATAGCCCAGCTAAGAAATTTCTGATGGTCAGCATCTTTTTTTGCAAATGCATCCATTGTTGTAGCACCTGATTGTGATATAAATTGCCACTGAGCCAAAGCTGCTGCAAATACTGGATCTGCAAGCTTCTTTTTCAAGTTTTCTTCAGTCATACCCCCAACATTTCCATTTAAATATGCTGTGAGATTTTTCAAATGGGCTTCAAAATTACCATTTGCAATGGCTTGATCTGTCTGTTGATTCAATGTTTCTAAAGTGAATGTTTCTTGATTGAATGACATTGTTTCAGCTGAAACCTTTGTATGCGGAATCGTAGCAATACTTCCTAAAATAATAGGCATAGTTAATAATAAAGATGAAATCCTTCTCAAAATAATTTCTCCTTTTTTGTTTTTGACTTTTGACTGTTGCATGATTCTCATTTATATATAATAATTCCCATGCCATCAACTTAAAAATTTAAAATAAGCGGGCTCCATAACGATAAAACAAATAGCCAATTCGGGTCACCCTTTCCTTGATGATTTTGAACAGCTTCATACACCTTCCCTTGATGTTCTACTTTATCTCCCTTTGTATATGCCTTCTTCGGATCCCATTTTTCATAAGATACATTTTGATCTTTTGTTTTTACCGGAAGAATGTTACTTTGAATTGATGTATTTCCAGCTGCATCTACAGCCTTCACTGTATATTTATATTCCTTACTAGCTGTTAAGTTCTGATCAGTAAATGTTACTCCTTGTACCGTTTGAATCCATTTTCCATCACGTAATACCTGATATTCTTTTATACCTACATTATCTGTAGAAGGATTCCATTTTAGCTCTACACTGTTAGCGGTTACCATCACTAAATTTTGTGTTTTTCGTTTCTATCACCTTTTCATAATATCCCTCCGCTATATTTCTAGATACTTAAAATATGAATATGTAAGTAATAGATATTACTTACATATTCATATTATCTATTTACACATATTTACACAATTTAACATAAATATACTCATTTATATAAGAAAATGGATACATTTCAATTCAATTAAAAAGAAGAATAATCAAATGAATGTATGAGAAAAAACAGATTTTAATACATTTATTTTAAAAAACACATAAAATATTTAAAAATGTCGAAATATTAACACACTATGTTCTCATAAAAAAACTTCTAGACAGTTATAACTAATCACCTAAACTCAGATATAACAGTACTTTAAAAAGAACGTCATCCTAATTGGGATCACCATATCATTTTTATGAATTTGTA
The DNA here is from genome assembly GCF_016483605.1 of Bacillus cereus group sp. N11. NCBI lineage: Bacteria > Bacillati > Bacillota > Bacilli > Caryophanales > Bacillaceae > Bacillus > Bacillus cereus group sp. N11. The sequence continues at coordinate 76,854 of NZ_JAEHBN010000017.1, forward strand.
CGCTAAGAAATTTATAAATGAAGAAATCATTTATGTAAAAATAAACAAATGTTTGTTTATTTATTTTAGTTATGAATCAATTTGTGAGATATGAGTATGGGTTTAAGTTGCGGGGTTCAATTGTCTGCTTAGTTAATTTCTTATTTATTATATAAATTTTATATAGCAAAGAAAAAAGCATCCGCTACGGATGCTTCCTCTAAAAATTTATAATATGTGATTTTAAATATTCTATTCTTTTTTGGTCATAGATTGTCCCATCTTTTTCTAGAATATTCGCATCAACAAATCAAGAAAATTTAGGTTGGACTGTGGGTACCATCTTACCGTTAATAAGATAATAGTAGGTTGATTGTACTTCCATATGAAAATTTTTCCTTTTTCATACCGATCACACACTTTTTTAGAGTAATAGCATCAGTATGTCCAAGATGTAGAGGTTTTTTGCAATTCCCCTAAAATTTTTCGCACCAGAACTTTTAATTATACATCAATATTTAATTTCCTTTTATAGATAAAATAAATCCCTAATAACCCCAAAAACAGATAAACATTTCTATATACACATAATATTATATTCTTAAATAATCTCATTATACTACTAAAAAATACAAAAAATTATCTATATTTAGTCAAAATGTATCTAGTCTTCTATTTAAGATATAAGTTTTTTAGCCAAACTAGATTATTAGAATCGACACTTTTGTGTACATTTATATTACTTATGATTTACTATTAATTCCCAACTTACAAAAATGGGATATATTTATTCATTTTAACTCGTTTTTACGTAGTTTATGAGAAGAAATATATTATTTTTGAAGGTACAATTAATAGTTAATTTGGTGAAATATAACATATATTATCTTTAATTAATACCCAATTGAAAAAACAATGGATCAATTGTGACATAATTGTTAGATTTAGGAATACCAAAAGGCATTCTATATATAAATAGAAAGGTGATCGTGTACGGATAAAATGTAAGGGGGATTTATATTATGTTTTCAAAAAACAAAAATTAGTAACAGTGGTAACCACTTTAACACTAGGATGTGGATTAGCTTTTGGATTAACTCCTATTTCGGCAGATTCTATAAGTAACCCTACTCCTATTAACGAAGAACAAATACGAATACAGATACCTTTCACTGGATATTTTATTTCAGCAGATGATAATTATTTAGTTGTAGCTGACACTAACACAAAAGTGGAGGCACTCTCTTATCAAAATAATTGGTGGGAATTAGCCTCTCAAAATATAATCTTACGTGTCCCTATTACTAGCAAAGATAACTACAGTATAGGTGAAAAACTAAATATATTTTCCGTGGGATGGACTCACTCTATTCCACCAATTGCTTCTATGCCTGTTATCGAAAAAATAATTGAATAAATTATATATTTTTTATAAAGGAAGATATCCATTATTTGTAATACTGAAACTAAGATAATTAAATAAATATTATTATTACTACACGACGACACATGTTGTTTAACAAGGTAGTTTTAAGGCGTATCAACACTTTGCATGATACGCCTATTTTTCATGGTTTTTCCTTCGTTTTATCACTACGTTTTGTAGATTTATTGAAACTTTTATCGCTACATTTGATTTTTTTTCATCACTTTTAAATAACCAGTTTAAGAGAAGCAATTGATTGCTTAGTTGAAATTCATGTTTGTATTTGTGTAAAAATAAAGCTCCTTCAATACTTTCCTTTTAATAGATGCGTTTAATACACCTAATTTTAAAAAGATTTTATATACCATGCATTCATAGTGGAGTGTTCAGAACCTGGTAGGGGTTCATGTAAAATTATAAATCCAAATTTTTCATATAATAGACATGCAGTTTTTAATTCATGCATTGTTTCTAAATAGCACTTTTCATAATGTTTAGAGGCAAATGACAAAGCTGTTTCCATTAATTTCTTGGAAAACCCTAGACCTTGTGCTTTTGGACTTAAGTATAGCTTTTGTAATTCGCAAACTTTATCATGTTCGTTAAACGGTGCTATACCAATTCCACCAACAACTTCTCCTTCCATTTCTACTACCCAATAGTTCGCATGTTTTAGATTATTATAATATTGATGTAGGTCATTAAGTTGAGGGTCAAAATAAGCTGTTCCAGGAAGCGCTAATCCAAGTGATTTTAATGAACCTTGTATAATTTCTTTTACTTTTGCATTGTCTTCTTTTTTCATTTTTCGAATAATCATATACGATCTCCTTCAATTAGGTTTTAATAAAGATTGCGACAGATTTTTGAAAATGGCATCTTTAAAACATTGACTAAGTCCACATTTTAAGGGTACAGTTATATTAATATTAAATGTGGACTTAGTCAACTAAAGGAGGATCTATGGATAAAAAAATTATTTATGACATCAGACAATTCAACCGTTTTTATACAAAGGTACTTGGTTTATTTAATAACCAGATTCTAGATACAGATTATTCATTAACCGAAACACGAATACTATTTGAAATAAGCGAAAGAACAGAGTGTATTGCGAATAATCTTGTGCAAGAACTTAATATTGATAGAAGCTATATGAGCAGAATGTTACGTAGATTTGAGAAGGAAGGATTAATAGAGAAAAGAAGCTCAATAAAAGACAGCAGAAAAAACTTTCTCTTTTTGACAAAAAAAGGAGAGGAACTACTAGATATAATTCATATTCAGTCAGATGAACAAATAAATCAATTGTTTAACGGACTAAGTGATAGTGAGATTAATGAAATTCGTATTTCCATGATGATAATAAAAGAAAAATTAGATAAAAATATTAAACAAAAATAGATGTGTCAATCCTTAGAACATTAGCTATAACTTGTTTTTTTGAATAGGTATAAATATATATAAGATCTAATGTGCCTATAGAATTCATCATACATCATTATCAATAGTTAACTCTTTTTTTTATAATAAAAAAGATGTCCAAAAAAAATTATATTTTTTAGACATCTTTTTAATCTATTTTATTAATAATCCCGTAGAAGTAACTTGATATGTTCTTTTCTTACCCATAAATTCCTGTTTACTATTCTCAAGATTAATTAGTAAAGCTCTTGTCTTTTCCTTTTGTGCTTCTCCTTCTATATGGTTAAATTCAATATAGTCTCCTATTTTTACTGGAACAGTTTGAATTTCAGCGGCTTGTTGTCTATTTCCTACAATTTCTTTATTGTACAAAATATTGCCCGATGAGTTTTGAACTTTAATGCTAGCATACGTACTAGTAAAATAGGAGTGTGGTATACCGGCTTCTAATTTGATCTGCATTTTTTCTGTTGCTTTGTTATACTCTACTTTTGCGATCTCTCGATCATTATATCCCTTTAAAGACCAGCTAAATTGATTTCCATCTAAAACTGTTGTTTCCGGCATTTTCTCTACTTTCTTCAGACCTTCTTTTGTAACTTCGTACATTGCTTTTTTTCCAAAGCTCTCTTGTTTACTATTATCGACATTTGTGAAAGTAGCTCTATGCACACCTTCTAAATGTGTTAACTCGATATAATCTCCTACTTTGACTGGTACCTTTTGTGATTCAGCATTTTGCTGTTTGTTTCCATAAATGTCTTTATTGTATACTACTTTCCCCGATGCATTTTGTACTTTAATACTCGCGTATGTTTCATTAAAATAATGATGCGGTATGCCTGCTTTTAAGTCCACTTGCATTTCTTCTGTCGACTTATTGAAATTGATTTTAGCAAACTCAAAATCACTGATTCCTTTTAGCGACCATGCAAATTGATTTCCATCCAAAATTGTTGCTTCTGGCATTTTTTCTACTTTCTTCAGACCTTCTTTTGTAACTTCGTATATGGCTTTTTTTCCAAAGCTCTCTTGTTTACTATTATCGACATTTGTGAAAGTAGCTCTATGCACACCTTCTAAATGTGTTAACTCGATATAATCTCCTACTTTGACTGGTACCTTTTGTGATTCAGCATTTTGTTGTTTGTTTCCATAAACGTCTTTCTTGTATACTACTTTTCCTGATGCATTTTGTACTTTAATACTCGCATACGTTTCATTAAAATAATGATGCGGTACGCCTGCTTTTAAGTCGATTTGCATTTCTTCTGTCGGCTTATTGAAATTGATTTTAGCAAACTCGAAATCACTAATTCCTTTTAGTGACCATGCAAACTGTTTTCCTTCTAAAATATTATTTCCATTAGGCATATCTGGTTTAATTGGATTAGAATCCGTCCCCTTCCAAATTTCTGCTGTTAAAATTGGATATCCTAATGCAGCTACTTTTTGAATGGTATCGTTATTTGGACGTAATCCCCACTTCTCAAAGAAAGGAATCAAATTTTGTTTGGCTACTTTTGATGCTGAAATCATAAATAATTGTTTTTTATTTTCGTCAGTTTGTGGAAGTTCACCTGAAGGCATGTCTCTATACAATTGATGCAATTTAGGATAGAAATCCTCTCCATACGCTAACTGTAGTTGCCAAAGCATAACAAGTTTTACAAAAACATCACTAATTTCGTCATAATTTTTATTCGCTTGTTCTAGATATTGAAATGCTTTTGGATAAATTCCACTTTTCTCTAAGTTGGATGGTTGATTAAATGCTTTTTCTACAGTAAGGCTGTATATATTATTTTGTACTTCTGTCATATTATAAAACTTCCAAGGTGATTGTTGTCTCAAATGTCCTGCCTCGTGCCATGGACCCCAGCCATCTTTTACAAATTTATTAATATCTAACACGTATTGGATTGCATCTCCTACATATGCAGTTCGATAAGAAGTTGCATACATATAATAATCAGGAGAATGATTTTCCTCTACGTAATGAACATAATGTTTATCTACTTGTTCTTCGGATAATCCAGCTACTTTGTCTTGAATTCGAGTAGCTTCATCCATCTTTTTTAAGAGTTGTACAGGATCTGTATTAGAACCCAACAAATATTTCTTAACACGTGCCGGGCTGGCCGTTATTAATACACGTTCTCCTTTTAGCTCCACTGCATGTGCATTAGGATATTGGTCTAGCATGTTTATTAAATCTTGTTTCGTATGCTTGCCTAGTTCAAAGAAAGGAGTATTCGTTCCACCTGTTGTGATTGTTGTTCGAATGGTACCACCTTGTTGTTTATTATAAAAATATATCATCCCCCCATTTGGAGATTGGATTGTGTTTATACCAGGTTTTAATGTGAATGATTTTATCTTAGAATCTTCTCTCCAAGAAGCATCATACGAATACGTTCCAATATATACCTGAATATCTTGATTACCTTCTACATTAATCGTTATTTGTTCATTTGGCTTTGCATATAAACCAGTTGGTTCATATGGACTAAATGCCATACTTTTTCTTTCCTGTTGTTTCAGTACCTCAACATCCCCTTTTCCTGGGACTGTAAATGTTCTATTTTCTGATTTAACTGACTTTTCATTTTGCAGTGATGTCGATAAATTTTTTTGCTGCTCCTTTTGCTCCGCAAAGACATCCGATGAAGAAATCATTCCAGTCGCAAGTATAGTTAATGTTGCAGTAGCTACAAGTATTCTTTTGGTTTTATGCTTTGATTTATTCCCCATAGTATCTCCCTCTCATTCCCTTGATAAATTTAAAAGTTTTCATTTCCTTAGCATGTGTTTACGTGCAAAAACAGTTCATGAACTTGTATTTATTACTTTTTACATAGCCCTCCCTTTACTCTGTTTATAATTATATTTAGATGTTATTTTATGACACATATAAATACAACTTTATAAAATATCTATCAAAAACGTGTATTTATGTTTTAATCTAGTATTCCTAACTGTCTTACAAATCAAATAAATTACACAAAGGTAGTCATTTCGTGTGAATAATACATTAAATCTAATTAATTACAGAATAATAATTCACAAAAAATTAATATTCTGTAAAATTCCAGAAAGTAAATAGCTATAGGCGGATTTGTCATATATACATTGACACCGCTAAGTCATTTACTACCATCAGAATACTTCATTCTTTTTTCTCTTATAGTTTAAGTTTTTAAATTATTGGGAGATAAAAGCTTCATCTTTTCCTAGGATTCCACAGAAAAGATAGCGTAGTTTTTATATTTTATCATTTTAGCCAAGAAGACTCCTTCCTCAAGGAACGCTAAGTGAGTAGGTGGGAGATGAATTGGCTAAAATGATAAAATTCTTTTCCTTCCTCGAACAGTGTTTTTACATCTTCCATTGAATAGACGGTGCCTCTTTCATCAGCTAAACAAGAACATTCTCTAGACTCCCCATTATCTTCTTGTACTTCTACTGGAATAACACGATAAAACTTAGGACCTCTTCTATAAACAGGTATTTATTTCATCACCCTTAGTTTTAAAACGTTTCCTACATAAGCTTAATGACTGATAACCGCTTGCGTTTACCATCACGTATGAAGTTTATGCCAATACTTCCCTTCTGATTAGATGACAGATTAAGCAACCTACCTTCACGGATACAATTCTTTGAATCAATAAATGCTGGACGGTAAACACAACCCCATGATGATATTTCCAAAGGTATATTTGAATCTGGATGTTTACGCCAACGTTCTTCCTCCTGAGTGTCTATAAGATATTGCTTCTGTGATTCATCAATTTCACGTTCCTCAGCTGATATATCAAGAAATTGAATCAACTCGTTAATAGCTTTATAATTTTCAACTTTTGTAAGTTTCTTCAAAATTTCCCCACCACTTAACAACCCTAATTATCATTTATTTTTCTTTATAACCTGATTCTATGATATAATCATAATGAGTCGGGGAATCACTCTCCCCTCTATGTACTTATATTTTATCTATTCATTTTGGCGTTTAGACCTTTAAAGCTAAGCGTCCTTTTTCTTTTTTACCCTATAATTCAGCATCTCGTACTAAATTATTTGCTAATATTCTCAAAACAAACAATACAGGATCTATTTAGCGGATTAATTCAACATAAGATTAAATGTAGACTATTAATTAGGGATTTAGTTTTTTATTAAACATTATGGTACGTGAAATTTTATATTTCTACTATAAAAAAAAGCCCCTTGAAAGGAGCATTTATTTTACAAGATACTGTTCTACTTCTTTTAGTAATAATTCTGCACCTTCTGGACTTAATGTTATCTTACCATTTGCTAATGCTATGTTATGATTTGACACTTCTCCTGTTAATGCACAAACACCACCAGGCTGATACTTCTGTAAAACAATGTCTTCCCCTTCTACAAAAATCTCTAATGGTGATTTTTCTTTAATACCAAGCGTATTTCTAAGTTCCTTTGGAATTACTACACGCCCTAATTCATCTACTTTTCTAGTTACTCCGGTTGCTTTCATCTAGTCTCTTTCCCCATTTCATTATCAATTTGTACCTAAGTTATTCTTAACTATTGTAACAGGCTTTCGCCATAAAGGGGTATTACCACATTACTATAAACCTAACAGAACAGGTTACCCCAAAAAAGCCAAAAATGAAATTTTGTGCTATAAAAAATTTTTTCTATTTAGGGTGTACCTTAAATTATTAGCTTAATTGGCATGTGGTGCTACCCCAGTAGGCGATTCAAGCAAAGCATTGTAACAAAAATGTACAGTATTTTTACAGTGCAAACAATTCTTAACGTGGGTTTTATGTTAGTACGTTGGCTGTACCCAATATCACCTATGAAAAACGAATTTTTTGACAATTAACCCTATCATTGTTATTATTAATATAATTTTTAACTTTATTAAATAAAAGGTGGGATTCTATGATAAAAAAAGAAAACAGTGTATTCTATATCTCCATCTTGCTTACAACCTTATTTATTATATGGGGTATAATTCCAGCAAGTTGGATACAAAGCTATGATTTACAAAGTGTTACCTCTTCTTTAAACGCATTTATTCTCAATAAGTTTGGATGGTTTTACTCTCTACTTATGACCACAATGATTATTTTAGCTGGTTATTTAGCATTTTCACAGTATGGCTCCATTCGTCTTGGTAAAGATGATGAAAAACCGCAATATAGTTACCTCTCTTGGCTTTCCATGCTATTTGGAGCAGGAATGGGCATCGGACTTCTCTTTTATGGAATTACTGAACCCATTTCACACTTTGGAGCACCGCTTACCGGTGAACCTGGAACTGAGGAAAGCGCAAAACTTGCTATGCAATATTCATTTTTCCACTGGGGTCTCTTCCCTTGGTCACTTTATGCAATGGTCGCTCTAACAATTGCATATTTTACATTCCGAAAACAAAAAGGTAGTACAATTGGCGCTACAGTTACTCCACTATTTAATCGATCGAAACATTCTCCTATTGGAAAAACAGTAGATATTTTGGCTGTTTTAGCAACTGTATTTGGAATCGTACCATCCGTAGGCATTGGTGCACAACAAATCGCTGGAGGATTAAGCTATTTATTCCCTTCTATTAATAATACAATTGGTACTCAACTCATACTTATTGCAATTTTTACTGTACTCTATCTAACAAGTGCACAAACTGGCTTAGATCGTGGGATTAAATATTTGAGTAACTTAAACTTCTCCCTCGCTGGAATATTACTCGTTTCCTTTTTAATTTTAGGGCCAACTATCTTTATCATGAAGTATTTTACTTCCACACTAGGCTCTTATATTGGAGCATTACCAAGCATGGGATTAAATTTAGGTGCTTTTAGCAAAGAATCCTCTTCTTGGATTGAAAATTGGACTATTTTTTACTGGGGTTGGTGGATTTCTTGGTCTCCATTCGTCGGTACATTCATTGCCCGTGTTTCTCGGGGACGTACAATTCGTGAATTCATTATCGGCGTCGTATTAATCCCAACATTCATTTGTACATTTTGGTTCGCTGTCTTTGGCGGTACAGCTATTCATATGGAAATGTTCCAATCACTTGGAATTGCTGATGAAATTGCGAAAAATGGTACCGAAATTGGTTTATTCGCTGTCATTTCGCATTTACCATTCTCAACATTTTTGACCATTATTGGACTAATTTTAGTCGCAACATTCTTCGTTACCTCTGCTGACTCCGCAACATTTGTTGTTGCTATGCAAACAAGCAATGGTAACTTATCACCGAAAAACAGTTTGAAGCTTATTTGGGGATTAACAATTGCAGCTATTGCAGCCATTCTCTTGCAAGCTGGTGGGTTAAATGCACTGCAAATTGCAGCGATCATAGCAGCTTTACCATTCTCTCTTGTAGTCGTTCTTATGGTCACGTCGCTCTTTAAAGAATTACGAAAAGAGAATATCATTACTCAAACGAAACAATCACCGCAAAAAATAAAAAAAGTTATATAATAGAAAAGCACCTCTTCTTTGCTAGAGAGGTGCTTTTCTATTATTTAATCTTACTGTATTGGGGTAACCGCCACTATTTCCTCCAACTCGCAACATGTTTGCGGTATCCTTGCTCAAATCATAATAAATATCATGTATCTAGCAGCTTAACTCTTTTAATATAATACTTAAAAATAGATATGCTTAATTGCATAACCACTATCAAGATAGTATTCACTTTCCTTATACATACTTTTTTCCTATTTATATACTTACCTTCGCTTCTCCAATATCCTGTTTTTTAATTAAATTTAAGTAAAAATGTGAGACAGTTGTGTTGTAATAAGGAGAAATAAAAATAAATGATAGATTAAATGTAAACATTCCGATAAATGCAGCTAATAAAAACCAACCAATAAATGATAACCAAAGAACAAATAACTTTAGCTTTTGTCCTTTCATTATTCTTTTACTTTCTCTCAAAGCTTCACTTGCTGTATAATCAGGATTCTCTACTAATATGTAATACGACATGGAATAAGAAAAATATTTAATAATACCTGGAATAATTAATAAGAGACTCCATAAAAAAAGAAAAATAGCTTGCAGTAGCCCCAATTTCATTGATTTAAACAAATTCTTCTTTTTAAATCCCGAAAATACATCGTCCACCTTAGCATCTTCTTTTTTCCCTAAGTGTAAAGTAAAAACAGAATATCCATAATTGAAGATACCTTGTATGAGACTATAAATTAGGAAACAAACCCCACCTAAACCAATATAACTTAGAATAAGTACAGCAAGTGCTGTTGGATCTACTTGTGGTTCCCCACCAATTGAATAAATAAATAACACATCCGGGCCAATTATCCCGATAAACAGTGCAAATATTAAATACATGAAAGTGGCGATTGCTGATGCACTTAAGGTTGGTACAAAATAGAATAAAGCTGATACTCCTATACCTACTCCCCATTTCCCATCTAACGAATTAAGTGCTGCTTTCTTAAAATTTCTTGTCATACTTGTATTCCCTCCTTTTTTCTTATTTTGCTTTACTAAAAAAATAAAAGAACTTGTAGTAGGCCCCGCTACAAGTTCTTTTAGCTAAATATTTTAGCTCATCAAAACAAATTATTTATTCTACACAATCGGGGTAATGCCTAAAATATGGTTTGTTAACATCATTATATAACATAATTATGAAATTTTGTTAAAAATTCTATATATTTAGACAAATAATTCTCCACTTTTTTACTTATTTTTTTATTTTCATGTAGTTTTATCTATTGAAAAAAAGTATAAAACCTCTGCACTATTTTAATAAAAAGATTATTTAATAAACATTAAAAGACCACCTATAAAATTTAACAGGTGATCTTTTTGTGATTTTGTACTTGTGCACTAATTTAAAAATATATCACAAATTCATCTAGTCTCCTAAACATTTGAATCTATAGATTTGTCAAACCCCCTCATTCTAGACGAACGTCAATTAGATCTTTCTAATAAAAATTTTTTGTGTAAAAAAGTTTCAAGTATTTTTTGTAACTCTTCATATAAATTAAATGCAGTATTGACTACCTGTTCACTAACATTGGTGTTTTCTTTTATATGAGTTAGTTTAACTGCTTTCTCTATTAAATCTGTTCTTAATTTTAAAATAGTAATCACATCACTTTTCAAACGAAAATATTTAATTAAGGTTTTACACTTTCTCAATATTACAGTATCAAATTTCTTATATAATTAAATTATTCTCTTTATTTATTTTATGTATCTATTCCCTTTGAACCCTACTATTATAGGGTTTCTTTTTTTATAATCATATATTTATTAATTAATTTATCAATTTCCTGACTTAAATGAAGGACTTTCGTATGACTAAAACCATGTTTATTTACCAGTTCTACTAATTGTAATTTTTTATTTTCTATTAGATCATTTAACTTTACCACTAACATAAACTTTTTTCTTTCACACTCCCCCTGAGCAAAATAAAAAGAGCTGCTCTCAGCTCTTGTATAATAAAAATCTTTATTATTGCAGTGTAAAATTTTCCATATTCTATTATAAATGAATATACATAAACCCAACAACAATAATTTTAGTGTATTTAGAAATAAAAAAGCAGCAATATTTCATTACTGCTATAGCTTCTTTTTAAATTCATTATTTATAAAAAGTATTCTTTCAGTCCATCAGCCTCACCATACCAAACTTCCAGCCTTATAATATGTTCTGCTACTTCCTTTAAAATTACATTCATAAATAATGTGATAGGTGCCACGTTATGTTCTGGATCTCTGTAGTTCTTTAGATTGGCTATAAATGACCATTTATTATCTTTTAAATTTGTATAATAATCATTCTCTTCTTCCCAGCTTCCTGTATTTATTAATTCAACCAACACTTTATATTCATCCTTTATAATTACTTTACCGCGAAAGACTGAATACATTTAAAATGGCACCTTTTTCACCCTCTTGAACCCATTATGAATTTAATTACCATATATCCTTAACTACACAATGGAAGGTTTTAGAAATCGTATTATGTTTCCCTTTTGGTTAAATTCACTATCGTTGTTACAATTCTTAGAGGTAAGATCAACTATATAACTCTCTGAAATTTTAAAAGTTCTTTCCTCATTAAACATTTTCAAAGGAACTGATACTCCAACATTATTATCCAAATGACTTAGTACCATTACAGGGATAGTTTCTCCTTTTAATAAATCAACATATGAGGTCTTAACTTTATAATAATGCCCTTCTAAAAAATGCATTTTTCCGTTTATTAAATCCACTGAAACTCCATTATTACAATACGCTAAGCTTTGATTTGAAAAATGAATATCATCCGATACTTTAATAAATTTCATCGTTTTATTATCAAATATATAGTAACCTTCTCTTACTACAAAAAAATTATGTGGATTGATAAACTCTAGCAGATAATGTGTGATTTCAAAGCTAGTATCTCCCTCAATCATTTCTCTGTATTCTACATAAAGTTTCTCTAACTTTTTAAATGTACTTAGTTTGATCCCCTGATTTGGTCTTGATGCAAGTGTTAAGTCATCTAATACCCATTTAGCCACATATGTTGACGTTGGAATCATTTACAATATACCCCCTTCAAAATTCTATATATGAACATATAAACTATTTAAATTTAATTAATTAGGCTCTACTTAAAGTATAGGCAGAATCTATTTAATAACTAAGATAATTCTCTAACTTTTTCATATTTACTTCTTATAAATTATTTTTATCAAACTCTAAAATGAAATCTTTATAATCAATTTATATTTTCAGGAAAATGCGGGAGAAATTAGACCAATTAGCCAAAAGAGGACAATTCAATCTTTGTTTTTCGACTTATGAAACTCATAATACATAGCCTTTTTATTATAAGATTTATCTTAGTCAATATTAGCGATTAAAGTAAGATTTGAAACGTACTTATTTATAAAAATATATTAAACATATGGTGCGTGAAATTTTACAGTGCTCCCAAAACGAAATTTTGTGCTGACTGGTAAGTAAAAAGCTCATTTTTTCGTTTTGGAGTATTCGCTTTTCTTGTTTTGATAGTGATAAACTGGTACCCCTAAATCTAAACTACCCATTACCTCCTATAATCCAAATAAGAGGAATAAAAAATACTAACACGTTTAACATTATTCCGATTTTCGCCTAAATATTTTTATTTTCTGTATATGTTGAACTACCCCCACTTTCACTTCGTTTAGAAGTGGGGGATTCCTAAGTAAAGAGTTCTATCGAACTCTTTACTTAGGCTAACCCCGCAGTCCTTGCGGTTAGAAGCCTTATCGCTTCATTCTTTAGATTGATACTTGCGTTAATATCCC